>NZ_CP058350.1:2948531-3269536 GCF_005860795.2 Peteryoungia desertarenae
CATTCAGCAGTCTGTTGATCTGCCAGTCACCCAGCGCAGCGAGAATAACCTCCTGCGCTGAACCGAACTCGCCGGAGGCTATGGCCCCCTCAACCACCTGAAGCGCTTCAGCATCGAGATTGACAATGATTGTCGTCACCTGTGGCATGCTGATCTGAACCTCCAAGAGCGCTGACCAGACTAGGAACTTCCCGAACCGGTGTCACGGCCAATCATGGGCCAATCGCCGACGTCAGTACCAACCAACGGCCACCTGTGCCTCTTCGGACATGCGGTCCGGCGTCCATGGTGGATCAAATGTCATCTCGACCTCGACGCCCGAAACGCCTTCGACCGCACCGACCGCGTTCTCGACCCAGCCAGGCATCTCGCCAGCCACCGGGCATCCAGGCGCAGTCAGCGTCATGACGATCTTGACGGTTCTGTCATCCTCAATATCGATCTTATAGATCAGGCCGAGTTCAAAGATATCTGCCGGAATTTCCGGATCATAAACCGTCTTCAGCGCCGCAATGATGTCGTCCGACAATCGAGCGACCTCGTCGGCAGGCAGGGCTGTCTGCACGATGCCTTCACGGACATCCGGTTTTGTATCGGTCTCAGTCATTCTATCATTCCTCAGGCGAAGAAGCTTCGCGCATAGTCGAGCGCATCCGCCAGAGCGTCGACCTCCTCGCGCGTATTGTAAAGCCCGAAAGACGCACGGCATGTTGAAGTCACGCCGAAACGGGCAAGCAGTGGCTGCGCGCAATGGGTGCCGGCCCTGACTGCAACGCCGCGGCGATCGATCAGCATGGACACGTCATGGGCATGGATGCCAGCGAGCTCGAAGGAAAATATCGCCCCCTTGCCCGGCGCGTTGCCGATGATGCGCAGCGAATTGATCGCCGACAGACGCTCATGCGCATAGGCGCGCAGGCTTTCCTCGTGGGCTGCAATCGCCTCGCGGCCAAGGCTCTCCATATAGTCGAGCGCGTAGCCAAGGCCGATTGCCTGGACGATCGGCGGCGTGCCGGCCTCGAAGCGATGCGGCGGCTCGTTATAGGTCACGCGATCTTCGGCCACCTCGATGATCATCTCACCGCCGCCCATGAACGGGTCCATGTCGCGCAGGCGGTCCATTTTGCCATAGAGTACGCCGATGCCTGAGGGACCATAGAGCTTGTGGCCGGTCACGGCATACCAGTCGCAACCGAGATCCTGGACGTCGACAGGCATATGCACCGCGCCCTGGCTGCCATCGACCATGACGGCGATGCCGCGCTCACGGGCAATGCGGCAGACCTCCTTGATCGGCACGACGGTACCGAGCGCGTTCGACATATGGGTGATGGCGATCAGCTTGGTACGCTCTGTGAGGCACTTTTCGAAGGCTTCCATATCGAAGGCGCCTTCGTCGGTGACCGGGGCCCAGACGAGCTTGGCACCCTTGCGTTCCCGGAGGAAATGCCAGGGCACGATGTTGGAATGGTGCTCCATGATCGAGAGCACGATCTCGTCGCCTTCGCCGATATGCTTCATGCCCCAGCCATAGGCGACCGTGTTGATCGCCTCGGTGGAGGACTTGGTGAAGATCACCTCGTCAATCGAAGGGGCATTCAGGAAGCGACGCACCTTCTCGCGCGCCGCTTCATAGGCGTCCGTCGCGGCATTGGACAGGAAATGCAGGCCACGATGCACATTGGCATATTCGTTCGAATAGGCGTTGCTGATCGCGTCGATCACCTGCCGCGGCTTCTGGGCCGAGGCGGCATTGTCGAGATAAACCAGCGGTTTGCCATAGACCTCGCGCGACAGGATCGGGAAATCCCGTCTGACGGCTTCAACGTCGTAACCTGTCCGTGCCGCGATCGTGTCAGCCATGGTGCTCCAGCCAGTCGGTGATGATCTCTTCCAGAGCCTCGACGAGCGGCTCGTTTTCGAGCTCCTCGACGATTTCGGCAACGAAGCCATTGATTAGCAGCGCACGGGCCTTCTTTTCCGGAATGCCACGCGACATCAGGTAGTAGAGATGGCTCTTGACGATGTCGGCGACCGTCGCGCCATGGGCGCACTGCACGTCATCGGCAAAGATTTCAAGCTCCGGCTTCACCGAGAACTCGGCATCGTCAGACATCAGCAGCGTGTTGCAGGCCATGCGCGCATCGGTCTTCTGGGCATCCGGAGCAACCCGGATCATGCCCTGGAACACACCCTTGGCGCGATCGAAGACGACATTGCGGATGATTTCTGTCGAGGTCGTGTTCGGGACGTTATGGCCGAGCGTCATCGTGACGTCGGTATGGGTGTCACCGCCGAGCAGGTTGACGCCGCGCAGCATGAAGTCGGAGCCTTCGCCTGCCGCCTTCACATGCACTTCCTGACGGACCAGTTTGCCGCCCGCATTGACGACGAAGAGGCGGAACTTGGCGTCTGTGCCGAGTTCGGCGCGGATCTGGCCAAGATGCGTGTCGGCATCGCCTTCGCCCTGCAGGATCACCCAGGTGATCTCGGAACCCTCGCCGAGCTTCAGGTCGGCGACAACAGAGGCGAGTGCGGCCGAACCGCTCTGGCCGATATGGCGCTCGATGACGGTGGCCTTGGAACCCTTGCCGAAGCTGGCCGGGAAGCGCAGATGCAGCTGGCCGGCGGCATGCACCGACTGCAGTTCGATCGGCGCTTCGATGTCGGCGTCTTCGGCCACGTCGAGCGTGAAGCCATCGCGCACGAAAGCGCCGTTCAGGCGGCCGATCGTGTCGTCACCGTTGAAAGCGGTCAGACCTTCAGCGGCGTCACCGTTCGTCAGCGCATCGCGATAGAGCGAAACGCCAAGGCCTTCCGGCAGCGCAGCGGGGGCCTGGGCCACGCCCTGCAGGATATTGAGCACGGTTGCGCCAGACACCAGCGGATTGACCGCCTTGGCAACCGCCTGCGGCTCGTCGGCCGGAAGGGCACGCAGCAGCGCCTTGAGGTCCGTATAGTGGAAGGTCTCGATGCGGCGCGTCGGCAGACCCTGGCGCTTCAGCGCGTCGAACAGGCCGTCACGCTTCAGAAGCACGGCGCCATCGCCGGGCAAGCTGCCGATCTGGTTGGTATAGGCGTCGATGAGCTGGGTCTCGGCTGCGGTGAGCCGGTTGGCCGCTTGCAATGTCATCGTTGCAACTCCTTCAAACTCGGCCCGAACTCAGGCAGCCTGCCCCGTGATGTCGGCATAGCCGTTCGCTTCCAGATCAAGCGCCAGCGACTTGTCGCCGGACTTGATGATCTGGCCCTTGTAAAGGACGTGAACGGTGTCCGGCACGATGTAGTCGAGCAGGCGCTGATAGTGGGTGATGACAACAGTTGCGCGGTCGGGACGCTTCAGCGCGTTCACGCCATCGGCGACGATCTTGAGAGCGTCGATATCGAGGCCGCTGTCGGTTTCGTCGAGGATGCAGAGCTTCGGCTCGAGCAGCGCCATCTGCAGGATTTCGGCGCGCTTCTTCTCACCGCCGGAGAAGCCGACATTGAGCGGACGCTTGAGCATGTCCGGGTTGATCTTCAGCTCGGCAGCGGCTTCCTTGACGCGGCGCATGAAGTCCGGCGTCGTCAGCTCGTCCTCGCCACGCGCCTTGCGCTGCGAGTTCATCGCGACCTTGAGGAACTGCATGGTGGCGACGCCCGGGATTTCGACCGGGTACTGGAAGGCGAGGAAGATGCCCTTGGCGGCGCGCTCGGCCGGGTCGAGTTCCAGAATGCTCTCGCCGTTGTAGAGGATATCGCCTTCGGTAACTTCATAGTCTTCGCGGCCCGACAGGATGTAGGACAGCGTCGACTTACCCGAACCGTTCGGGCCCATGATGGCGGCGACTTCGCCGGCCTTCACGGTGAGGTTCAGGCCGCGGATGATTTCGGTGCCGTCTTCGGCGATGCGGGCATGGAGATTTCTGATTTCAAGCATGTCTGTCTTCCTGTCCATCGGGCGGTTCAAGGGCCGCCTGTCGTTTCCTGTTGCGCCTGGTGAAGGCACGTCTTTTCATGTTCGTCATCCTCGGGCTTGTCCCGAGGATCCACTGCCGTTTCAGTTATAGTCCGACCATTGCGGTGAACTCGGATGCGGTGAGTAGACGTTTTCGATCTCATAGATCCGGTCATAGAGATCGAGCCATGTCGGGTTTAGCCCTTCGATCAGCTTGATCTTCCAGTCCCGCAGATAGCGCTTCATAGACTTCTCTCGTCGGATCGCGAGGACGATGTTCGGATGCTGCTCGAACCACACCAAAAGCTTCGCATTGTATCTGGACGTAAAACCTTCCCTCACTTCATTTCGGTGTTCCCATATGCGCCCCTGAAGGTCGCTGGTCACCCCGGTGTAAATCACGCCACGTGGCTTGTCCGACATCATGTAAACGAAGCCGGACATCGCGCATCAGCCTCGCCGGCAGTAGATCCTCGGGACAAGCCCGAGGATGACGACCGCAAAGGGCTGATCGCGCCGCTTCATCAGCCGACCGAACCCTCCAGCGAGATGTTGATCAGCTTCTGCGCTTCAACTGCGAATTCCATCGGCAGCTGCTGGATGACGTCGCGGACGAAGCCGTTGACGATGAGCGCGATCGCCTCTTCTTCCGGGATGCCGCGCTGCATGGCGTAGAACTTCTGGTCCTCGGAAATCTTCGAGGTCGTCGCCTCGTGCTCCACCTTGGCCGTCGAGTTCTTCACCTCGATGTAAGGCACGGTATGCGCGCCGCAGGTGTCCCCGATCAGGAGCGAATCGCAGTTCGTAAAGTTCCGCGCATTTGCCGCCTTGCGATGCATCGAGACCTGGCCGCGATAGGTGTTCTGCGACACGCCGGCCGAGATGCCCTTGGAGATGATCCGGCTCTTGGTGTTCTTGCCGAGATGGATCATCTTGGTGCCGCTGTCGACCTGCTGATGGCCGTTGGAGACGGCGATCGAGTAGAACTCGCCCTGGCTGTCGTCGCCGCGCAGGATGCAGGATGGGTATTTCCAGGTGATGGCCGAGCCGGTTTCGACCTGGGTCCAGGAGATCTTCGAGCGCGCACCACGGCAATCGCCGCGCTTGGTCACGAAGTTGTAGATGCCGCCCTTGCCGTCCTTGTCGCCCGGATACCAGTTCTGGACGGTCGAATACTTGATCTCGGCATCATCGAGCGCCACGAGTTCGACGACGGCTGCATGCAGCTGGTTTTCGTCGCGCTGGGGTGCCGTGCAGCCTTCGAGATAGGAAACGTAAGCGCCTTCTTCGGCGATGATCAGCGTGCGCTCGAACTGGCCGGTGTTCTTCTCGTTGATGCGGAAATAGGTCGAGAGCTCCATCGGGCAGCGAACGCCCTTCGGGATGAAGACGAAGGAACCGTCGGTGAAGACGGCCGAATTCAGCGTCGCATAATAATTGTCGGTGACCGGGACAACTGAGCCGAGATATTTTTTCACCAGCTCGGGATATTCGCGCACGGCTTCCGAGATCGACATGAAGATCACGCCGGCCTTCTTGAGCTCTTCCTTGAAGGTCGTGACAACGGAGACCGAATCGAAGACGGCGTCGACGGCGATCTTCGATGACTGGACGCCGGCCAGCATTTCCTGCTCTTTCAGCGGAATGCCGAGCTTCTCATAGACCTTGAGGAGTTCCGGGTCGACTTCGTCCAGCGACTTCGGGCCGGCAGCCGTCTTCGGTGCGGCGTAGTAGTAGATGTCGTTGAAGTCGATCTTCGGATAGTCGACGCGCGCCCAGCTGGGCTCGACCATCGTCAGCCAGCGCCTGTAGGCGTCGAGGCGCCATTCGAGCATCCATTCCGGCTCGTTCTTCTTGGCCGAAATGAAGCGGACGATGTCTTCCGACAGGCCCTTCGGGGCCTTGTCGACTTCGATCGTGGTTTCAAAACCGTACTTGTACTGGTCGACGTCGATCTGGCGGACCTGATCGATCGTTTCCTGCACAGCAGCCATGGTCGTTCTCCAATCTTGCCGGGCCAAATTCCGGCAGCTTGTTAACGTTGGGCGGTGTATCCCACCCTATGTAATGTCTGGAGGTGGTATTTCACCCCCGGTGGCAAGGCAAATCGGCTCAATACGCCGAATTGCCTCAATTTAAGCAGCCTTGCCGGAAAGCCTGCGCCTTCCTGCAATTTTGCTGAACGCAGCGATAACGGTGTCGATATCCTGAACTGTCGTCGTTGGGCCGAGCGAAATCCGCAGAGCACCTGTGGCCGCATCCTCTCCCATCGCCGTCAGCACATGGCTCGCACCCACTTTGCCAGACGAGCAAGCTGCACCGGCGGAAAGGGCAATACCTTCGATATCGAAGGCGATCTGCCCGGTCTCAGCCTTCATGCCTGGAAGGTGGAAAAAGCTCGTATTGGCAATACGAGAAACACCCCGACCATAGATCACAATGTCTGGCGCGATACGCTGAAGCGCCTCCTCCAGCCGATCCCGCTTTTGCTCAATAGCTTCGTTACGGCAAACCAGGTTTTCAGCCATCACCCTGCAAGCAGCGCCAAATCCGGCAATCGCAGCAAGGTTCTCGGTGCCCGCCCTGTGCCCCTTTTCCTGGCCACCGCCACGCACCAGCGGAGCCGGCATCAAGGTCTCACCGCGCGAAACCAGCGCCCCGGCACCCTTCGGACCACCGAGCTTATGGGCTGACAGGATCAGGAAATCTGCACCAAGCGCCTCAATGTCAACGGCCATCCGCCCGACAGCTTGCACGGCGTCGACAACCAGCAGGCCACGGTGCTTTCGCACGATTTCAGCAATCTGCTGGATGGGTTGAATGATACCGGTTTCGTTGTTGGCGAGCATGACCGCGACCATGGGGATGCCGCTTGAAGCATCATGAGCAGACAGAGCTGCCTCAAGCGCTTCCAGATCGATCACCCCTGAACGCTCAACACGGATCTCGCTCATCTGCTCAGGGGAAAAACGACCCCCTGTGCGGACTGCGGGATGCTCGATCGCCGAAACAAGGAGATGACCCACAGAAATCTCCGCCCGACCCATCATATAGACCGGCGACAAAACGAGGTTGGCGGCCTCGGTGGCGCTCGCAGCAAACACCACGTTGGCGGAACGCGCCCCAATTAAAGCGGCCACCTCGCGGCGCGCCTGCTCTATGACACCGCGAGCCGCCCTCCCTTCGGCATGCACCGAAGAGGGATTGCCTGGCAGATCGAGCGCCGCGAGCATGGCATTGCGGGCGTCGCCAAGAAGCGGCGCCGTCGCATTCCAGTCGAGGTAGATTCGCTCTTTCGCCATTCCGCCTTGCTTTTCACCTGATCGACACCCGCGCATTTTCCTTGAAATTCACGTCGGGCTTGTCCTATGACACGTTCACCTCGGATGGCAGGCCATCCAGTTTCGAACGGTTCTAAACTTCGTTTTAGGAAAGCTGACTGATCTCGTCAAGTCAGCACGCTAATTTGTTGTGCAGGAACCTGGAATTATTACGGACCGGAGTCTTCATGCCCGAAGTCATTTTCAACGGCCCGGCGGGTCGTCTTGAAGGACGTTACCAGCCGTCCAAGGAAAAAAGCGCACCGATTGCCATCATTTTGCATCCGCATCCGCAATTCGGCGGGACGATGAACAACCAGATCGTCTACCAGCTCTTTTACATGTTCCAGAAGCGCGGCTTCACCACCCTCCGCTTCAATTTCCGCTCGATCGGGCGCAGCCAGGGCGAGTTCGACCATGGAGCGGGTGAATTGTCCGATGCTGCTTCAGCACTCGACTGGGTTCAGAGCCTGCATCCAGACTCCAAGAGCTGCTGGGTTGCCGGCTATTCCTTCGGTGCCTGGATCGGCATGCAGCTTCTGATGCGCCGCCCTGAAATCGAAGGCTTCATGTCGATTGCGCCGCAGCCAAACATTTATGACTTCTCCTTTCTCGCTCCCTGCCCGTCGTCTGGCCTTATTATCCATGGTGACTCCGACAAGGTCGCCCCGGAAAAGGACGTCCAGGGCCTGGTTGACAAGCTGAAGACGCAGAAAGGCATTCTGATCACCCACAAGACGGTGCCGGGCGCCAACCACTTCTTCAACGGCCAAGTGGAAACGCTCATGGCCGAATGCGAAGACTATCTCGACCGCCGCCTCGACGGCGAACTGGTCCCGGAACCGGCCGCCAAGCGGATCCGGTAGATCCAACACACAAGACGGACCTGGCGCGGATGATTTCCGCGCCATTTGCTTTTGAGGACCAGCGGCCTTCTTAAAAGTCATCTGGTGACCTCTGAGATGCCGCGTTCATGGAGAGCTATCAACCATGACCTCCCATTTCACATTTGACGCCGTTGGTCTCGCAGGCGGTGGCAACCGCTGCTATTGGCAGAGCGGTTTCCTGAAAGCCTTCAGCGAGCACCAGCCGCTCAACCCGCGTTTTTACGTCGCCGTTTCAGCCGGCGCCTATCACGGTGCAATGTTTCTTGCCGGCGTCGGCGACCGCGTGCGCACCTCGGCCTTCGCCTTCGCCGAAAAAGGCGAGCGTGACCTCGATTGGCGTGCGCTCAAGCGGCGGGAATCACCGCTTGTGGTGGGAAATCTCTTTCGGCAATTGCTTGCCAGTGAATTCAAAGAGGGTGAGCTTGTGGCCCTGAAGGCCGCCCCACCCATGCTGATCCAGCTCTCCGGTCTGCCCGACTGGATGCCCGGTGCGCTGGGCGCGCTCGGCTCGATTGGCGCTTACCAGATCGAGAAGCTTCTGACCGACGGCACCCATTCCAAGGCGGGCCTCAGGATGAAATTGCGCCCGACCTGGATTTCGACACACAATCTCGACTATCCCGGCGAACTGGTCGATGCGCTGATGGCAACCTCGTCTGTGCCGCCCTTCATGCCGGTCGGTCGTGTCAGAGGCCGCGCCTATCTTGACGGGGGCCTCGTCGACAATCCACCGCTGATGAAGCTCACCGAGGTCGAGAACAAAGGCTGGAAGACACTGCTCCTGACCACCCGATTTGGCCGCAAGCCACCCTCCGCCCCCCATCGCGTGGCGGTTGGCCCAAGCGAAGACATCCCGGTCAGCAAATTCGCCGTCGGCGACGCTGCCGGCATCCGGCATGCCTATGAAGTGGGATTGCGCGATGGGCTCGCCTTTGCGAAGCAGCCCCCGATGTCACCTTTGCCACGCAAATGATCAGAGCCGGAACGCTTCCGTCGTTCCGGCTCTGCATTGGACGTGATGCGTGTGGACACGAAGGGTGCCGTCAGATTTTTTTGCGGCTGGGCATTTCAGAGGCTGGGTCCTGCATAGACCTCCATCCGTTTTTCCTGAGAACGCGGCATCAGCCAGACGAGCAGCGCAATGAAGACCGCCGCGTTGAACATCGGAAATGCGCTGGTCGCCAAGGTCACCGACCCTTCCGCGGTGTAATAGAGGCCGGCTGCCAGATCGATAACCTGGATTAGCACCATGTTGCCGAGCCAGAAGCGTGACGGCTCCTGCTGCCGAGCAAGATGCATCATGCCGAAACCATAAGCGAGGAACCGGGCGGCAAGCATTGCAATCATGTACCGGTTGTCGTCCGGCAGCGGGGCGAGCCCCATGGCCGTGAAGAACTGCTGAGGCGCCAAGAGGCACAGAAGGCCCAACACCCATTGCGAGACGGCGACGATCCACAAGACGATTTTCAAGGGCTTCATTTTCTTTTCTCCTGCAAAAATGATTGCTAAGAGATAGCCGATGCCGCTATACATTCGGAAGTAGTTACCAAAAGTATAGCTTGAAGATTTATGCCATGCCCCTGAAAACAATGATGAAAATTGACGGAAACTGCGACAGTGGCTGCCCTGTGGCGGCAGCCGCCACTGTGTTCGACGGCAAGTGGACGAGCCTGATCCTCCGGGACCTGATGTCCGGCACGAAACGCTATTCCGAGCTCCAGCGCTCACTCACCGGCATCAGCCCCCGAATGCTCGCGGCCAGGCTGACAATGCTGGAGGAGAAGGGCTTGATATCGAAGACAATCTATCCAACCGTGCCGCCAAAGACCGAGTACACACTGACCGAAAGCGGTCAGCGAGCCGAAGCGGTCATTATGGCACTGGCGGCGTTCGGGGCGACCCTGGCGCGTCCGGGCTGAGTGCAGCCTGCACCAGCACGCCTCCGCTAACCGGTTGCCTGACGCCTGTCGTCCCCGGAAATGTCAGCGGCAGGCCCCTTGTCGACCGAATGGCCAGATAGGCCCAGGCTTCCGCCTCCATGGAATCGCCATCAAAGCCCGCCTGCTCGGCGGTCACCACCCTTGCACCCTGTTCGCCGGCGAGGCGCACCAGATCCGCCATGATCGTCCGGTTCAGGCGGCCACCGCCGCAGATCACATAGGTTTTCGGCGGGGTCGGCAGGTGGCCTGCGGATTTGAGGATCGCCGCGGCAGAGACGAAGGCAAGCGTGCGGGCGCCGTCCGACAGTTCGGCCTCATGCCCTTCCGGTGGACGGAAGTCGTTGCGGTCGAGCGAGCGGCGGGACTGCGCCGTGAAGAAGGGATTGTCGAGATAGCGCTCGGCGAGCGCCACGATGACCGCCCCTTCAGAAGCGATGCGGCCGCCATCGTCATAGGGAATGCCGGCATGGGCCTCGACCCATTGGTCGATCAGTGTATTGCCCGGTCCGCTGTCGAAGCCGATGATCGCGCCGTCGCGGTCGAGGAAGGTGAGGTTCGAGATGCCGCCGATATTGACGAAGCAGACCGGCCAGTCCGCTGCCGGAATCTGATGAGCGAGTGCCTGGTGATAGACCGGAACCAGCGGCGCGCCCTGCCCGCCATGGACCATGTCATTGGCGCGCATGTCATAGACGACATCGATGCCGGTTTCGGCTGCCAGCAGCGGCCCGTCGCCAAGCTGGACGGTCAATCCCTCGTCAGGTCGATGCAACACGGTCTGGCCGTGGAAGCCGATGAGGTCGATGTCCTCGCGCTTCAGCTTCTGTTGCTGCAGGAAAAGCGCGACAGCTTCGGCATGACGTAAAGTGAGGTCCCTTTCCATACGTGAGAGGTCACCCGGGCGCTCGTCGCGATGCTTGATTGCCTTGGCATCTTCCAGCGCCTGCTTGAGCCGGTCGCGGAAGGCCGGTTCGCAGGGCACGGAGAGAAAAGACCCACGCTCGACCACCGTCTCGCCATCGGTGCGCACCAGCGCCACATCGATGCCATCCATCGAGGTGCCGCTCATCAACCCGATCGCCGTCTTCATTTCCGCCATTTGCCACCCGATTCGACTGCCACTCACGCCCGACATTCATGACCGAGACGGGTGCACAATTCAAAAAACAATGCTAAAGCCCGCGCGGATTTCCAAGATTGCCACCGAAAGACCAGAGAAACCGAAAGCAACAGCGTCATGACGAAGTTCAAGTCCGATTTCCTCCGCATCCTCTCCGAGCGCGGCTTCATTCATCAGATGTCCGATGAAACGGGGCTCGACGACCTGCTCGCCAAGGAAAGCGTGACGGCCTATATCGGCTATGACCCAACGGCATCCTCTCTGCATGTCGGCCACCTGATGCAGATCATGATGCTGCGCTGGTTTCAAGCAACCGGCCATCAGCCGATCTCGCTGATGGGCGGAGGTACCGGCATGGTCGGCGACCCCTCTTTCAAGGAAGAGGCCCGCAAGCTGATGACGATCGAAACGATCGAGGAGAACATCGCCTCGATCAAGCGCTGCTTCTCGCATTATCTCGACTACGACAAGGGCCCCAAGGGCGGCGCCCTGATGATCAACAATGCCGAATGGCTGCGCCCGCTGAACTATCTTGAGTTCCTGCGCGATGTCGGCCGGCATTTCTCGGTCAACCGCATGCTCTCCTTCGACAGCGTCAAGACGCGCCTCGACCGCGAGCAGTCGCTGTCCTTCCTCGAATTCAACTACATGATCCTGCAGGCCTACGACTTCGTCGAGCTGAACCAGCGCTATGGTTGCCGCCTGCAGATGGGCGGCTCGGATCAGTGGGGCAACATCATCAACGGCATCGATCTCGGCCACCGCATGGGCACGCCGCAGCTCTATGCGCTGACCGCACCGCTGCTCACCACCTCCTCCGGTGCCAAGATGGGCAAGTCGGCCTCGGGTGCTGTCTGGCTGAATGCCGACATGCTGTCGGCCTATGACTTCTGGCAGTACTGGCGCAACACCGAGGATGCCGATGTCGAGCGCTTCCTCAAGCTCTTTACCATCCTGCCGATGGACGAGATCGCCCGTCTCGCGGCACTCGGCGGATCCGAAATCAACGAAGCCAAGAAGATCCTCGCCACGGAAGTGACGACGCTGCTGCATGGCCGCGACGCCGCCGAACAGGCTGCCGAAACGGCCCGCAAGACCTTCGAGGAAGGTGCGCTCGCCGACACGCTGCCGACCGTCGAAGTGGCAGCCGCCGAGCTTGAGGCCGGCATCGGCCTGCTCGCCCTGATCGTCAAGGCAGGCCTTGCCGCCACAAACGGCGAAGCCCGTCGCCACGTCCAGGGCGGCGCAGTGAAGATCAATGATGCCGGCGTCTCCGATGAGCGCATGGCTGTCGGTACAGCAGAGGTCACGGCGGATGGCGTGATCAAGCTGTCGCTGGGCAAGAAGAAACACATGCTGATCAAGCCGGTTTGATCGCAAACATCAGCTTTCATAACCGAAATTCGGAAGGGCTCGCGACGCAGCGGGTCCTTTCTCTGTTTGACGGCTAGCGGAACTCGAAGATCTGACGAAATACACCCGGTGCGATGATCGACAGCGGATTGATGATCAGGTTGGGGCGTTCCGTCGGTCCCGTGAGCTTGAACGTTATGCCGAGAAGGCCCCGATCACTGCCGTTGCCGAGAATGGCGCCGATGATCGGCAATTCACCGAAAAGACGATTGAGACCATAGGCTGGCATGAAGGTACCCGTCAGATCGATCCGACCGCTCGCATCCCGCACAACGCCTTGGAAAGAAGCACCTATCTGCTCGCCGCGGACGATACCATTTTCGACGCTCAATGTCCCCTCGGAGAAGAGCAAGCGGGCAAAACCGCGCTGGAAGCGGGCAGATGAAACATCAATGTCGCGCCGGACGGCGCTGTTGAGACTGCGGCCATCCTGGCCCGTTGGAGTCGAGACAATCGACTGCAGACGCTCCTCATTGTTGATCTGGAAATTGCGCAGATCAATGTTCCCGTACCAGGAACCAGTCTGTGTCTGGTTGAGCTTCAAATTCAGCAAACCACCGAGAACCCGCGCGTAAAGATCGGCAAAACGTGACACTGCACCAGCATCACTGCTCGTCACCGACACCTGATTGAGGCCATCAACGGGTCTGAGCTTTGCGACGACGGCTTGGGAACTGCGCGTGACACCGGAGAAATCGAGGCTCGTAGGCTTTCCGCCAGTGGCGCTGTAAAGCAGCGAAACACCTGACAGGGTCTCGTCCCCAAATCCGACCACGCGATCAATTTGCGCTTCAACACGAACAGAGATGCGATCAGCTTTAGTCGCATCCTCAGAAGCCGGCCGCTTGAGCTCCTTGATCAAAGCACGGGCATCGACCTGAGCTCCGGACACGCTGATGCTGTAGGCGCCCTTGTTCTCGCGAACGGTGAGAGCAAGATTGTCACCTGGAGAGAGTTGGATCTTACCGAAATTCGCCGATTTGAGCCCATCAGGACCAACGACAAAAGCGCCCTCTCCATAGAAACCGTCGCCATCGAGTACGAAGCGATCAATCTGGTTCTCGTCCCCACGCGTCACGACATCGAATTTTGCTTTGGCGGCAATTCCCTGCCCTTTTGACCAGCCAATCCAGGGTAGGTTCAGGTTGGCGCGCCGTAAGTCCACTTCAACCGATTGCCTCTCAGGATTGCGCCGCGTCAAGCGAACGCCAATCTCGCCATCGATCAGGTCATCAAGCCCGGGCACCAGCTTGCGTCTTTCCCGATTATCGAGCGCCATGGATACGACCCGCTCCGGCTTTGTCGCGGATTTGTCATGGACCGGCTCAACGAGAACGATATCCATGTCGATACCGTCCACCTTCGCTGCCCCCTCAATGCGCATGGCCTCCGCATCGAGTGCAAGCTTGCCCGCAAAATCCTCCACCTTCCGTCCGTCAAATGGTTTTGCGACATCCACGTCGTCGAGCATCAGCGATGCATTCCAGACCGTGTCCGGAGGGTTCTGGCTCTGGATGAGGCCGACACGCAACTGCGCATTGCCTCGAACCTGGCCGGTAAAGTCAGCGACAGAAAACTCCGTTCTTTCCAGGGCCGCGATGGGACGGAAGGAAGCAAGTTCGGCCACTGCATCTGCATTGCCAGCCATTGCGAGGCTGATATCGGCCATCAAGGGCTTCTGATAGACATCGTCGATCGAGAATGCTCCAGCCTCGACATTCACCACTCGGCCAGACGGGAAATAGGATGCCGCCGATTGGATGGCGACGGCCAGTTGTGCTCCGACCATGTCAAACCGCGCATTCATATCGCGCAACGGCGGAATATCGCCCGCCACATTCATACGGGCATCCTCAATCTCAAAACTGATCTTCAGCTCGTCCTCGTCAAGCTGAAGCGGTCTGGGCTCGATCGACAGTCTGTTCTGCGGGATAATGACCGAGATATTGGCGTTTTTGACCGTGCCGCCGAAAACATTTTCCAGCACCCAGTCGCGCGGCTTGTCGGCAATCCAGAATGGCCATAGCTGTTTTATGGCAACCGTTTTCATGTGCTCGATAGCAGCTTCGAACCGCACTTCCGGACCAGTCCCGCCGAAACGCATCCCGAGAAAGCCTTCCATGGTGCCATGCGGCGTCGCGACCGCAAGCTGGTCCAGGTCCAGTTGCTTCTCGTCGGCAAGATAGCGACCGAATGCCTTGAGATCGAACAGAAAAGGCTGCTCGCCCGCAGCGGGCACCGAGGCAAGTCCGCCGGTCACGAGCAGATCGATTCCAAAGCCGGGCCCCTTGCCTGCCCCTTCCGGCAGCCGGTCCAGGTCGATGAAACCGCCGCTCAAAGGCATCACCATAGGGCCGAATTCGGCAACGGAATCGCGCAGCTCCAGCGTGTTTTTCGAATAGTCATAGGACAGGCGAAGATCCGCCCGCGTGAGTTCGCTTGAATGCCCGTCAGAGTAAAACTGGGCATCTTCGCTTCGAATTTGGAATGAAAGCAGAGGTTCCTGGCCAGCCACACCCTTTTTGGCCGTTACCAGAATTTCCGCCTGCCCGTCCAATCCCTGGCGAGGATTGCCCTGACTGTCACGCCGCAGCAGGAAAGGCGTGACCCGCAGATCTGCAATCCGCATGGTCAAGGACCGGGTTTCATCCCCCACCGTCGTGCTCAGAATTGTCAGATCGGTCTGCTGGCCGTTGATCGAAACAGCGCCAAAGATGGACAGAGAACCATCGACGCCTCGTTCCATCGCAAGGTCTTCAACGCCAATCGTCAAAGGCCGACCGCTGACGCTTTTGGCCGCAATTTCAAGGCCACCAATCCGCATCCGGTCAAGTCCACGCTGACCGATGAAGTCTTTCATATCATCCAGGCTGTCAAAAGCTTCGGTCAGGAGCGCGGGAAGAGCGTCAATTCGAAATCCGGTAAGATTGAGCGGTTCACGCTCAGGGAGAAGGGCCGCATCAAGGGCAACACCATCCGCGACGATCTCTCTCACGGAGAAATTGCCACCCAGCAGCGCTAGAGGCTCAAGCACCAGCCGGACCGATTTCGTCACTGCAACAAGATCGTTGCTGTCATCGTTGACCAGTTGAACATCCCGTGCCTCGACGGAGATATCGAACAGGCTGGAGAACCTGATCGCCGTACTTCCGATGTCGGCGCGAAGCCCGTCACCGACAGACGAGTTGAGGGCAACGGCCGCGCGTTCGGCCAGCGCCTTATCCAGGGCGCCGCTTTCGACAACGGCATAGAGGCCCGCGAAGGCGACCAGCCACAAGCCAAGGAACCCGACAAAAAAACGAAAAAAACGACGCGGAACCGATCGACGCGGCGGGCAATGCACGATCAGCGGATCGTCCACCTGTGCCGACGGCAAGGCTTCCAGCGGTACTATGTCCCGCTTGCGAAACCGCAGCTTTTCGCCCCGGATCTCTGCCATCTGCCGGTGATTGTCTCCGTCTATCGATGCCGCTATCAAGTCGCTCTGGACGTTGTCGGAGCGGACTATATATCGATGCTGCCCAAGATCATCCACAAAACGGGCAAAAGAAAGGTTTTCCCATGACCGATTTGACTGTTGGCGATCTCGCCCCTGATTTCTCCCTGCCCCGAGACGGCGGCGGCACTGTTTCTCTTGCCGATTTCGCCGGAAAGGCCGTTGTCCTCTACTTTTATCCGAAAGACGACACCAGCGGCTGCACCGTCGAGGCCAAGGACTTCACCGCGCTTGCGGATGAATTCGAGAAGGCTGGGGCGGTGGTGATCGGTTTCTCACCTGATTCGGTGAAGAGCCACGACAAGTTCATCTCCAAGCACGGCCTCAAACTCATTCTGGCCTCCGACGAGCAGCAGCAAGTCTTGCAGGCCTATGGTGTCTGGAAAGAGAAGAGCATGTACGGCAAGACATATATGGGTGTTGAACGCTCCACCTTCGTTGTCGGCCGCGATGGCAAGGTTGCCGCTGCGTGGCGCAAGGTGAAGGTGCCAGGTCATGCTGCCACAGTGCTTGAGACTGTGAAGGGCCTTTGATCGACATGCCGTCTGAGACCGGATCCGACCTCCTTTCCCTGCGGGGTGCGGCAACCCTTGCTATCGCCAGTGCAGATCTGGATGAAAAGACGCTTCTGGCTCAGACGGCCGCCACACGCTGGCATCAGAGGAGACTTTCGCTTCGTTCTCCATTGGACCCCCCTCTGCCGGAACGGCCCGGAAGACCGGACAAACCTGTTCTGGTGGCACCCAAAGGCGTCGAAAAGCGCTCTTTGCATACGCTGCCAGGACGAATCGCGCTCCTCCACGCGCTTGCCCATATAGAGCTGAATGCGGTCGACCTCGCTCTTGATATCGTCGCTCGCTTCACTTCCGAACCCGTCCCGCAGTCCTTCTTTGATGGCTGGATGAAGGTGGCATATGAGGAAGCCAAACATTTCCGCCTCATTCGGGACCGCCTGCGCAGCCTGGGCGCTGACTATGGAGACATGCCCGCCCATGATGGGCTGTGGCAGGCGGCTCATTCAACGAGAAACGACCTGACGGCGCGACTGGCTGTCGTGCCTTTGATCCTTGAGGCACGAGGGCTTGATGTGACACCCTCCCTTCAGGAAAAGATGCGTGAGACAGGCGATCTTGAGAGCGCCGAGGTTCTCCGGATCATCTATGAGGATGAGAAAGGCCATGTTGCCGTTGGCGCCAAATGGTTTCGTTTTCTTTGCGCCAGAGAGAAACGTGACCCGGCACTCACCTTCCAGGAACTGGTACGCACCAACTTCCGCGGTTCGTTGAAACCACCCTTCAACGATCTTGCCCGCGCAGCGGCTGGACTAACACCGTCCTTCTATCGGACCCTCTCATCCAAGAATGCCTCCTGAAATCCACCCAGAAATGGCGAAAACAAGGTTTTGTTAACCCTAACAATGTCTAATGCACGGGCGTTGAAGGCGTCCGCGCCGATGCGACTAAGCAGTCTTGCAGGCAAGACTACCCGCGCCTAGACAGATCAGGGGGACAGGACTTGGCTGGGAAAGCAGGCAACCAGGTTTTTGGCAAACGACCGACTCAGCATGTGGTGATACTCGCCAGTGGCGACAAAATCCGCCACATGACCGTTCGTCCCTGGATGTTTGCTGTTGCTGTCTGTTTTGTCGGCGTCATGTCGATCGGCTATCTCGGCGCCACCACCTACCTCGTGCTGCGCGACAACCTCATCGGCGCAACCATGGCACGCCAGGCGCGCATGCAGCACGAATATGAAGATCGCATCGCAGCCCTGCGTGCGCAGGTCGACCGCGTCACCTCCAGACAGTTGCTGGACCAGCAGGTGGTGGAAGAGAAAGTCGAAAAACTGATGGAGCAGCAGATGGCGCTCGCTTTGCGCCACGGGAAGATTGACGCTCTCCTCGATGCCACAAATCCTGCGGCGAAGACACCGGACGAAGGCCCGGTACCACTGGTGCGACCAGATACCGCCGACCAGGAAGCAAGCGCGCCCAATGCCAGCAAGAGCGCCTTCGCTTCGCTCCTCGGCAAGCCAGCCGAGAAACCAGCACCGGAACGATTGGCGCTTGGCTACGCCCCCATCACGGAAGGCAATGTCGCTGATCGGGCCGACCGCCTGTTCTCCCACATGACCTTGTCGCTGAAGGACATCGAGCGCGAACAGATGGAGCGCATCACGCGCCTCACCTTGGGCGCAAGTGAGACCGCCTCCGAGATTTCGTCAATCCTCAGACGAAACGGTATCCATGTTGATGAGCAGTCAGACGCGGTCGGTGGTCCATACGTCGCCCCCTCGAGCGCCCTCGACTTCAATGCATCGATGAACGAGCTGGATGCAGCACTTTTGCGCCTTGAAGCTATGCGCGATACTGCACGCAAACTGCCATTTGCCAATCCAGCGCCTGGCCAAGCGATCACAAGCCGCTTCGGCAATCGTCCCGATCCTTTTTTTGGCGGCCTTGCCATGCATGCCGGTCTTGATTTTCGTGCGCCGACGGGTACCCCGATCCTGTCGACCGGCGCCGGGACGGTGATCACTGCAGGCTATTCCGGTGGTTACGGCATACTCGTTGAAATCGACCATGGGCACGGCCTGGTGACCCGCTACGGGCATCTATCCAAGGCGAAGGTAAAGAAAGGCGATGCCATAACCACCGGTGACCTGATTGGTCTTTCCGGAAGCACGGGGCGGTCCACCGGTCCTCACCTTCACTACGAAGTCCGGCGAAATGGTGACGCAATCGATCCGCTTCAGTTTATCAATGCCGGCAAGAAGCTTGAGCGGCTGGTCCACTAGCCGCACCGGGTGGCAGTTTCCCCTCGTCATCACCATGGGTCGTGCGCACAGGCTTCTTAACCGCGATTGTTAAGCCTTTATTGCTCCAATCTGCCCTGTTTCCTTGACTTTCCGGCGGTTTAACTCTATTCGGCGCTTGCGTTTATGCCCGCGTTACTGGGCCTGACATTGTTGTTCGCAAGAACCGGAACGGAAACGACCTCCCTTTGACCACATTTGCTGACCTTGGCCTGAGCCAAAAAGTCCTGTCTGCCGTCACTGATGCCGGCTACATTCACCCAACGCCGATCCAGGCTGGCGCAATACCGCACGCGCTGCAACGCCGCGATATTCTGGGCATTGCGCAGACGGGTACGGGAAAGACAGCCTCTTTCGTTCTGCCAATGCTGACGCTCCTGGAGAAGGGCCGCGCACGAGCGCGGATGCCTCGCACGCTGATTCTTGAGCCGACACGAGAACTGGCTGCGCAGGTTGCCGAAAACTTCGAAAAATATGGCAAGAACCATAAGCTTAACGTCGCACTCCTGATCGGCGGCGTCTCGTTTGAAGAACAGGACCGCAAGCTTGAGCGTGGCGCCGACGTGCTGATTTGCACCCCTGGTCGCCTGCTTGACCATTGCGAGCGCGGCAAGCTCTTGATGACCGGCGTAGAGGTTCTGGTCATCGATGAAGCAGACCGCATGTTGGACATGGGCTTCATTCCCGACATCGAGCGCATTGCCAAGATGATTCCCTTCACGCGCCAGACTCTCTTCTTTTCCGCTACCATGCCGCCGGAAATACAGAAGCTGGCTGATCGCTTCCTGCAAAACCCCGAGCGCATCGAAGTGGCCAAGCCATCTTCAACTGCCTTGACGGTAACGCAGCGCCTCGTCGCGTCTCACCACAAGGACTATGAGAAACGCGCCACGCTGCGCGACCTCATCCGCGCCCAGGCCGACCTCAAGAACGGCATCATCTTCTGCAATCGCAAAAGGGACGTTGCCGATCTTTTCCGCTCGCTGGAGCGACACGGGTTCTCCGTTGGCGCACTGCATGGGGACATGGACCAGCGTTCGCGCACCACGATGCTGGCAAATTTCAAGGACAACAACATCACCCTGCTCGTGGCGTCAGACGTGGCAGCGCGCGGCCTTGATATTCCGGATGTGAGCCACGTCTTCAATTTCGATGTTCCGATCCACGCGGAAGACTATGTTCACCGCATCGGTCGTACCGGACGTGCCGGTCGTTCTGGCGCAGCTTTTACACTCGTCACTCGAAATGACACAAAGTTTCTGGATGCGATCGAAAAGCTGACGAGCCAGAAAATCGAATGGCTGAACGGCGATTTGTCGGCGCTCCCTGCCCCAGCGGAAAGTCACGATGAAAACCGTGGAAAACGCGGACGTGACAAAGGCAAGGAGCGGCGCGGCAGTCACAAATCAGATACGCGCAGCGCATACACTCCAAAGACAGAGGAAATCGCAATCGTGGAACCGGCAAAGGTGGAAGTCGTGGCGCCTGAACGCAAGACGGACAAACGTCCGCATCAGTCCAACCGGAACAACCGCCCGAACCCGGCCAATGACGATCACCGGGAGCGCCGCCGCAACCACCATCGTGATCATGACGATGGCCCAACACCTGTTGGCTTCGGCGATGACATCCCTGCATTCATGCTGATCGTTGCCAACGCCAAGGGCTGATCAGCCTTGACGCGTCCAGGTATCGATTGTCCAGGCCTTGGCGTCGGTCTTGCCATCCTTCGGGATGGCAAATTGCTTTTGTGCAAGCGTATGAAGGCTCCGGAAGCAGGATACTGGAACATTGTCGGCGGCAAGGTCGATCACATGGAACCGGCGCAGGCAGCGGCACGCCGCGAAGCGGAAGAAGAGACAGGCTTGTCGATCGGCGCTGTTCATTATGTCGGCATGACCGAACAGTTGATCGAGGCCGACGGCCAGCACTGGGTCTCCCTTCTCTATGTGAGCGACGATACCGAGGGTGAAGCAAAACTGACCGAGCCGGACAAGCTTTCGCACATAGGCTGGTTTGCGCTTGATGCTCTTCCCCAGCCGCTATCCGTCTTCACCGAGGCAATTCTGCCGCTCCTACCCGGTGCGGTTGTACGCGGCGCGTGAAGATAGAGAGCCTTTCCAGATATCGAGAGTGAGCCTGATTGCCTCAGGTTTTCGCGGCTCTCATCGAAGCCTCGAACGCAAGCCGCGCCCATCTTGCGGAATCCTCTGGATCGTCCGCCGCATAATCGGGCACGCTCCAATAGGGCATGGAAATCGGCTTGCCTTTCTTTCCGGCATAGGCCCAGCGTTGAGCTCCAGCCGCCTCAAAGAGCGGCGCAGTCTCCGCATCGGCTTTCAACAGGATCTCGCCGTCCACCTCGACAGCAATGATAAGTCCTTGATGGTAGACGCCGTGTCCGCCAAACATCCTCCGGACAGAGACCGACCCTAGCTCTGCAAACAGATCTTCGATCTCCGCTTTATCCATGGCTAGTCCTTGAGTACACCGCCGGCTGCAATGACAGCCTCGGGTGTATCGACATCAAGCCGTGCCGCTGCGCCGATTTCGATATCGACCACGGGCAGACCGGAGCTTTCGATGATTGGCCGTGCACCAATATCGCCTTCGATCATGCGCAGCGCTTCGAAGGTCGAACGCGGCAGAATCACAGGATTACCGCGCTGCCCATCGGCAACCGCCCGGATGACCGCCCGCCCCTGATGAAGCTTGAAGGCTTCGGCCAGCTTTTTGATATCCTCTGCAAGTACGTTCGGCATATCAGCCAGAAGCACCATCATTGCCCCGCACCCCTCATCCAGCGAAGCAAGCCCGCTCTTCAGCGAACTTGCCATTCCACTGGGATAATCGGGATTGTTGACAAGCCGCACAGACAGTCCATCGAGTGCAGCACCGACATCCTTGCTGCGATGGCCTGTCACGACGATGACCGGACCGAGGTCTGCTTCGCTCGCCTGCCTTACGACCCGTCGCACGAGGGGCTCACCGTCAAATTCGGCAAGCAGCTTGTGGCGATCTTCGATACCCATCCGACTGGCACGCCCCGCTGCGAGCACGACCAGAGCGATCTGCTCCTTGCGCATTGCACCGGTTGCAACAGCACGCGGCAGCGGACGGCTCGGAATTTCCATCAGCAAGCCACCGACACCCAAACCGCTCAGATCATGCGCCGTCGGAGTTTCCCCCGCCAGAAGTCGGCGCAAGACCCAGTCAAAGCCATTCTCCTTCGGTGAACGCGCACAGCCAGGCGCACCAATGACGGCCACATCGTCAATATGCCCAAGCACCAGGAGATTTCCAGGATCGACCGGCAGGCCGACCTGATCCACAACGCCACCGGCCAATCGAATAGCCTCGGGGATCACGTCATTCGGATCACAGACTGCCGATGCGCCAAAGACCAGCAACAGCCTTGGTCGATTGCCTTGCGCGACAAGAGCTGACTGAAGGGCCTCGGCCACGGCTTCGGCTCTGTGCGCAACTCGCTGCTCGGACGCCAGAACACTGCCTGACGCGGCCAGACGCCGCCCGGTGATCTGCACGGTCTTGTCCATCACGGAGGGCTTGAGCGACGGCAACATGGTTGCCACCAGATGTACATCATGCGCCGAATAGGGCAGCAATTCAAAAGCGATGGCGCTCTCCAGCACGATCCGCGCCTCGTCGACACTTCTTTCCGACACACCAAGCGGAATGATCTTGATCGTGGCGATCAGATCGCCTTCACGAACATCGCTATAGTCGGCAAGGCAGGCGAGCGTAATTGCCGGATCGACCCGGTTGAACGCATCGACCAGCACACGGTGTGCCCGGAACAGACCATTGGTCGTGGCGTAGAAATTCACTCGTCCCGTTGTCGCTGGCGTTCGCCGCATTCCGGACATGGTAATCGCCTCGGCCAGCCGATGCGCGGCATCGTCCTCACCGAGATCATCTCCATCAAGACGGCAGCCGATCACGTCCGACACACCATGATGGGCAAGGAGCTCAATGTCAGACGGCCCCAGCACCTTGCCCTTGCCGACCCGCGTTTCTCCGGCCTGGATTGAGTGAGCAAGTATGACCCCACAAGCATCCGTAAGAGCAAAAGACCCGAATTTCATCTCGACGCCCCTGACCGATCGAGGGCGCGCTTGCGGTAGGCCAGAATGATATCGGCAAGGACGGCGACCGCGATCTCCGCCGGCGTGGCAGCTCCGATCTCAAGCCCGATGGGCGCTGAGATCCGGGCGATATCTACCTCGCCAAATCCCGCTTCCGTCAGGCGCTGCACCCGTTTCGCATGGGTCTTGCGGCTGCCGAGCGCGCCCACATAGAAGCAGCCGGCCTTGAGCGCCGCTTCAACCCCTGGATCATCGATCTTCGGGTCATGCGTAACCGCGACGAGCGCAGTGTAGCGGTCAAGAGGCTTGAGCGGCAAAACATCCTGTGGCCAGTCTGCGATCAAGTTGACCCCACCGAAGCGCTCTGCCGTCGCAAAGGCACTGCGCGGATCGATGATCGTCACGTCGAAATCCGTCATCTGCGCCATGGGATAGAGCGCCTGGCTGATATGCACGGCGCCGATGATGACAATGCGCGGTGGTGGGAGATGGACATTGAGGAAAAAGGACCGGCCGTCGCAGTCGACCAGTCCGGACTTTCCGGACAGGAAGCGCGACGACACCTCTTCGCCGAGAGCGCCGGCAACCTCGTCACCTTCCAGCACCACCCGATCGCGCCCCTCCGCAAGATCAGTAACAAGGATTGCTGCCTGCCTCGATGAACGCGCCTTGTTGAGCTTCTTCAGGCTGTGGGGATCCATCAACCAAGCCTTTCCACATAGACACGGATCTTCCCGCCACAGGACAGGCCCACCCTCCAGGCTGTCTCGTCTGCCACGCCGAATTCAAGCATGCGTGGTTCCCCTTCGGCGATGACCTCGATGGCCTCGGTGATGACGGCCCCCTCCACGCAGCCTCCCGACACCGAACCTTCGAAATTTCCGTCGGCGTCAATCACAAGATGGCTGCCGACCGGTCTCGGCGCGGATCCCCAGGTCTCCATGACCGTGGCAATCGCCACGTCCCGCCCCTCTGACATCCAGCTTTCCGCAACCAACAGCGGATCGCGCATATCAATCGAAGTCATCATGATGCCCTTTCATCCAGCAGGAAACGGCGCGGGTCAGACGCACGACTGACCGGGGCAGACAATGCCGCCACAAGATCACCGAGAGCCTGCAGATTGTGGACGCTGCGAAGTTCGTCGACGTGTGGAAGCATGGCCCGCACCCCTCGGGCCCGCGGCTCGAAACCTTCGAAGCGCAAAAGCGGATTGAGCCAGATCAGCCGACGGCAGGAGCGATGCAGGCGGTCAGTCTCCGTCTCGAGCAAATCGATATCCTCGCGCTCCAGCCCATCGGTGATCAACAGCACGACGGCGCCCTGCCCCAATACCCGCCGCCCCCATTGGCGATTGAAGACCCTCAGCGTCTCACCGATGCGGGTACCGCCCGACCAGTCTGCAACGGCCTCTGTACATCGTGCAATCGCCTCATCGGGATCGCGGTGGCGCAATTGCCGGGTGACATTGGTGAGCCGCGTCCCGAAAAGAAAGACATGCACCCGACGTCGCCGCTCGCTCAGCACATGGAGGAAATGGAGGAAAATGCGGCTGTACTGGCTCATCGAACCGGAGATGTCTGCGAGCACGACAAGCGGCGGCGCCTGAACCCGAACCTCGCGAACGCGGGGTAACATCAAATCGCCCCCGGTGCGCAGTGAATGGCGCATGCTGGCTCGCGGATCAATCCGGCGCCCCCGGGGCGTTGGCTGATAGCGCCGCGTCTTCACAGTATCCACAGGCAGACGGAGCCGCTCGATTTCACGGCGAGCGACAGAAAGCTCCCTTGCACTCATCTGACCGAAATCCATGCGCCTGAAGACTTCGCCTGGAGACATGGTCAACCGGGCATCGACCTCGACTTCCGTCTCGCGCTCTTCTCGCTCCGGTCGCTGATTCTGGCCCATGAGTGCATCGCTGACGCGCGATTGGCCCGCCTTGGGCTTCTGCGTCTCTGACCGATCCGGCGAGCGCGGCGACATGAGCTGGATCATCTTGCCGACCAGGTCACGCGACTGCCAGAAGACCTCGAAGGCTTCATCGAAGACGGGTTGATCCTCATGCCGCTTGACGAAAATGGCACCAAGCGCTGCATGAAACTCGACACGGGAGCCAATGCCGAGCGCATCTACTGCCTCGATCGCATCGACAACGGCGCCGGGCCCGGGTTTTAGACCGGCCTTTCTCAGAACCCTTGCGAAATAGAGGATATTGTCTGCAAAACGCCCGTCGCCGGCAGCGATCGGCGGCACAACAATTCCGTCATTTCCGCCTGCCAGCTGCATGGCCTAACTCGCCGCCAGAAGCTCGGCCTTGACGGCCGCCAGCACAGCCTGGCCTTCGCCGCCCTGGATACGGGCAATATCTTCCTGATATTTCAGCAGCGTACCCAGAGTGTCGCCGATGGTTTCCGGATCAAGCGCCAGCCGATCCAGTTCGGTGAGCGCGGTCGCCCAGTCTATGCTTTCGGCAATACCCGGATTCTTGAAGAGGTCGATGGTCCTCAACCGCTGCACATAGGCGACAATCTGGCGCGACAGCTGTTCGTTGCAGCCCGCAACCTTGCGGCGGATGATCGCCAGTTCGTCCGCCGCACTCGGATAGTCGACCCAGTGATAGAGACATCGCCGTTTGAGGGCATCATGGACTTCTCGGGTTCGATTGCTGGTGACGATGACGATCGGCGGCTCGGCAGCCTTCACCGTACCGAATTCGGGGATCGTCACCTGAAAATCGGAGAGTACCTCCAGCAGGAAGGCCTCGAACGCTTCATCCGTGCGATCAAGCTCATCAATCAGAAAGACAGGCGCCTTGCCCGGCTCACCGCTCAGCGCCTGCAGGACGGGCCGGCGGATCAGATAGCGTTCGGAAAAAATGTCGCCTTCAAGCCGCCCACGATCTGAAACGCCGCTTGCTTCCGCCATGCGGATTTCCAGCATCTGGGCCGGATAGTTCCATTCATAGACGGCGGAGGCAACATCCAGCCCTTCATAACACTGCAATCGGATGAGAGGTCGATCCAGCGCCTTGGCCAGCACCTTGGCAACTTCGGTCTTGCCAACACCCGCCTCGCCTTCGAGAAACAGTGGTCGCTGCATGCGCAGAGCGAGAAACACGACGGTCGCAAGCGATCGCCCAGCCAGATAATCATGCTGTGACAGAAGTTCGATCACGGAATCGATCGATTCCGCCCTTGGCAGTTCGGCACTTTCCGGCATGTCTCCTCCCAGACGTTCGGAAAATCTTACAGCGTGCGAAAGCCCCGGTCCAGATAGAGCAGAGCAGGCCGGTCGGGTCCAAAGTTCACGGCCTTCACTTCACCGAATAGAACAGTATGGGTCGCCGTGACCTTCTGGTCGACAACCAGGCAATCAAAGGAAACAATCGCATCCTCCAGAACCGGTGCGCCCGTGACAAGCGTTGTCCAACGACCAAGCGCAAAGCGTTCTTCCACCAGGAGCTTGCCGAAGCCGGCGAAGGCATTGGCAAGATCGAGATGCGGTTCAGCGAGCGTATTCAGCGCAAAATAGCCGCTTTCGAAAAAAACCGCGTTGCTCTCATTCCCGTTGTTCAGGCAGGCAAGCACCATGGGTGGACTGTCGGATACCGAGCAGGCCGCCGTAATCGTGACACCGCGTTTGATGCCAGCGTGATCGGTCGTAACCACCTGCACATGCCCCGCATAATGGCTCATCGCCTCACGATAGGTCGTGGGGTCCAGTTCCTGCCTGCTCAACAATTCTTTCGCTCCGCGCACCGCTGATCGTGTCATGGCGGCAATATGGGCAACAAGTTTTACATTTTCCACAACGTGGCTGAACTTTGCCCATGAAAGAGAACAGCCTATTCCATTTCCTCCAACGCCGGTTTGCCATAGGATTGGCGCAGAAAAGCCACGGAGTGAACATGCAAAGTCTTTTGGCAAGCCTGACGGCCACCCTTCTGGTGATCTCACCATGGGGCTCGATAGCCAGGGCAGACAGCCTGACAATCGCAGTTGTCGCGCCCCAGACCGGCGCCTTCTCCGTGCTGGGTGATCAGGTGCGCGCTGGTGCAGGCGTGGCGGCCAAGGGTCTCGACATAAGCCTCGTCCCCATAGACGAGAGCTGTGAAGCGGGAAGTGGCGCTTCGATCGGCGAAGCGATTCGCGATAGCGGTGCCATTGGCGCCATCGGTTTTCTCTGCAGCGAAAGCCTGGATGGCGCATTGCCCATACTGGCCGAAAAGGCAATTCCAGCCATCTCCCTGTCCGTTCGGTGGAAAGGCTTGATGGAAGATTCGCTCAAGGAGGGTTGGCCTTTCTTCCGGCTGGCGCCAACGACGACGGAGGAAAGTGCAAAACTTTCCGAAGTCATTCTTCGGGATTGGGCCGACAAGCCCGTAGCCCTGATCGAAGACGGCACGATCCGTGGACGCGAACTCTCCGAAGCAATCCGGCTTAGTCTTGAGGAGCGAGGACTGAAGCCTGTCTTCATCGACACCTTTCGTCCCGGACAGGAACAGCAGGTGGCGCTGGTCCGCCGCCTGAAGTCTGCCGGGGCGACGCATGTCTTCATCGGCGGCGACCGCAATGATGCCGCCATCATCGCCCGCGACGCTGCCGCCGAGGGTATCACTTTGACGCTGCTGGGTGGCGACACACTGTCTGCTGCCGATCAGCCTGTCCCACTCGCCGATGGTGTGCTGGCCGTCTTGCCACCCGAAAGCCTGCCGCCCACCGACCAGCCGGGTGTGGCGGAACGCTTCACGGCAGATGGCGTCGTCATGGAAGGTTACGCCCTCCCCGCCCATGCGGCAGTGACCATTCTGGCAGACGCGCATGGGATTTCCTCCGCCATGGGCCTGCCCTTGATCGATGCGCTTGTCGGAACTGCCTTTGACACGGCAATTGGCACCGTCACATTTGGCGATGATCAGGAACTGGTCGACAATCCCTATCGCCTTGGCATCTGGCAGGGCGACAGGTTCGAGACCGTTTCACCCAACAGCCAGTAAAACGTCACAGAGGATAAGGCCAGTAGGCCTGGGTGAAGACGCCACCATCGACCCAGATGGTCTGCCCCGTGACAAAGGCGGATTGATCTCCGGCAAGGAACAGCACCGGCCCGGCGATATCCTCCGGCGTTCCAACACGCCGAAGCGGCGTTACATCGCCCCAGGTCTTGGCATAATCCGGCGCCTCGGCCTTGGTCCTCGCGGTCTCAATCGCACCCGGCGCCACGCAATTGACGCGGATGCCATGAGGCCCGAGCTCCACTGCCGAAACCTTGGTGAACTGCTCGATACCTCCCTTGGAGGCCGTATAATCGACGAGCCGCGGAAAGGCGTGCTTGTTGCAGCCGGACCCGAGATTGATGATCGATCCGCGCTTGCCTCCAGCGATCATATGTTTCGCGACGACCTGCGTATTGACAAACGTTCCCTTGAGATTGGTGCGGATAACGGCATCCCACCGTTCCTCGGAAAGCTCCAGCAGCGGCGCCCAGGTCTGGATGCCGGCATTGTTGATCAGCACTTCCGGTGCCTCACCGGCCCAGTTCTCCGCCGACGCAACAAACTCTTCCGTCGCCAGCATGTCCGCCACGTCGCAGGACATGGCGAAGGCTCTGCCGCCTTGGGCTTCGACCTCGGCGATCACCTCCGCCGCAGCAGCATCGTCCTGAAAGTGCCCGAAGGCCACATCATAGCCCTCGCGCGCAAAGGCTGAAACGAGATGCCGTCCGATCCCCGAACTGCCGCCTGTGATGATTGCCAGTCGTCCCATGTCCATCTCCTCCATTGCATGAAGAGGGATGCCTCGTGCCCTTCGCAAGGTCAAGCGGCGGATAATATCATGCTCCACCAAGGTTTTGTTGCCGAGCTATGGGGTGAGTGTTATGGCGAGCGCAAATTAGCCCTCCAGACATCAACTACCGCAAGGAGTTCTTTCATGTCGCAACCCGTTTTGATCGCCCCGTCCATACTGGCTGCAGATTTCGCCAGGCTGGGCGATGAGGTTCGTGACGTCGTCGATGCCGGCGCGGACTGGATCCATCTCGATGTTATGGATGGCCACTTCGTGCCCAACATCTCCTTCGGCCCGGCGGTGATCAAGGCTTTGCGTCCCTATACGAAAGCCGTCTTCGACTGCCATCTGATGATTGCGCCTGCTGACAATTTCCTCCCGGCATTCGCTGATGCCGGTTGCGATATCATCACTGTACATGCTGAAGCCGGACCGCATCTCCATCGCTCGCTGCAGTCGATCCGGGCGCTGGGCAAGAAGGCAGGCGTCTCGCTCAATCCGGCAACACCGCTTTCGGCGATCGAGCATGTCCTGGATGATCTCGATCTCATCCTGATCATGAGCGTCAATCCAGGCTTCGGTGGCCAGAAATATATCCCTTCAGCAACAGACAAGATTGCAAAGACCAGAGCACTGATCGGCAATCGCCCGATCGACCTGGAAGTGGACGGAGGCATTACGCCGGAGACAGCCCCGCTTGCGACGAAAGCCGGCGCCAATGTGCTGGTTGCCGGGTCGGCAATCTACAAGGGACGGGGCGTTGACGATTATCGCAAAACGGTCGACACTCTCCGGCAGGCAGCCGAAGGAGGACGCGGTTGACAGCATTCGGAAGAGCCATCGCGGCGACCGCCATACTCGCCTGGCATGCACCGGCGACAGCCGCCGACATCGCCAGTATTCGTCCGCTCGGCTTTTCTGCAAATGGTGACACCTTCGCCTTCGAACAGTTCGGCATTCAGGACGGTTCGGGTTTTCCCTATGCCGACATTTTTGTCATCGACACCATAAAGGACAAATATCTACCCGGGACACCGATCCGCGTGCGGCTGGATGACGAGACGCGCTCGCTTGCCGAAGCACGGTCGATGGCGATGGAAAAGGCAGCGCCCTTTCTAGATTCATCAAAATTTGCCGCAGATCCGGGTCAATGGGTGGCGTTTAACCCGGTCAGCGAATTGAGCAGCCCGGCCCAAGAATTGCGTTATGTGCCCTTCCCGACTGAAAGCCAGTATGGAACGCGCTACACCCTGACGCTCGAAACATTCACTCAGCCTGCTCCGGCCTCTTGCAAGGATCGCGTCGATGAGGTTGCGGGTTTCCGTCTCCAGATCAGCGAAGACGACAAGCCCGAGACAGAACGGCTCGTCTATGAAGACAAGAGCATTCCGGGGAGCCGAAACTGTCCGAGCGGCTACCGCCTGGGTGGCGTCGTCACACATTTTCCGTTTGAAGGCCCAACCCTGCATATGGTCCTCGTCATGACCTACAGCTTCGGTTTCGAGGGTCAGGATGGTCGCTGGATCGCGATCCCTGTCCGCCCATGACGGTTTTTGGCAAAGAGGACGGCTCGAGACTGGCGCGAGAGCCCTCTCGACAGCACTTTGGCGGGAGACTGCCGAAAGTATCGCTCTGGCTCGGCGGCGCGCTCGGTTGGGGCGTGGCAATGTCCCTTTCCTTCCTCGCCTCGCTCTACATCATTGGTCGACCGACCGGCAGCCATGACAGCGTCCTGCTGGTTCTCTATTTCACGGGTGCCGTTCTTGGCTGGCTGGTCGCACTGCCCCTCTTATGGCAGGTGCCGGGACGCCGCCCGACCGAAACCAAATTTGCAGCCGGCTTTCTTCTTCTGGGGGTCGCCACGATTGCAGCAACGGCAGGCTTGTTTGCGCTGGAGTATCGTCTCTTCTATGCCCAGTGGCACGCCCCTTTCCTCTCCCGCATCTGGATGTTCCAGTTCGTTTTCACCTCCGCCTCTGCGGTCTACCAGTTCGCCGTCCTCGGCCTGCCTCATTATCTGCCCTTCGGATTTGGTGGACTCGCAGCGGTTGCCGGTCTGCTGGCGGCCCACAGGCGTTGAGATTGCTGTCCTGCTTTGCTAAAGCGGGCCAACATTTTCAGAGCCAAGAAAGAACTTTCCATGATCCCGCGCTATTCCCGACCAGAAATGGTCGCCATCTGGTCGCCCGAAACCAAGTTTCGCATCTGGTTCGAGATCGAGGCCCATGCCTGCGACGCGCTGGCCGAGCTTGGGGTTATTCCGAAGGAATCGGCACGTACGATCTGGGAAAAGGGTGGCTCAGCCGAGTTCAATGTCGCCCGGATTGACGAGATCGAAGCTGTCACCAAGCATGACGTCATCGCCTTCCTCACACACCTCGCCGAGTTCATCGGCCCGGATTCCCGTTTCGTCCACCAGGGAATGACGTCTTCCGACGTTCTCGACACAACGCTGAACATTCAGCTGGTCCGCGCCGCCGATATCCTGATTGCCGATATGGACCGTGTGCTGGCCGCTCTGAAGGCCCGTGCCTTCGAACACAAGGATACGGTTCGCATCGGTCGCAGCCACGGCATCCACGCCGAACCGACCACCATGGGCCTGACCTTCGCCCGCTTCTATGCGGAGATGGCGCGCAACCGCGACCGCCTGGTCAACGCCCGGGCAGAAATTGCGACAGGCGCGATTTCAGGTGCTGTCGGCACCTTTGCCAATATCGATCCGCGCGTCGAAGAGCATGTCTGCGCAAAACTCGGCCTGCAGCCAGAGCCGATTTCCACGCAGGTCATCCCGCGCGACCGTCATGCCATGTTCTTTGCAACCCTTGGCGTTATCGCATCATCGATCGAGAACGTCGCTGTCGAGATCCGGCACATGCAGCGCACAGAAGTTCTGGAAGCGGAAGAGTTCTTCTCGCCCGGCCAGAAGGGCTCGTCCGCCATGCCGCACAAGCGCAACCCGGTTCTGACGGAAAACCTGACGGGGCTTGCGCGGCTCGTTCGCATGTCGGTCGTCCCGGCCATGGAAAACGTGGCGCTCTGGCACGAGCGCGACATCAGCCATTCGAGTGTTGAACGGGCGATCGGTCCAGACACCACAATCACACTCGACTTCGCGCTCAATCGCCTTGCCGGCGTGATCGAAAAGCTGGTGATCTATCCGGAAAATATGTTGAAGAACATGAACAAGTTCCGTGGTCTGGTGATGAGCCAGCGGGTTCTCCTGGCGCTGACCCAGGCAGGCGTGTCGCGTGAGGACAGCTATCGCCTCGTCCAGCGCAACGCCATGAAGGTCTGGGAACAGGGCAAGGACTTCCTGGAAGAGCTGCTGGCCGACGAGGAAGTGCGTGCTGCACTCTCCGAGGAGGATATCCGCGAGAAGTTCGATCTCGGCTATCACACCAAACATGTCGACACGATCTTCAAGCGCGTCTTTGGCTAAAGCCGCAGCATGGCACCGCACATTGGTTCAGGCGCATGGAAACATGCGCCTGAACTGTTTCAAATGCCGACTGGATGGCAGTCGACCATCCTCCAGCGGCCAAAGGCTGGATCTACAGGACCATGCGGCGATAGAGGTGCCATGTGGCGTGGCCGAGAATCGGCACGATAATCACGAGCCCGACCATCAAGGTCGCCATTCCCGCAACAAGAGCGAGTGCAACGATCAGCCCCCAGAACGCCACAGGCACCGGGTTGAGCATGGCTGCCCGTACCGATGTATGGACTGCGGACGCAGCACCGACGTCACGATCCAGCAGAAGGGGGAAGGCGACGATGCTGATGACAAGTGCAATCAGCGCCAGTCCCAAGCCGACGAGATTGCCCCAGAAGATCAACGCCATGGCATTGGGATGCCCAAGCACGTTCGAGGCGAAGCCAAGGAAGCTAGGGTTTGGATAATCGCCAATGAAGCCCAGATAAAGGGCGCGTGCCGCAACCAGCCAGATCATGAAAAGTGTCAACAGATAGACGCTCATCATCAGGAGCGACGGCAAGGCCGGAGACTGTTTGAGGGCAAAAACCTGCGCCCAGCTTGCATCCTGCCCATATTCGCGTCTTCGGCTGATTTCCATCAAGCCGATCGCAAGCAGAGGCCCGAGAAGTGCAAATCCTGACAGCAGAGGGTAGATCATTGGCAGGAGATCCACACCGGCGCTCCAGGCAATCAGAACCATACCGGCCAGCGGATAAATCAGCCCCACAAATGCATAATGCGATGGCTTTTCACGGAAGTCCTCGACCCCCGCCCGAAGTGCATCCAGCACATCGGAGGTCGATATTCGCCTCACCTCCGGTCGCACCAGCACACCGGAAGCGCCTGTCATGACATGAAAGTTCGACATCCTCATTTCCTCCTCTAGCGAACAATACTGCAAGCTGTCTGTGAAACATGAGGCGGCACATCTGGTGCCGTCACGACCATCGACCGCATCTCACCCCGCTATCGAGGTCGTGGCAGGCCAGATGGCTAATCATCGTGTTCTTTGCCCATATAGAGGGCTGACCGGACAAGACTAGCAGGATCTGCAGGATAAATCCCCATACAACCTGACGGGGAACGCAGTTGTGAACGCGACAGTGCCTGGGGAAAGCCAACCCGCCAGAGCACCGGAGGATATCAAGGGCCCGCACACCGACCATTCATGATGGAAAAGTAGGTCGGTCCCTTGACGATCGGGCGAGGCGAAAGCAGATAGGGCGCATGAAAGTCTCAGAAGCTGAAATCCTCATCGTTCCGGGCTATACCAATTCGGGTCCAGACCACTGGCAAACCCGATGGCAGGCGAAGTTGTCCACCGCGCGCCGCGTCGAGCAGGCGGAGTGGTCAAAGCCTGTGCGCGAGGACTGGATTGCCAGAGTGGTTGAAGAGGTCAATCGTGCCGAGCGACCGGTGGTCCTTGTCGCCCATTCGCTGGGTATTCCGACCGTCATCCACGCCATTCCGGAGTTCAAGCGACCCGTCGCAGGCGCCTTCCTTGTAGCCCCACCAGATGTGGCCAATCCGGCAATCCGGCCAAGGCACCTGATGACATTTGGCCCCTATCCCCGCGACCCACTGCCCTTCCCGTCAATGATGGTTGCGAGCCGCAATGACCCCTTTGGTGAATACGCGCATGCCGAAGACATGGCGAACTGCTGGGGCTCGGCCCTGGTTGATGCGGGTGAATCCGGACATATCAACGCCGAGTCCGGACATGGACCGTGGCCAGAAGGCACTTTGGTGTTTGCGCGGTTTCTGACACGGCTCTAGACAAACCGCTCCGTCTCACCACGCTACACAATCAGAGATAACGTTAAAACAGCAAAAACCTCAACCGAAGATTTAATAAGGATGCGTTAAACCGCCTTTAACTGCGCGACTTCTAGCATGCCGCAGACATTGGGGCCGGATGCATGTTGCGACAGACCGAGATTGCACAGGAAAACCATCAAGCACGGGGGGGGACTGTTGCCCTGGCGGACTTGCCGCTACCTGCTGCAACCTATGATTTGCATGGCCGAAGGCTGGAAGCCAATACTCGCTTTCAAGCGATGACCTGCGATCGATCTCTTGGTGAGCTTCTTCTCCCCGAAGATTACACCGCGCTGATGAGCGCAATCACAAGCATTGCATTGCAGCCAAATTCGGCACGCAGTCTGAATCTCACGCTGCAAGCCGGATCGGACACGAAACGGCATGTGATTGCAACTCTGTGCGCCGCACCCGACAGCGGTACCGCGATCGTCCAACTCACCGATATCACCCCGACAATGACAGCGCTTGCTGACGTCAGCGAACGCGAAAGCCGCTGGAACAACGCCCTCGTCAGTTCGCTCTCTGGCGTCTGGGACCAATACATGGACGGGCGCCTCTATTACTCGGACATGTGGCGCAAAATTCGGGGCCTCAGGCCAGAGGACCCTGCCCCACCCAGCACCGAGGAATGGCTCGAATTCGTCCACCCACAGGATCGCGAACGTGTGCTCCACGCCATCGCGCGCCAGAATGCCGGCGATCCAGACTTCACGGCTTTCGAATACCGCGAATGGCATCGGGATGGGTATTATGTCTGGATCGAATGCCGAGGGGCCTGCATCGAATGGGACAACGATGGCAATCCAACCCGCATTAGCGGTACAGACACCGATATATCCCAGCGAAAGATCCAGGAAGAATCACTGGGTAAACTTTCAAAGCGCCTGCAACTCGCCCTCGAAGTATCCGGCGTGGGTGTTTTCGAAGCTGATTTTGAAGCGGGAACAACAACCTGGGATGACGGCATGCGGCGGATCTTTGATCTGCCCGACAAGTCGGTGCAGATCGGTGGCCTCTGGGAAGAGATGCTGCATCCCGACGACAAGGCCCGGGTGATCGAAAAAGTCGAGCGCCATATCGAAACGCGAACCGCCTTCACGGACGACTACCGGGTGATCGACAAGAAGGGCCAGATCCGCCACATCCGCGCGAATACCCTGCCCTATCTGGATTATGACGGCCATCTGAAGATGATCGGCGTCAACTGGGATATGACGGAAGACCATCGACTTCGCGAAGAGCTGGAAAAGGCGAAACATCTGGCCGAGGCGCGAAACGCCGAGCTTGAAAGAACCAAGGCAACCGCCGAGCACAGCGCCCTGCATGACTACCTGACGGCCTTGCCAAATCGCCGATATCTCGAGGCTAAACTGGAGTCTTGGGAAGATGAGAAGGGCGGCGAGAGGAACGGACTGGCCGTTTTGCATGTGGACCTCGACCGGTTCAAACATATCAACGATACGCTTGGCCACAACGCCGGCGACGCGATGCTCCGCCACGCCGCGGAAATTCTCAAACAGACCCTGGCACCCGACGCATTTGCGGCGCGTGTTGGAGGTGACGAATTCGTCATTCTTGTCGAGTACAACGGATCGGTTGAAGCGCTTTCCCGTCTCGCAAACGGCATCATTGAAGAAATGCGCAAACCAGTCCGACATGACGGACAGACATGCCGCTTCGGCTGCAGCATCGGCATTGCATTTGCCGCCAGCAGCGTCATGGATGCACGCCAACTCGTCCAGAATGCCGACATCGCTCTGTACAAGGCAAAACATCGCGGCGGAAATCGCTGCGAGTTCTACTCGCATGACACGCGTCAGCTTCTGACCACCTCGCGCAAACTGTCGGATGAGATACTCGAGGCAATCGAACTTGATCTGTTCGAGCCTTACTTCCAGTTTCAGTTCAGGGCCCAGACTCAGGAGATAAGCGGAGCGGAATGCCTGGTGCGCTGGAACCACCCCGAGCGGGGAATTCTCGGACCAGACAAGTTTCTGGCGATCGCCGACGAGATCGGCGTTCTTGCCCAGATCGACAGTATCATTCTGAAGAAGGCGCTCGCGCATTTCCACAGCTGGCAGCGTGAGGGGCTGAACCTCCCGAAAATCTCGGTGAATGTCTCATCCAAAAGGCTGGATGACCCGGATCTGCCCAAAGACATTTCAGCGCTCAACATCCAACCGGGCACCGTGTCATTCGAGCTTCTCGAATCGATCTTCCTTGATCGTGAAAGCCCGATGGCAGTGAAGAACCTTTCGCATCTGCGAAATCTGGGTATAGACATCGAAGTGGACGATTTTGGAACCGGCCACGCCTCCATTGTGGGTCTGCTCAATCTGAAGCCGCGCTCGCTCAAGATCGACCGGCAACTGATCAATGACGTCCCGTCAAGTGCCGAACAAAGAACCTTGGCAAAATCGATCATCGAGATCGCTAGATCGCTGAAAATTCAGGTCATAGCCGAAGGTGTCGAAACGCAAGATCATGCACGGATCCTGAAGCATCTGGGCTGCGACATCCTTCAGGGCTTCGGTCTTGCACGTCCGATGAGCGCAGCGAAAGCCGCAGAATTCATGCGCAAAAGATGAGGCCGATCCGCCTATTGGAGGATCGGCCTCGAAAAACACACTGGCGGATTAACCGGCTCAGGAATTCTGGATCTGCTCCACAGCCTGCGCCAGGAACTCGTTCATCTTGGAGCGAAGCTCTTCGTCGGTCACCGAAACACCGCCGGCGGAAAGATCATTGCGCAACTTGCGCATGACGTCTTCGTCGCCCGCCTCTTCAAAATCGGCGGCGACAACTTCCTTGGCATAGGCATCGGGATCAGCCTTGCCAAGCAAGCCTGCAGCCCATAGCCCGATCAGTTTGTTGCGCCGCGCTTCGGCCTTGAAGCGCAGTTCCTGATCATGGGCAAACTTGTTTTCGAAAGCCTTTTCGCGATCACTGATACCGCTCATTTGCATCTCCCAAATAGGCTACCACCCGGCAGCGTCGTGTTCCCATTAATCAAAAGCATGCCCAAAGCGCAATGCAAACTTGCGTCATGAGTTGGCCGCGAGGCCCAAGTGCGACCTTTTGGTGGGATCGAGAATCTGTTGCATTGTGAAAACCAAGCTTTTCCTTTATGGGACCGCTTCAAGCACTGATCCACTGCGGCCCGATCGAGCCGCCACCAAAAGAGAAAAAACCGCTATGAACCGTCGCCGCCGTGTTTACGAGGGCAAGGCCAAGATCCTCTATGAGGGTCCAGAGCCAGGGACGCTGATCCAGTTCTTCAAGGATGATGCCACCGCCTTCAACAAGAAAAAGCATGAAGTGATCGATGGCAAAGGTGTTTTGAACAACCGGATCTGCGAATACATCTTCACCCATCTCAACAAGATCGGCATTCCGACGCATTTCATCCGCCGGATCAACATGCGAGAACAGCTGATCAAGGAAGTCGAGATCATCCCGCTTGAGATTGTCGTGCGCAATGTTGCTGCCGGCTCGCTGTCCAAACGTCTTGGGATCGAAGAAGGTATCGTTCTGCCGCGCTCGATCATCGAATTCTACTACAAGTCCGATGCGCTGGCCGATCCTATGGTCTCCGAAGAGCACATCACTGCCTTCGGTTGGGCCAATCCGGCAGAGCTTGACGACATCATGGCTCTTGCCATCCGGGTCAATGACTTCCTCTCGGGGCTTTTTCTGGGCATCGGCATCCAGCTCGTTGACTTCAAGATCGAATGCGGCCGCCTTTATGAAGGCGACATGATGCGCATCATTCTTGCGGACGAAATTTCGCCCGATAGCTGCCGTCTGTGGGACATCGAGACCCGGGAGAAGTTGGACAAGGACCGCTTCCGCCACGACCTCGGCGGGCTGCTTGAGGCCTATCAGGAAGTTGCAAAGCGCCTCGGTATCATCAATGAGAACGAACCGTTGCGCGGCACCGGTCCGGTTCTGGTCAAGTAATATCTGGAGAAAACGCAAGTGATCAAGGCACGCGTCACCGTCACCCTCAAGAACGGCGTTCTCGACCCCCAGGGCAAAGCCATCGAAGGCGCGCTGGGCGCACTTGGCTTTGAGGGTGTCGGACAGGTCCGCCAAGGCAAGGTCTTCGATCTCGAGCTTGCCGGCGACGACAAGGCCAAGGCGGAAAGCGACCTGAAGGCCATGTGCGAGAAGCTCCTCGCCAACACCGTCATCGAGAACTATACTATCTCCGTCGCCTGACGGTTGTAGGAGATGCGCGATGGCTGAAGTCACCAGCGAATTGATGTTCGAGCTTCTGAAGAAGCTCCCTCAGAGATTTGACAGGGTCGATTTTGCCATAAGCGAGTTGCGCGCGGATCATCAAACAATGCGCGCACAACTGCATGCGCTGCAGGGTGACGTCAACAACCTGCGCGCAACAGTCGGACACTTCGAAAGCCGGTTAGACCGGATCGACAATCGTCTGGAACTGCGCGAGTTCCAGGAAGCCCAATTAAGGTTCGAGCCACAGCCATGAAATCAGCCGTCGTCCAGCTCCCAGGCCTCAACCGTGACCGCGACATGATCGCGGCCCTGACCAAGATCTCCGGCCATGCGCCCGTCACGATCTGGCAGACGGAAACCGAGATCCCCGATGTCGATCTGATCGTCATCCCCGGCGGCTTCTCCTATGGCGACTACCTGCGCTGCGGCGCGATCGCCGCCCGCATGCCCGTGATGCAGGCGATCAAGGAAAAGGCCGAGAAGGGCGTCAAGGTCATCGGCGTGTGCAACGGCTTCCAGATCCTCATCGAAGCAGGCATGCTGCCGGGCGCGCTGATGCGCAACACCTCGCTCAAATTCGTCTGCAAGGAAATCAAGCTCGAAGTCGCAAACGCAGACACCGACTTCACACGCGCCTACGCCAAAGGCCAGATCATCCGCTGCCCGGTTGCCCATCACGACGGCAACTACTTCGCCGACGCCGAGACGCTGAAGGCGATCGAAGGCAATGGACAGTTGGTCTTCCGCTACGCGGACGGCACCAATCCGAACGGCTCGATGAACGACATCGCCGGCGTGATCAACGCGAAGGGCAACGTGCTCGGCATGATGCCGCATCCGGAAAACCTCATCGAAGCGGCCCATGGCGGCAATGACGGTCGTGGCATCTTCGCTTCGGCTCTGGATGTCATCGCTGCGTAACGAGCGATATCAACGCAGATAACAGTCGCTATCGAGGCGGCGCAAGCGGGATTTCTGTGATGCACCAGCGCGTTGGCCTTTTGCTTGTTTTATTCTCAACCGCCGCGCTTGCTGCCTGCGGGCCGACGTCGAATCGGCCATCAACGCAGGGGCAGTCGGCACTGGATGTTATGGAGCGTGTCGCGGTTGCAGCCAATTCCTGCTGGTTCAAGTCGGGCGACGCCGCGTTCCAGAGCTACCAGCTTTCCCCGGAATTAAGCTCTTTCTCGGGTCGCCCGCGTATCCTGCTCGTGCGCAAGGGATCACGCGACGACCGACCGGTGCTGGTGGTTCAGGCAGAAGGAACACCACCGCGTCTTGACGCTTTCGGCCCGTTGCTGAATGAGGATATAGCACCAAGGATCCGCGAGGACGTCGTTCGCTGGGCCAATGGCAACAAAGGCTGCTGACGCGCATTGCGAAAGCCATCGTGGCTGTCATGACCGCGTCGCCACGATGTTTACAATCCAAAAACCCGCTACAAACCCGGGGCGCCGGTCATTTTCCAGTCGCACCCGACGCAGGCATACGTTATAGCCTGCCTCGAAACCGATCTCCCACCGATCTCCATTGCCCTGAGAGCCAGATGACCGTCTCCAACTCCCGTCCCATCACCGCAGAATTGATCGCAAGCCACGGCCTGAAGCCGGACGAATACGATCGCATCCTGAACCTGATCGGACGCGAGCCGACCTTCACCGAGCTCGGGATCTTCTCGGCGATGTGGAACGAGCACTGCTCCTACAAGTCGTCCAAGAAGTGGCTGAAGACGCTGCCAACCAAGGGTCCGCGCGTCATCCAGGGTCCGGGCGAAAACGCCGGCGTCGTCGACATCGATGACGGCGATGTCGTCGTCTTCAAGATGGAGAGCCACAACCACCCGTCCTACATCGAGCCCTATCAGGGTGCGGCAACCGGCGTCGGCGGTATCCTGCGCGACGTCTTCACCATGGGCGCCCGTCCGGTCGCGGCCATGAACGCCCTGCGCTTCGGTGCCCCTGATCATCCGAAGACCAGGCATCTGGTGGCCGGCGTCGTCGCCGGTGTCGGCGGTTACGGCAATTCTTTCGGTGTTCCCACAGTTGGCGGTGAAGTCGAATTCGACCCCCGCTACAACGGCAATATTCTCGTCAACGCCTTCGCCGCAGGCCTTGCAAAGTCTGACGGCATCTTTCTGTCGCAGGCCAAGGGCGTTGGTCTTCCGGTCGTTTATCTCGGCGCAAAGACCGGTCGCGACGGCGTCGGCGGCGCGACCATGGCGTCGGCCGAATTCGACGAGTCGATCGAAGAGAAGCGCCCGACCGTTCAGGTCGGCGACCCCTTCACCGAGAAGTGCCTGCTCGAAGCCTGCCTTGAGCTGATGAAGACCGGCGCCGTCATCGCCATTCAGGACATGGGCGCTGCCGGCCTCACCTGCTCGGCTGTCGAAATGGGCGCCAAGGGCGACCTCGGCATCGAGCTGCATCTCGACAAGGTGCCGGTGCGCGAAGAGCGCATGACGGCATACGAAATGATGCTGTCGGAAAGCCAGGAGCGCATGCTCATGGTGCTCGAGCCCTCCAAGGAAGAGGTTGCCAAGGCGATTTTCGTCAAGTGGGGCCTCGACTTCGCCATCGTCGGCTACACCACCGACGACCTGCGCTTCCGCGTCATCCATCAGGGCGAGGAAGTCGCGAACCTGCCGATCAAGGAACTCGGCGACGAGGCTCCGGAGTATGACCGCCCCTGGATCGAGCCGAAGATCGCTGCCCCGCTGACCGAGAACGATATCCCGGCCGGCGACGTCGCAGACGCGCTCCTGAAGCTCGTCGGCTCAGCCAACAACTCCTCGCGCCGCTGGGTCTACGAACAGTATGACACGCTGATCCAGGGCAATTCGCTGCAGCTGCCCGGCGGCGATGCCGGCGTCATCCGCGTCGAAGGCCACGCCACGAAGGCGCTCGCCTTCTCCTCCGACGTCACCCCGCGCTATGTCGAGGCCGACCCCTTCGAAGGTGGCAAACAGGCGGTCGCCGAATGCTGGCGCAACATCACGGCGACCGGCGCGCTTCCGCTGGCAGCGACCGACAACCTGAACTTCGGCAATCCCGAGCGCCCCGAGATCATGGGCCAGTTCGTCTTCGCGATCAAAGGCATCGGCGAGGCCTGCAAGGCGCTCGACTTCCCGATCGTCTCGGGCAATGTCTCGCTCTATAACGAGACCAATGGCCAGGCCATCCTGCCGACCCCGACGATTGCCGGCGTCGGCCTGATGAAGGACTGGAAGAAGATCGCCCGCATCCGCTTTGCCGCTCAGGGCGAGGCGATCCTGCTGGCCGGCGCACCCTCCGGCTGGGGCACACATCTCGGCCAGTCCGTCTATTTGCGCGACATCCACGGCCGCACCGATGGTCCGGCCCCGCATGTCGATCTCGCGCATGAAAAGAAGGTGGGCGATTTCGTCCGTGCTCTGATCCAGGACGGCCTTGCAACTGCCGTACACGACTGCTCGTCGGGCGGCCTCGGTCTTGCTGTTGCGGAAATGGCCATGGCTTCCGGCATCGGTGCGCATATCAACGCCCTGAACGATGCGAACCCCATCGCCGTCTTCTACGGCGAAGACCAGGGCCGCTATGTGCTGACCGTCAAGGAAGCCGATGTCGACCAAGTGCAGGCCCGTGCCGAAGCCGCTGGCGTCTTCTGCCCGTGGATCGGCCGCACCGGTGGCTCGAACGTCGTGCTCGGCGATGCAAAGCCGGTCGCGGTCGAGGACTTGAAGAAGGCCCACGAGGCCTGGTTCCCGGCCCTCATGGACGGCGAGATCGCCTGACCCCAATCGATCACATGCCTGTGGAGCATGGGGTAGGCGCGCCCTACCCCATTGAAAGACTTCGGCGAATGGAAGATAGTCAGGCACATTGCTGATTTGCATGAGGGACCCATTACATGCCGATGAAACCAGGTGACATCGAAGACATGATCAAGGCCGGCATTCCGGGAGCAAAGGTCGTTATCCGCGACCTCGCCGGTGACGGAGATCACTACGCAGCCGAGGTCGTCGCCGAAGCCTTTCGCGGCAAGAGCCGGGTGCAGCAGCACCAGATGGTCTATGAGGCTCTGAAGGGCAATATGGGCGGTGTGCTGCATGCGCTGGCGCTGCAGACGAGCGTTCCGGACTGAAAACCCGCGATCAGCGCTTCTTTGGAGTTGGCTCGCTTTCGAAAGCGGGCCATTTTTTTACGCAGCAATTGGCACATCGGCAGGCTGGGCGTGGGAAGCGCTCCACGCAAAGGGGCCTGCGGTCAGCATTGTGAAGTCGAAATCGGATCGCTTGTCCGGCCCCAACACATACTGCCGATGCATTCGCAAAAGGTTTCGTTTGTTCTTCCGATACCGGTCTTCGGACAATGAATGCTTGAACCGGATTGTGAGGATTGTCGGTCGCGGTGCATCGGCATGACCGCTGAGTTCAACCGTATCGCATTTGTAGAGATGGATGGGATCCGTCAGGCATTGAATATCGGTCCAATGCGTTGCGGGATGACGAGCCAGATGACCAACGCGAGCACGCAGCGTCTTGGCACTTGAGAGCAAGCCGCATTGAAGGGCTGCTCCGCCCAAAGTGACAAAAACCAGTTTTCGCGATGAAAAGAGATCGGGGCGCAATTCCAGTACCCGCGCCATGACGCTGATTGCAAGGCTCGCGCCCATGCTATGCGACGTCACGAGAAGCTCATCGCTTTTATCAGTCACCAGTTTTGCAATCACCTGGGCGGCACGCTGATCAATCCATTGAGAAATTTGGGCATTGTCGTGGGCAACGGCGACTGCCATTCGCCAATCGGCAAAGAGATGGAGGACGTGGAAACGGTCCGACATCGGCAAGAAGAGCTTGAAAAAGAACAGCAACCCCAACGGCAGGCTTAACCCATACCACCACGCAGACGCAGCAAGCATAGCCGGCAGTAAGGCAATGCCGCCGGCGACAAGCATGCCAATCAGGATGAAGAGAAACGGAAAGAGGAAGAACAGACCAAAGCGCCAGGCGTGTCTCAAAAACCGATGGGCACCGCCTTCGCGGATCACAACGGCGCCAGCGACGAAACCTTTGGCAAGTCGTCGTAACAGGTGTTCGCTCTGGAGCGTCGAAATGATGTCGTTGTGGTCCATGACCACGATCTCGCTATGCGTGCCGGCACCATCGAAGGAAGTGTCGACAGAGAATTCTGAAACGCCTCCTGTTGTTGTCAGTGGGCTGACCACCCAATCAATGCCCCATGCACGCGCCGCCTGCGCGGCCGCGCGCTCATAGCGATCTCGGTGTTGAGTCGCACTCAGCGGTTCAAACCCAGGAAAATGAATTACAAGTCTTGTCGAAATCGGCTTCAAATCAATCACTTTCAATAAGCACGCTCCCGCAGGAGACCGCGCTTGCTAGACAAGAAAATGGCAGATTAAAAGACAAAAGGTCGCAAATTCAGTAAACAAGGTCAGTGGGGAGCGAAGAAAATGACAAATCTGATTAATGAGGTCGTTAGCAAGGTCGTTGAAGGCGTAATTGACGAAATCCTGCAGAAGACGAGAGGCAAGACAACACGCAAACGCAAGCGCCAGAAACGGTCACCAACAACGGGGCGCTTCGTTAGGAAGAAAAAGACGACGGCCCGTAAGCCTGCCCGCAAACAGGTCAGTCGCCGCAGGACTGCAAATAGCCGATCACGACAGCGCCGATCCTGATTTTGCAGATACGAAAGAGCAGCATTCTGCCTGCTCTTCACTCTGGCAATATTGCCCTCCCCTTGCTATTTACAGTCAGCAGGTGACAACGGCGGACCTTGAATCCGCAGTCGAAAGGAAGCGCCATGAGCGGCATAAACGAATTCATCGACAATGAAGTGAAGAGCAACGACGTCGTGCTGTTCATGAAGGGCAGCCCGCAATTCCCCCAGTGTGGCTTCTCCGGGCAAGTGGTTCAGATTCTCGATTATCTTGGTGTCGACTACAAGGGCATCAACGTACTGTCTGACATGGAAATCCGCGAGGGAATCAAGCAGTATTCCAACTGGCCGACCATTCCGCAGCTCTACATCAAGGGCGAGTTCGTCGGCGGTTGTGACATCGTCCGCGAAATGTTCCAGGCCGGAGAACTTCAGAAGCATTTCGAGGACCAGGGCATCGCGGTTCGCGGCGCTGCCTGATCAGGACACCCGCCGGCATACCTGAACGCGAGTGCGACCAAGGCGCTGCAGCCCGCGGCGCCTTGCTTCCGTTTTTGAGGACATTTTCATGTCAGATTCATTAGAGCCGGCACCAAGAATACTGGGTGCCATGGGGCGGGCAGAATTCATTGCGATGATGGCTTTTCTGATGGCGTTAAACGCCCTCGCAATCGACATCATGTTGCCGGGACTGCAGGAAATCGGCGCATCGCTGAATGTCGACAACGAGAATCACAGGCAGTATGTGGTCTCGGCATACCTGATCGGCTTCGGTGTCGCGCAACTCTTCTATGGTCCAATAGCCGACCGCTTCGGCCGTAGGATGCCGATGCTCATCGGACTTTTGATCTACATTGTTTCGTCACTGGCAGTCGTTCTCGTCCCAAGTTTCGAAATGCTTCTTGTCCTGAGATTCGTGCAGGGCATCGGCTCTGCTGCAACGCGCGTCATCACCGTCTCGGTCGTCCGTGATGTCTATGGTGGTCGTCGCATGGCAGAAGTGATGTCGTTGATCATGATGGTATTCATGGTCATACCAGTGGTCGCACCCGGAACCGGCCAGATCATCATGCTCTTCGGGCACTGGCACTGGATCTTTGTCTTCATGGCCGCCACTGCCGCCATTGTGGCCGTGTGGATGTATATTCGCCTACCCGAAACACTGTCCAAGCAGGATATACGCCCCTTTACGGCCGGGGCCATCCTGGAAGGTTTCCGGATCGTGCTGACGGATCGGATCGCCCTTTGCTATACCATTGCCAGCACCTTCATCTTCGGCGCCCTGTTTGGCTTCATCAACTCGGCCCAGCAGGTTTATGTCGGCATCTATCAGTTGGGGGTCTGGTTTCCGGTGGCCTTCGCAGCGGTGGCGCTTTTCATGGCGCTCTCGTCCTTCGTGAATGCGAGACTGGTCGGTCGCTTCGGTATGCGAAAACTGTCCCATGCATCCCTGCTCGGCTTCATCGCCATCAATCTTGTATGGTTTGTGGCCCAGGTGGTGGGCCCTCAGCCGATGCCGTTCCTTCTGTTCATCACCTTCTTTTCTTTAGCCATGTTCCAGTTTGGCTGGATTGGCTCGAATTTCAATGCACTGGCCATGGAGCCTCTGGGGCACGTTGCAGGCACAGCCTCGGCAGTTCTCGGTTTCATGGGCACAGTTGGCGGGTCCATCATTGGCGCTGTCATCGGCCAGGCCTATGACGGCACAGCCCTGCCAATGGTCGCAGGATACTTCGTCGTGTCCTTGATTGGTCTCATCTTCGTGCTGATCGCTGAGAAGGGGCGGCTTTTCCAGGCACAGAACCAACCGCTGTAACCCTCCAACAACAAGGAGGAGGGGCAAGCACTATCCCTCCTCCGGAAGGTATCAGACAGTAAATATCTTCTGTCGGAGTTCGTTCCAGGCATCAGAGTCTGCAGCGAGAATGAGACCACCTTCGTTATGATGTGGCTTATAGGGGGAGCCATCAAAGCGTGCGGCATAGCCCCCGGCCTCCTCGACCATCAGAGTGCCCGCCAGATGATCCCATGGCATCAGCTTGGCATACATGGCGAAATCGACGTGCCCCTGGCAAAGAAGGCGGTACTCATGGGCAGAACAACGATAGCTGGTAAACAGGCGCACATCTGCCAGATTGTTCAGGAGCCGCCGACGCGTCTCCAGCTCGAAATAGCCTGTGTTTGCGATACCGATCATCTCGGACAGGGGTCGTGAGGGTCTGAGGAACATGCGCTCCTGCGAACCGTCCGGCTTGCAATACCAGGCCCCACTTCCTTTCTCGGCAATCGCCCAGTCATTGCCGATCGGATCATAGATGAGACCGGCGACCGTCTCTCCATCCTTGACCACGCTTAGCATGACACCGAACAGCGCCAGGCCGGAGGCAAAATTGAAGGTGCCGTCGATAGGGTCGACAACGACCGCGAGGGCAGCACCATCAAGCTTCGAAAGCAGATCTGGATCGGCCGCAACAGCTTCTTCACCGATGAAGACGGCGTCAGGCATCAGCGTCTCGATTTCCCGGCGGATCAGACGTTCGGCGGCCTCGTCCGCCTCCGTGACGAGATCAATGGCCTCCGTTTTGATCCGTACGTCATCATTTCCAAGATTGCGAAAACGCGGGAGGATTTCCGCGATTGCCGCCTCCTGAAGAAGGTTGGCCAGCGCAGAAATGTCGATTGTCGAGGTCATGAGAGTCTCCAAGGGGATGGGAGGCGTCGATCCACAGGTCTACAGTCATCAGACTGATGATTTTTGTCGCAACCGTATTGGCGGATAACCCGCTCGATGTACAGGCCAAGACCGGAAGACTTGTATTGTCTGAAACGCTAAAAGATGCATGATCCGACGGGCAATCACTTGAACAAGGTCATACCGGCACATGATATCCCGGCGTTTTTTCGTCTCCGGCGCAACAAGCGTGGTCCTGGCAGCAGCCCTCTCTCCAAGCTCCGTGAATGCGAAAACGCCCAATGGACAGGTTTTCCTGATCCGTGGATTTGCAAACATATTTTCCACCGGCCTGGATACACTTGGCAAGGAGCTGAAGGCGCTCGGTATCAGGGCAGAAGTATTGCCTCTGCAGGAGAGAAACCGCTTCGCGAAGCGTATCGCTGACAGCTACCGACAATCGCGCCAGGGCAGACCGATCATCCTGATTGGTCACTCCCTGGGCGCGGATGAAACCTATGCAGTGGCCCGTGAATTGCAGAAATCGAAGATCCCTGTTGCGCTGGTTGTCAGTTTCGACCCGACAGGCAAGGGCCCCGTTCCGGGCAATGTGAAGCACGCAATCAACTTCTATACCGGCGGCGAAGCAATCTGGTCACCGGTCACGCCGGCAGCCGAGTTCAAGGGCAAGCTACAGAATGTGAACTTGCGCACCGGAGAGGATGCCATTCAGGGCGTCGGTCACTTCAACGTCGAAAAGAACAAGCATCTGCACGACCGGACCATCCGCGAAATCAAGTCCGTCCTGCGTATCCGATAGAATCGAATGCTCAATAGACCCCAGGGACCAACCTTTTCGTCCGCGCACAATAGTGCACATATTCCTGGCCGAAGGTTTCGTGCATCATCGCCTCTTCCCGCGCCTGCCTGACAATGTAGAGCAGGGACACGCTCACCAGTCCTGCAAGCCCGGCGATCCAGTTGGGTATGAGAAGGAGTTGCATGAGCCCCCACAGGAAGAACGAGGCGTACATCGGGTGCCGGACATGCGCATAGACCCCTCCCGTCACCAGCCGATGATCTTCGCGAATCTCAAGGCTGACGGACCAGTTACGGCCCAAGTCCTTGTGACTGCGGCGGAAGAGCCAGAGGAAAGCAATGCCTGTCACCAGCCCTGCAACAATCAGAACAAGTGGCTGGCCTCGATCTCCAAGATACCCCAGCACATCAAGTCGCCAGAGCAGCGGCACAACGAAAAGCCCAAGAAAACAGAGAATCAGCAGCGAGATATCCAGCGGGGTCCGGTTATCGACCTTGGTCTTCTGCTTTCGTGCTCGGCGCATGGCAGGATAGCGCATCGCAACCCAGCCAAGCACAATTACAAGCCAGATGCAGAAAGACGCAGTGATCATCAAGCTACCTCACGCGAAATGGTGATCTGCCCGGACTCACCGCCGTTGGGATCGACAGTCACATCCTGCAATCGCTGAGGACCGCAGCAGATCATGAAGAAATCATAGAAATAGGGTCGGCTGTTTGCCGAAATGAACTGGTAGTGCACGCGAAAGAAGTTTCGCTTGATCCGCCGATAGGCGTCGGGCTCCAGCATATGCTTGAAGCGGACTTGGAACTGCCTCGGGAACGAATCTTTACGCTGATGCTCCAGTCCGGCGGCGGCATAGGGATCGCATTTGTAGAAATTGATGATGTCCGTCAGCGCCTGAAACTCGGTCCAGCGAATGCCGGCATGGGCAGGCAAGGTCTGCAGCCTCTCGCGGGCGCGAACGGCTGCGGGATGCAGCGCCACCTTCAACGACGTGGACCCGACCGTCAACAGTTCGAAATCGACGTGACGGTCAGCCTGGCGGAGCCGTTCCGTGAGCAGATAGGCCAGATCCAGGATCAGAGCACCTCCTGTGGAATGACCAACAAGCAGAACCTCGTCATACGGGCGACCGGCAAGCCGCTCACTGATGACTTCGGCCCATAGGTCAAGGCGTGCGTCCATGTCCTGCCGGCGGCAATGGAGATGTTCACGGCTGAACGACCAGAGATCCATCAGATGAAAGAGGAAGTAACGACGGGAAAAGAAGCGCGCCGACATCACAACCACCGCCACTCCGACAGCCGCAGGCATAATCCAGCCACCCGGAGGATCAAACGCTCCAACGAGGCGAAAGGCGACCGTCCCAAGCCAGACAAGCGCGAGAAGCGTCAGCATTGGGTAGAGGAAATAAAGAGCGAAACGCCAATTGGCGGCAAAAAAGCGAAGCATCGTCCCGCTGAAGACATAGTCGCCAAACGCCAGGACGTAGGCGACAAGCCGCTGGTGAAGAGACCGCGCACCATCTTTTTTCACGATATCGTCGAAGGAAAGGAAGGAGAGTTCGCTTACGCATCCACTCCGCTTATCATCGAAATGGATGAAAGCGGTTGCGATATGCGCATTGGTATCGTGGTGCGGCTCTCCCATCTGCGCATCGACATTCCAACAAGTCCTGAACCGTGCAAGTTCCCGCACGATCCTTCGGAAGAACCCGGACGCATCGTTACGTTCGTAACCGCCGATCAGGAATACCGCCCGGCTACGCACGGCAGGCTGTGATATCCCGCTCATATAAACTCCCAGTGTCACGCCCGACGACGTCTCGTCACCGACCATTTCGCCCCCGCGCGTTGCAGTCTTGCGCGATCTGAAATCGTGCGTCCAGCACGAAGGGGTAACGAGCTGTAAAACAGGAGGTTTTCCAGAGGAATCTAAATTTTATGGCGATGATGGACCTTCGTTGCGGGTGCTGATGCCTGAGCCTTGCGAGGTCAGGTCTGTGAAATTGAAAAGCTTGGGGTCCAGGAGATGGGACGGATCAACATGGCCCAATGCGCGAAGCATGGCGTCCTTGCGACCCGGCATTTTCGCCTCAATGCCCGCCAACATTTCCTTCATCGCATTGCGTTGAAGCCCGTCCTGGGAACCGCAGAGATCGCAAGGGATAATCGGGAAGGCCATGGCCTGAGCGAAGCGGGCCATATCCTCCTCCGCCACATAGGCAAGCGGACGAAGAACCAGCAGATCCTTGTCGTCATTCAACAGCTTCGGCGGCATGGCTGACAGGCGTCCGCCATGGAAGAAGTTCATGAAGAAGGTTTCAAGGATATCTTCGCGGTGATGACCGAGCACCAGTGCATCGCAACCTTCCTCCCGCGCGATCCGGTAGAGATTGCCGCGCCTCAGCCGCGAGCAGAGCGAGCAATAGGTTGCGCCTGTCGGCACCTTCTCCTTCACGATCGAATAGGTGTCGCGATACTCGATCCTGTGCTTGACGCCAATCGACGCCAGATAATCCGGCAGGACGTGCTTCGGGAAGTTCGGCTGCCCCTGGTCAAGATTGCAGGCAATCAGCTCGACCGGCAGCAGACCACGCCATTGAAGGTCGAGAAGGATCGCCAACAGGCCATAACTGTCCTTGCCTCCGGAAACCCCTATCAGCCAACGCTTCTGACCCTTCAGCATGTCGAAGTCTGTCATGGCCTGCCGAACCTGCCGGATCAGCCGCTTGCGCAGCTTGTTGAAGCTGACGGATTGCGGCGCATCACGATAGACTGTCGGCATGCTGGTTGCATCCAGCGACTCAATGCCGTCCGCATCGGTCTCCATGGCAGGGATCGGCGTCAAAAGGTTCATTTAGGGCTCCAAAACAAGCGGATTGGTGTGGGAATGCCCGGTTCTTGGATACAGATCAAGTCTGCATCTGCCTCATGCGCCGAAGACAGACCAGCCAGTGCGCGTCGCCAGCATTTCAAGCGCCACCGAACCCAGCGCCGAATTGCCGACCTTGTTCAAGCCGGGTGACCAGACGGCAACGGATGCCTTGCCGGGTGCAATCGCCAGAATCCCGCCGCCGACGCCCGATTTGCCCGGAAGACCGACATGGAAAGCAAAATCACCCGATCCGTCATAGTGTCCGCAAGTGAGCATCAGTGCGTTGATGCGTCTTGCGCGCTTCGCAGACACGACGGAGTAACCGCTGATCGGGTCACGCCCCTGCGCGGCCAGAAAGAGGCCAGCCCTTGAAAGCTGGACACAATTGATCGCCAGAGCACACTGGTGGAAATAGACACCGAGGACATGATCGACGTCGTGATGAAGGTTGCCGAACGACCGCATGAAATTGGCCAGCGCCTGATTTCGGAACCCTGTCTCCGTCTCTGACTTGGCCACAGATCGGTCAATGAGCAGGCTGTCGTCATCGGCAAGCGAGCGCATGAACCGCATATACTCGCCAATCGCTTCCTTGGGCTTGTAGCTCGCCAGGACCTGATCGCAAACAACGATCGCCCCCGCATTGATGAAGGGGTTTCGCGGAATGCCGTGTTCGTGCTCGAGCTGAACGATGGAGTTGAAGGCGGACCCCGATGGCTCTCGACCAACCCGCTTCCACAGTGCTTCTCCGGCAGTGCCAAGAGCAAGCGTCAGCATGAAAACCTTGGAAATACTCTGGATGGAAAACGGCGTGGTCGCATCGCCGGCCGTGAAAACCCGCCCATCGACGGTGGTAATGGCAATGCCGAACTGCTTCGGATCGACCTTGGCAAGCTCCGGAATGTAATCGGCAACCTTGCCTTCACCGCGTCGCTCGGCGAGTTTTGCCGCGATATCATCAACGACTGCCTGCAGATCCATCTTGCGCACCTTACCCGACACAAAAAAGCCGCCCACAAGGGGCGGCTTTCGTAGATAACCGATGAGATCGATTAACGCGAATAGAATTCGACGACGAGCTGCGGTTCCATGACAACTGCGTAAGGAACGTCAGACAGGCCAGGAACGCGAACGAAGGTGGCAACCATCTTGTTGTGGTCGACTTCGATGTAGTCCGGAACATCGCGCTCGGCGAGCTGAACCGATTCCAGAACCGAAACCAGCTGCTTCGACTTCTGACGAACTTCGATGACATCGCCGGCCTTGCAACGGTACGAACCGATGTTGACCTTCACGCCGTTGACGGTGACGTGGCCATGGTTGACGAACTGACGGGCAGCAAAGACCGTCGGAACGAACTTGGCGCGATAGACGATGGCGTCCAGACGCGACTCGAGCAGACCGATCAGGTTTTCGCCGGTGTCGCCCTTGCGACGGTTGGCTTCGTCGTAGGTGGCGCGGAACTGCTTCTCGCGGATATCGCCGTAGTAGCCCTTCAGCTTCTGCTTGGCGCGCAGCTGAACGCCGAAGTCGGAAAGCTTGCCCTTGCGGCGCTGGCCGTGCTGGCCGGGGCCATATTCGCGGCGGTTGACCGGGGACTTCGGACGGCCCCAGATGTTTTCGCCCATACGGCGATCGATTTTGTACTTGGAAGATGCGCGCTTGCTCATCCGTATTTCCTTCTCAACAGGTTACAGCGGTTTGTTACCAAGCCGCTTTAAGGAAACACGCCCTCCTCTTGACCCCGGCTTTTCGAGGCCCTGACAGGCTTCTCACGTCAGCGAACGGAGAAAACCACGGGACATGTCAAAACAAACACCGGGCATTTCGGCCCGGCGTTGCGGCGTCATTAGTCAGGCCGAGCGAAAAAGTCAATCGCGCTTGCGATGTTTCTGCCCAAAGCATGGAAGGAGAGAGCGCTACTGACACAAAGGCGGATCTGCGTTATGCGGTGGTCTCCTGACAAACGGACCAGTGTATTCGCATGACAAATCTCCTCCGGCTTCGCTTTGTGGCCTTCGTTCTTGCAGTTCTCTCTTTTCCTGCCGCAACACTCGCTGACAACACGCCGGTGCATGCACATATTCTTGTCGATGCAAGGACGGGGACGATCCTGGAGAGCAAGAATGCCGACGTGATCGGCTATCCGGCATCCCTGACCAAGATGATGACGCTTTATCTGACGTTCGAAGCGTTGAGATACGGAAAGATCCAGTGGGACCAGCGTCTGGAGATTTCGGAGAACGCGAACAGCAAGGAACCCTACAAGTTTGCCGTGGGCGCAGGAAACAAGATCACGGTGCGCGAGGCCGTGATGGGCATGGTCGTTCTCTCCACCAATGATGCGGCAACTGCAATTGCAGAGCATCTTGCCGGTTCTGAGGCTGCCTTCGGGCGCTTGATGACGGCAAAGGCGCGAGAGCTTGGAATGAACAATACTGTCTTCACCAATCCATCAGGATTGCCGGATCCGGCTCAGGTGACCACGGCAATCGATATGGCGAGGCTCGGTCTCGCGCTCATTCGTGACTATCCGGAAGAATACAAGCTGTTTTCATCCCGCGGCATGACCTTCCGTGGCATGAAGTTCCGGGGTCACAATGGCTTCCTCGTCCGCTATCCCGGCGCAGACGGCATCAAGACAGGATACACCCGCGCCTCTGGCTATAACATCGTTACATCGGCAACGGACGGCAGGCGTCGACTGGTTGGCGTCGTCATGGGCGCCAAGAGCGGCAATGCTCGCACCGAGGAAATGATCGCCCTCTTTGATCAACATATGAATGCCCTGTCTGGCCAGTAAAAAGAGTTCTGAAAGGCACCATGATGAGCGACACCGTCCTCGACCGTTTCCTCCGCTATGTCGTGATCGATACGCAGTCCGATCCGTCCTCGATGTCTCAGCCGTCTACGGAGAAGCAGAAGAACCTCGGTCGTGTACTGGTCGATGAACTGCTGGCTCTCGGCCTTGCAGATGCCCATCTGGACGAACACGGCAATGTCTATGCGACCATTCCGGCAAACACGGATAAATCGGTTCCTGCCATCTGCTTCTGCTCGCACATGGACACGGCCCCGGATTTCACCGGCACCAACGTCAAACCCCAGATCGTTCGGAATTATCAGGGTGGCGACATTGTGCTGACCGCCGACAGCAGCCAGGTCATCAAGGTGGATGCCCATCCGCAACTGAAGAACCAGATTGGCAACGACATCGTGACGACGGATGGCACCACACTGCTGGGCGCCGATGACAAAGCGGGCATTGCCGAAATCATGACCGCAGCGGCCACCTTGATGGCCAATCCGGACATCCGCCACGGTATAGTCAAGATCCTCTTCACCACCGATGAAGAGATCGGTCGCGGTGCCGACAAGGTTGACCTCAAGAAACTCGGCGCGCAATTCGGCTATACGCTCGACGGCTCAACCGTCGGAGAGATCGAAAACGAGACCTTCTCTGCAGACGGTGTCACGATCGAGATTACCGGTGTTGCCATGCATCCCGGCTATGCCAAGGATCGGATGGAAAATGCGATCAAAATTGCAAGCGAGATTGTCTCCCGCCTGCCGAAGAACCTGGCTCCCGAAACGACAGAGGGCAAACAGGGCTTCATCCATCCGGTCTCGATCAGTGGCGCGATGGAAGGCGCAAGAATAGAGCTCATCATCCGGGACTTCATCGATGAAGGGCTGGCAGAGATGGAAAAGCTGGTCGAGTCCATCGTCAAGGACGTGATGACATCTTATCCCGGCTCGACCTATCGCTTCACAGTGAAAAACCAGTATCGAAACATGAAACAGGTGCTCGATCGCCATCCGGAAGTGATGGACAACCTGGCAGAAGCCGTGAGACGCGCCGGTTTGACGCCAGTACTCCACAGCATTCGCGGCGGAACCGACGGATCAAGGCTTTCCTATATGGGCCTGCCCTGCCCCAACATCTTCACCGGCGGCCACGCCTATCACTCGCCACTCGAATGGGTCAGCGTTCAGGATATGGAAGCGTCCGTGAAGACGATCATCGAGCTGGTCAAGGTCTGGGAAGAGCGGGCAGACTGAACCCGTTCTGCTTCCATCAGAGAGCAACCACCCCTATTCAGCCGCCGATTGCGAAGGCCCGTCCTCTTCGATCGCATTCGGATCCCCCGGCTGCGTCTCCGCTTCAAGATCGGGAAAGGCCACGATCCGCTTGCCGGAGAAATCGGTGTGGACCACGATGAGCCCCTGCTCCTCGAAATAGCCGAGCAGGCGGCGCGCGCGCCGGGCCGAATGCGTGCCATAAGCCTTGGCAATTCGCATGTCTGAGGGGCAGGCCTCTCCGCGAATGGCAGACGTGGCGAGCAGCAGGAACACGCCCTGCAGATCATCAGAGACACGCGCGGAGAGCTGCAGCGCCGTTTGCCATCCGTCGCTCGCAGCTGTTTCCTCGTCTACACCGGCCCTTGCAATCGCCACCCGGCGGCGGAACTCGCCCATCGGCATCGGCGGGCCGCTGACGCGCCGCATGCGGGCGCGGACGAGAAATTCCTGATAGAGGACACTGTCTGTCCTGTAAGCTGCCTGCGGGTCAGCCAGAATTTCGGCAAGGACCGCCGAAAGACGTTCCTCGCGCTCTTCCGCAGTCAACTCGGCTGCGCGGCTGGGTGCCGGACTATCCGTTGATATGGGCGCAAGGGCAGCAGGCTGAGAGCGCGACAGTTCGGCCAGGATATCCGTTGTCGGTCTGGGCTGCGGCGGCGCGCGGCGCACGATCGGACGGGTGAATTCTTCCGGGTCCGGCGTGAAGATCAGATCTTCCACGTCCTGAGGCGCATCCGGCAGCGGCATCAGCTTTGGCGAAGAGGAACGCGCCGACGTTTCCACAGCTCCGATCACGATCGGCAAGGGCCGGCGGGACAGCGCCGGGCCAAGCGCCACGAAATTGCCGCGCTGCAAGTCGCGGAACATCTCCGCCTGACGCCGATCCATGCCGAGCAGATCCGCCGCACGCGCCATGTCGATATCGAGGAAGGTTCGCCCCATCAGGAAGTTGGAGGCTTCAGCAGCAACATTCTTGGCGAGTTTGGCGAGACGCTGGGTCGCAATCACCCCGGCCAGGCCGCGTTTTCGTCCACGACACATCAGATTGGTCATGGCCCCGAGCGACATCTTGCGCGCATCTTCGGATACATCGCCACCAACCGACGGGGCAAACATCTGCGCCTCATCGACAACAACGAGCACCGGGAACCAGAATTCGCGATCCGCATCAAACAGGCCGTTGAGAAAGGCGGCAGCGGCACGCATCTGCTGCTCGACGTCAAGTCCTTCCAGTGTCAACACGCAAGACACCCGATGCCGGCGAATACGGTCTGCAATGCCGGCGAGCTCCGCCTCGGTACGCTCACCATCCACGACCACATGCCCATAGCGATCCGACAGGGTGACGAAATCCCCTTCGGGATCAATGATCACCTGCTGGACCCATTGCGCCGATTGCTCAAGCAAGCGGCGCAACAGATGAGACTTTCCGGAACCGGAATTGCCCTGAACGAGAAGACGTGTTGCAAGCAGTTCCTCGATATCAAGCTTTGCAGGCTGGCCACCCTGCACACTTCCCATATCGATACCGACTTTCACAGAACTCACCTCGAATGCTGATACGCCCCTCACCCGCGCTCAAACGCGCGTGACGTCTTGGGCCCTTTAACAAATTTTTCACCTAAGGGCGCGGTCGAACACGCCCCCATCAACAGGGAATTAGGCCGAGATCGCCCGCTTCCAGCCGACCGCCAGAAGACCAGCACCGATCATCAGCGAACCACCTGTCCGGTTGACGATGGATTGGACACGCGGTTCGCGGATTTTCTCCCGCGCGGCAGCAGCCAAAACGCCGTAAAGGGCCGCATTCAGTGTGGCGAGAACAAGGAACGTCACTTCAAAAACGACCATCTGCAGCAGAAGAGGTTCAGACGGGATTATGAATTGCGGCAGGAAGGCAACGAAAAACACGATGCTCTTCGGGTTCAGCGCAGTTACAACATAGGTGTGAAGGAAAACCCGCGTGGAATTGACGTCCATGGGGGTGTCATTGCCATCAACGTGCGGAGCTGACACCGGTGCACGCCAGAGCTTGATCCCGAGATAGATGAGGTAGGCCGCACCGATCCACTTCAATACTGTGAAGAGCGTGGCAGAAATCGCAAGCAGAGCGCCAAGCCCGAGCATTGACACAGTCATAGCGGTAAAGTCGCCCAACGCCAAGCCACCAACCGTTGCCATCGCCACCTTTCGACCATGACTTATGGAATAGGATACGACAAGAAGAATGGTCGGTCCCGGAATCGCAAGAATAACCGCGGAGGCGGTGGCAAAGGCGAGCCAGTTTTCGATCGACATCGTTGAGTCCCCTTCTGTCAGGATAGGAGCAAGCCACGCGAACAAAGGATTCGCAAGGATGATCGCATGACCGCTACTTGGAACGACCCAAGAGCAGATCCGGCACGCGACGGGATCGCAGCGAACCGGATCAGCAGCCGGCGTCAGGCGGTTTCAGCCCCATCAGAACCGAATCATCCACAGGTCAAGCTTCTCCTGGTGAGAGCGATCAGGCGCTTCGGGCAGGCCGATGTCCCGCCGCAGATGATTGGACAGGTAGCGCACCTGATTGCCGGCGCGCCTCTGCTGCCAGGCCAGATGCAAGAGCGCAACGATGCTCCGCCACAGACCGAACTTCCGCGACAGTTCTTCAACAGCATCGTTTAATGAATCAGCAACTAAAAATTGTGCATCACGCATGGTGGTTCCGCCCCGGCGCACATAGCAACCAGGTCCTTTCGATGGGAATGGGACGCGCGTGGACAGAAAAACGGCGAGCGCAAGCTCGAGGGATCAGCCAGTCACGTCAAAGGTTTCAGAAAGATGCCAAAAGGCTGGGAAAACGGCGGAATCTGCCGTTCAGGAGGTGCGACCGATGATCTGCGCGCAGAGCGCCTTGGTGGCACGACCACATCCGCCAGTTCGGCGCATTTGCACGTTCAAAGTCATCATTTACGCCTCCTGTTAGTTCGAGTTGCGGACTGCGACAAACTGCCACGATCATTTACGACAGACAAGCCTGCAATTTCGGATTGCGAAAATCCAACCAATTTTGTTGCGAAATAGCAACACAGGCTGCGGCCGCCTTCACGGCGTGGACATGCGATCAGCTCGCCATGGTCTCAAGGCGAAGTCCCGCGCCCTGCAACAGGCGTATCGTGGAAAAGCCGGGACGTTTGGAGGTAAAGACTGCAAAGTCATGTCCATGTGCCCAATCCTCGTTCTCAACGAGAGGCACGATGCGACGAGCCTGTCTTGCAATCGCCTCAGCTGGATCAAGCCAGTCAACCGGCCATGGGGCAAGCCGGCGGAAGACATTGGCAAGGAAGGGATAATGGGTACAGGCGAGCACAATGATGTCGGTCCGCCGCCCCTCCTGCTCGACAAAACAGGGCTCAATCTCGGCCAAGACAGCCGCATCATCGAGGTTTTCACCGCGAATATAGGCCTCTGCCATGCGGGCAAGATTTTCCGAGCCGACGAGCCGGACATGGCACTGGCTGGCGAAGGATTGAATGAGATCCCGCGTATAGGCGCGCTTCACGGTGCCGGGTGTGGCAAGAACGGACACCATGCCGGATCGGGTCCGCTCGGCAGCGGGTTTGATGGCCGGAACAGTCCCCACAAAATGCATGTGGGGAAATGCGGCGCGCAGATCAGCGCCGGCAAGCGTGAAGGCCGTGTTGCAGGCAACAATCACCGCCTCCGGCTCGTATCGAACCAGAAGCTCGGCAAAGAGTGAAAGAATGCGATCCTTCAGCGGCGCTTCCGCCCAGCCGCCATAGGGAAAGCCTGCGTCATCAGCCACGTAGATGAAGCTGCGCTCCGGCATGATCAGACGTGCCTCGCGCAGGACGGTGAGCCCGCCAATGCCGGAATCAAAGACCAGGATCGGCTTCAGTTCATGCCGTCTCTGCGTTTCCATCTGCGTCTTGCCCGTCCCCTGTCGCCGCCCCAGTTTTTACGTCCTTTGCCGCCCACCTGCGCTGAAAGCGGTCAAGCGACGACACGACACCCCTGAGCACCTTGATCTCCTGGGACGTGAATGCGCGACGGGAAAGCACCGCCCGCAGATTTTCCACCATTCTCGGCTTTTTGGAGGCTGGATGGAAATAATTTCGAGCGTCGAGTGCGTCCTCGAGATGCTCGAAGAGGCCAATCAACTCGGTTTTGGTCGCCGGCGTCTGCTCCACGGCATCGAATGGCACAGCGGCAAGGTCCTCCATGCCGGACTTCATCCATTCATACGACATCAGCAGCACCGCCTGCGCAATGTTCAGCGATGCAAAGGCCGGATTGACCGGAAAGGTCACGATTTCGTCAGCCAACGCGACCTCTTCGTTGGAGAGGCCGGATTTTTCACGACCGAACAGGATGCCGGTTTTCTCGCCAGCAACAAACTTTTGCCTCAGCGTCTGCGAAGCTGTCACGGGCGAGCGCACGGGTTTGAAACCATCGCGGAACCGGGCTGTCGTAGCATAGACAAAATTCAGGTCGGCAATCGCATCCTCAAGCCGCTCATACACCATGACGCCGTCGATGACGTGATCAGCCTTTGAGGCCGCTGCCCTCGCCTTTTCAGATGGCCATCCGTCACGAGGGTTCACAATACGCAATTCCGCAAGACCGAAATTGGCCATCGCTCGCGCCACCATTCCGATGTTTTCGCCAAGCTGCGGCTCCACCAGAATGATCGCCGGCCCTTCGGCCAGCAGAACCTGCTCGCTGTTTGTTCCTGCCATGGAGTACCCCTTGAAGAAATCTGAGGGTCCATGACACAGATTTCAGCCGAGGCAAAGAGCAGCTGCCCGCCTCATCCACCAGAAGGGTTCACCACTCGTTCGTCCGAAAGAAATCTATCTGCCCCTTGGCGAGATCGGCAAACTGGCGCTTGATCGATGTGGCTGCATCGCCGCCATTGTATTCATCGGACCAGAAGTCATCGATGACAAAGCGGTCATCTTCGCGGATGACATGGAAAATCGTGTTCGGGGTCTTCAGATCGGGCGTCCAGCCCCAGCAGGACACCGCATCGAAATAGACCGCAACCGGAATGACCTGCCCCTTCTGCGGCAGAACCTCAAAGCGCCCGTCCTTCAACGGGCAGCTGTCCTGGCCACCGATGACGGCATCGAAACCGAGCAGGTAGCCCTGATTGTCACCCAGTTCGTCACCATATCGGGCCATCCGATAGACGTTGGCAAAGCTCTTGCTATAGACGGTCTGCAGATAGACATCGTTGAAATAGCCATCCTCGAGCGGCGGCTCGATTTTCGGATCCGTTAGTCCCGCCACCACCATGACCTGCCTGACCGGCAAGGTCGGATCATCTGCTTTGGCAGCCTCAGGGCTCAGGAAAACAGCCGAGACAATGAAGAAAAGGGCCGCAGGAGCAATCCACGTCGTTTTGAAGCGTCTTGTCATTGGCCAGCCGTCTGCTTGAGTTCAGATTTGATCGACTTGCCAGTTTGATGGTTCTCGACCGGATAGATATCATCAATGACGGTTCGTCCGCCCTCCTCAATGACATGGAAGATCAGCACCGTATCGGGTGCCTCCGAGGGGTCGTCGCTGAAACAGCGGCGATTGTTGAAGATCGCCGCGATTTGGCCGTCTCCGTCATTTTCGATGCGGATGTTTTCGAACGAACAACCGTCCTGCCCCTGCGCAATCGGATCATAGTCGAAGGGAAAGCCGGTGGTTTCGCCTTCGGCCAGATCGTAGGGCGGATTGCGCGATGCCAGCTGGTAGGCGGTGCGGAAATCTTTGCTGAAAAGCCGGCTGAGACGATCTTCCGAAAAGACATCTTCCTCATTGCCCAGGCTCTCCGGGAGCCAGTTTGCTGCAGTGGCGTCAATGACCTCACGCACAGCCCCCGTCCCGTCATCCGCATGAGCGACTGGCGTCACGAAAAGGACAAGCAGGGCGAGAGGCAGGTACTTCATCAAACGATCCGAAGCTGACTGGACAGGACTGGTTCGACTGTAGTTTTAAAGTCGCTGAGCTCAAGCTGCCTTGAAGCAGGAAATGCGACCATTGTTGGTATCATTTTGTCGAGGTTTTCACGTGATCGGCAGACCCAGCGCTTTGCGTTCTTCCGCTGGAATGCTATAGCCGGGCGACTTTAACCAGAGGGACAAACATCCCTCAGTTTCATACCGAGCGAGGATTTGCATGAACAAGATCAAGGTAGCCAACCCGGTCGTCGATCTCGATGGCGACGAGATGACCCGCATCATCTGGCAGTTCATCAAGGACAAGCTGATCCTGCCCTACCTCGATCTCGACATCGAGTATTATGACCTCTCGGTGGAAAACCGTGATGCAACGAACGACCAGGTAACGATCGACGCGGCCCACGCCATCAAGAAGCACGGCGTCGGCATCAAATGTGCAACCATCACGCCTGACGAAGCCCGCGTGAAGGAATTCAACCTCAAGGAAATGTGGAAGAGCCCGAACGGCACGATCCGCAACATCCTCGGCGGCGTCATTTTCCGCGAGCCGATCATCTGCAAGAACGTTCCGCGTCTGGTTCCCGGCTGGACCAAGCCGATCGTTGTTGGCCGCCACGCGTTCGGCGACCAGTACCGCGCAACGGATTTCAAATTCCCGGGCAAGGGCAAGCTGACGATCAAGTTCGTCGGTGAAGACGGCCAGGTCATCGAAAAGGAAGTCTTCAACGCTCCGTCTTCGGGCGTTGCCATGGCAATGTATAACCTCGACGATTCGATCCGTGACTTCGCACGCGCGTCGATGAACTACGGCCTGATGCGCAAATGGCCGGTCTACCTCTCCACGAAGAACACCATCCTCAAGGCCTATGACGGCCGCTTCAAGGACATCTTCGAAGAAGTCTATGAGAACGAGTTCAAGGCTCAGTTCGAGGCCGCCGGCATCATTTACGAACACCGCCTGATCGATGACATGGTCGCCTCCGCTCTGAAGTGGTCCGGTGGCTATGTGTGGGCCTGCAAGAACTACGATGGCGACGTGCAGTCCGACACCGTTGCCCAGGGCTTTGGTTCGCTCGGCCTAATGACGTCCGTGCTGCTGTCTCCGGACGGTCGCACCGTTGAAGCCGAAGCGGCCCACGGCACCGTGACACGTCACTACCGCCAGCATCAGAAGGGCCAGGAAACCTCGACCAACTCGATCGCCTCGATCTTTGCCTGGACCCGTGGCCTCGCCCACCGCGCCAAGCTGGATGACAACGCCGAACTCGCAAAGTTCGCCGAGACACTCGAGAAGGTCTGCATTGCAACGGTCGAGTCGGGCTTCATGACCAAGGACCTGGCGCTGCTGATCGGTCCGGACCAGCCCTGGCTCTCGACCACGGCTTTCCTCGACAAGGTCGATGAAAACCTGAAGAAGGCCATGGCCGCCTGATGCATTCGGTCAGGATGCATGAATTCGGAAACCCGGCCAGGCGCCGGGTTTTCTTTTGTGCGGTCGACCGCGCCGCCATCCCGACCCTCCGCGTTTGGCCGACAGCGACGCAGGCGAAGAGCTTGGACTGTCCACCCTGCTTTGGTGGCATTGCAAAGGCACCAGACTCAGCGTCCTATGCGCAATGTCAGGAGGGGATCGCTACGGAGGGGAATCGTGGCGATCAGGGCACATCATGCGCGAAGTCTTGCTACCGAAAACCGTCAGCGTCTTTCGCGAGGGCTATAGCCTCGGACGCCTGCGGGCGGATGCGCTTTCAGGTTTGACAGTTGCAATAGTCGCCCTGCCCCTGTCCATGGCCATTGCCATCGCCTCGGGCGTTACGCCTGATCGCGGCCTCTATACCGCGATCATCGGCGGGTTCCTCGTCTCACTATTGGGCGGGAGCAGACACCAGATCGGTGGCCCCGCCGGCGCTTTTATCGTGCTCGTTTCGACAACCGTCACCCTGCATGGGATTGAAGGTCTGCTTCTCGCGACATTCGTCTCCGGGCTGTTGCTGATGCTTTGCGGCGTGTTGAGACTCGGCGACTATATCAAGTTCATCCCCTATCCGGTGACGATAGGATTCACCGCCGGCATTGCTGTCATCATCTTCGCCAGCCAGATCTCCGAGCTTTTCGGGCTGGCAATGAGCGGTCCGGAGCCCGGCCCGCTGTCCGAGAAGCTGCCTATGCTCATGGCCAGTCTCCCGACACTCAGCCTTCCAGCAACCGGCATTGCCCTTTTCACCATCGCCGTGATCATCATTCTCAGGCGGATGCGCCCTAGCTGGCCCGGGCTTCTGATTGCCGTCACACTTGCTTCAGTCCTCGCTCTTGTTCTTGCTCTGCCTGTTGCAACCATCGGATCGAAGTTTGGCGGGATCCCCAACACGCTGCCGGCCCCGGCACTCCCCGCCTTCTCGTGGGACTTGTTCGTCGCCATCCTGCCGGATGCCATTGCCTTCACTCTGCTCGGCGCAATCGAATCCCTCCTGTCTGCCGTGGTTGCCGACGGCATGACCGGGCGCAGGCATCGCTCCAACACCGAATTGCTCGCCCAAGGCGTTGCCAATATCGGCTCCTCTCTCTTCGGCGGCATTTGCGTGACCGGCACGATTGCAAGAACAGCAACGAATGTGCGCGCGGGCGCAACAAGCCCTGTATCGGGCATGCTCCACGCCCTCTTCCTCCTCCTTTTCATGCTGGTGGCCGCACCGCTCGCAGCCTATATCCCGCTTGCCGCGCTCGCCGGCGTGCTTGCGGTCGTCGCTTGGAACATGATCGAACGGCCCGCCATCATCGCGCTCATCAAGTCCTCGCGCGGAGAAGCCGTCATCATGATGGTTACATTCCTGCTCGTGATATTCCGCGACCTAACTGAAGGCATCATTGTCGGATTTGCGCTCGGGTCGCTTCTATTCATTCATCGCATGTCGAAAAGCATGCGGATCGTACCCGAAACCGCCGAGCGCCCCGTCGAAAACCTGGACGTGGAAACCGTGATTTACCGGCTGGACGGCGCTTTCTTCTTCGGTGCGGCGGCAACCGCAGGCCTCCTTCTCGACCGCATCCCGGATCGACACCGGACCATCGTCTTCGACTGCAGTACGCTCAGCATGATGGATTCGACTGGCGCCTATGTTCTGGCGGGCACCATCCGCAAGGCATCCCGGAAGGGGATCAGAACGGTGATTGTCGCGTCAGCGCCTGAACTGAAAGAAATGCTCGTGCACCATGAACTGCATGACGCCAATCTGCTCTTCGTAAGATCGATGCAGGAGCTTGAAACGCTACCCCAAACGGAAAAAGGCCCACGCTGAGCGCGGGCCTCTTCATCGTAACGACAGGAAGCCACGTCCATGAACTTACATGGAGCGACTGCCTATGGTCAGGAAATTGCCTGGACGACAGCCTCGATCGCAGCCTCTGCCTGAGCACCGTCCGGGCCGCCTGCCTGGGCCATGTCCGGCCGACCGCCGCCGCCCTTGCCACCCAAGGCAGCCGAGGCAACACGCACGAGATCAACGGCGCTGAAGCGCGAGACCAGATCTTCGGTCACCGCAACGACCGCGCTTGCCTTGCCATCTTCGGACACGGCAATCAGCAGCACAATGCCTGAGCCAAGACCGGCCTTGGCTTCATCAGCCATGCCCTTGAGATCCTTGGCTTCGACACCGGCAAGCGTCTTGCCGACGAACTTGATGCCAGCAACATCGCGGAAGGTGTCACCACCGCCAGCTGTTCCGCCGCCCATGGCAAGCTTGCGCTTTGCATCCGCCAGTTCTTTTTCCAGCTTGCGGCGCTCGTCCATCAGGGCTTCGACACGTGTCACCACATCAGCGGGCTGAACCTTAAGGGTCGACGCGAGCGTCTTTACCCGCTCGTCCTGCTCAGCCAGATAAGCGCGCGCCGCTTCACCCGTTAGTGCTTCAAGACGTCGAACGCCTGCACCCACCGCACTCTCCGCCACGAGACGGACAAGACCGATGTCCCCGGTCGCCGACACATGCGTTCCACCGCACAATTCGATCGAATAAGGCCGGCCGGCCTTATCGCCACGCACCGCCTGCCCCATCGACACGACGCGCACCTCATCACCATATTTTTCGCCAAACAATGCCATGGCACCTTCGGCAATCGCGTCGTCAACCGCCATCAGACGGGTCGTGACCGGAGAGTTCTGGACGATGATCTCATTCGCCATCTCCTCCACGATCTTGAGCTCGTCCGCCAGGATGGGCTTGGGATGGGAAATGTCAAAGCGCAGGCGGTCAGGCGCAACAAGCGATCCCTTCTGTGCGACATGTGTCCCCAACACCTCACGCAGCGCCTCGTGCAACAGGTGGGTCGCGGAGTGATTGGCGCGCAGGCGCGAACGACGATTGTGATCTACGTTCAAGCTGACCGCGGCACCAATCTTGACACGACCCTCGCGGACCGTGGCGACATGAACGAAGAGACCCTCGCCCTTCTTCTGGGTATCGCTGACATCGAGAACGAAGCCTTCACCGATGATTTCACCGGTATCGCCCATCTGACCACCCGACTCCCCGTAAAACGGTGTCTGGTTGACAACGACCTGAACGCTATCGCCCGCCGACGCGACCTCGACTGAGGCGCCATCCCGCACCAGAGCCTGGATTTCACCTTCGGCTGTCTCGGAAGAATAGCCCAGAAATTCCGTAGCCCCGAAACGATCCTTCAGCTCGAACCAGATGGTTTCGGCTGCCTTGTCGCCGGATCCTGCCCAATTGGCCCGCGCTTCCGCCTTCTGACGCTGCATGGCATCGTTGAAGCCTGTGAGGTCCACGCCGATGCCGCGACCGCGCAGCGCATCCTGGGTCAGGTCCAGCGGGAAGCCATAGGTGTCGTAGAGCTTGAATGCGGTTTCACCATCAAGGCTGTCGCCTTTGCCGAGACTGGATGTCGCATCGGAGAGCAGGGACAGACCCCGTTCCAGGGTCTTGCGGAAGCGCGTTTCTTCCAGCTTCAGCGTTTCAGAAATCAGGGCTTCTGCACGTCCAAGCTCAGGATAGGCACGCCCCATCTGCTGCACGAGTGTCGGCAGCAGCTTGAAGATCACCGGTTCACGAGCGCCCAGAAGCTGCGCGTGCCGCATGGCCCGACGCATGATCCGTCGCAGCACATAGCCGCGCCCTTCGTTGGACGGCAGAACACCGTCGGCAATGAGGAAGGCGGAAGAGCGGAGGTGGTCCGCGATGACGCGGTGGCTGGCCCGCCGCTCACCCTCGGCCTTGACGCCCGTCAGATCCTCGGACGCCTCAATCAGCGCCCGGAACAGATCGATGTCATAATTGTCGTGGCGACCCTGCAAAACTGCAGCGACGCGCTCAAGTCCCATGCCTGTGTCGATCGAAGGACGCGGCAGATTGATGCGTTCTTCCTTCGTCACCTGCTCATATTGCATGAAGACGAGGTTCCAGATCTCGATGAAGCGATCGCCATCTTCCTCAGGAGAGCCCGGAGGACCACCCCAGATATGGTCGCCGTGGTCATAGAAGATTTCAGAACACGGACCGCAAGGTCCGGTATCACCCATCGCCCAGAAATTATCACTTGTCGGGATCCGGATGATCCGGTCATCAGTCAGACCGGCAATCTTCTTCCACAGGCCATGGGCCTCGTCATCCGTGTGATAGACCGTCACCAGCAATCGCTTCTTGTCGAGGCCGAATTCCTTGGTAATCAGGTTCCAGGCAAGCTCGATGGCGCGCTCCTTGAAATAGTCGCCAAAGGAAAAATTGCCGAGCATTTCAAAGAAAGTGTGGTGGCGCGCCGTGTAACCGACATTGTCGAGGTCATTGTGCTTGCCACCGGCACGGACGCATTTCTGGGCCGTGACGGCTGTCGAATAAGGCCGCGTCTCAAGGCCGGTAAACAGGTTCTTGAACTGAACCATTCCGGCATTGGTGAACATCAGGGTCGGGTCGTTGCGCGGAACGAGCGGGCTCGACGAAACGACCTCATGGCCATTGGTCTTGAAGTAATCCAGGAAAGTGGACCGGATATCATTTACACCGCTCATGGCACGCCCTTTACCTCGGCCTCAATTCGGCCTCATCTCAGAAAATCAATGGCTTTTATCGTTGGGCCGTGCACCTGTCCAGCACACAAAAGAAAACCGGCCCCACCTCTTTCGACGTGGAACCGGCATCATTCAACACCCAGCAGAGAAGATCACGCGTCCGGATCAACAGCCGAATCGTCACCATCCGGCCCGCCATTCTCAAGGAACCGCTCGGCAATCAAGCCGGCATTCTGTCGGAGCGACAATTCGATCTCTTGGGCAACTGCCGGATTGTCACGCAAGAAAAGCTTGGCATTCTCACGCCCCTGACCCAGACGCTGGCTGTTGTAGGAGAACCAGGCACCCGACTTTTCGACGATGCCAGCCTTCACACCGAGATCGATCAACTCACCGGTCTTTGATACGCCCTCACCATACATGATGTCGAACTCGACCTGCTTGAAGGGCGGCGCCATCTTGTTCTTGACAACCTTCACGCGGGTCTGGTTGCCAACAACCTCTTCCCGATCCTTGACGGCGCCGATCCGGCGGATGTCGAGGCGCACGGAGGCGTAGAACTTCAGAGCGTTACCGCCTGTCGTCGTTTCGGGCGAGCCGAACATCACCCCGATCTTCATGCGGATCTGGTTGATGAAGATCACCATGCAGTTCGAACGCGAAATCGACGCCGTCAACTTGCGCAGCGCCTGGCTCATCAAGCGGGCCTGCATGCCCGGCAGGCTGTCGCCCATTTCACCTTCGATTTCTGCCCGTGGCGTCAAGGCGGCTACCGAGTCGACAACGAGAACGTCAATGGCACCGGAGCGGACAAGCGTATCGGTGATTTCGAGCGCCTGCTCACCGGTGTCCGGCTGGGAAATGAGAAGGTTCTGCAGATCAACGCCAAGCTTGCGGGCATAGACCGGATCAAGCGCATGTTCAGCATCGACAAAGGCGCAGATGCCACCCTTCTTCTGCGCTTCCGCAATCGTCTGCAACGCAAGCGTCGTCTTACCAGAACTCTCAGGACCATAGATCTCGATGATACGGCCTTTCGGCAGACCGCCTATACCAAGAGCAATATCAAGGCTGAGCGAACCAGTGGAAACCGTTTCAATCTCAACGACGCTCTCGTTTGCGCCGAGTTTCATGATCGAGCCCTTGCCGAACGAGCGTTCGATCTGCGAAAGGGCTGCTTCCAATGCCTTGCTTTTATCCACCGATTTTTCCTCTACGAGCCGCAAAGAGTTCTGTGCCATTTGATCCACCTTTAGGTTATTCAAGCCGCATAGGCAATGAAGCTGCAATGTCGATTTTGTACTCTTTTTGTTCTTGTTGCGCAAGTGCCTGTGAAGCTTCTGGAATCAAACAGGAAATAACCCCATGTTCTGGCTTTGTTTTTAGCTGTTCTGCAAAAACTTGACACCGCGCTTCAGCTCGTGTCTTTCTGTAATTTAGCCTTGGATTCCGAACCTTGGCAGCAGTTATGAAAGCAATGCGATGAATCACTCTATACTGGTCCTGGGCGGTGCGCATCTCGACCGGCGCGGCCAGATCTCCGGGCGCACCTTTCCCGGCGCGAGCAATCCAGGCCGCTTCACCGAAGAGGCGGGCGGCGGCGGGTTCAACGCGGCCAGAAACCTTGCGAGGCTGGGTCATGAAGTCGCGATGATTGCGCCTCGTGGCGGCGATCAGGCCGGCGAAACCGTTCGTGTCGCGGCGGAAGAGGCGGGTGTTGCCTATGTGCCGCTGACATTTCTCGACCGGGTGACACCTAGCTACACGGCCATTCTGGAAGCCGATGGCAACCTCGTCATTGCCGTCGCAGATATGGACCTTTACAGGCAGTTCACACCGCGGCGTCTTCGCGCCCGGACGGTTCGTAATGCGATGAATAAGGCGACCGCGCTGATCTGCGATGCAAACCTCTCGGCAGAAACCCTTCAGGCTCTGTCAGGCGAGGCAAGCACGAGACAGATACCGCTTTATGCAATTGCCATTTCCCCGGCCAAGGTCGAGCGTTTTCGTGGTTGCCTAGGGGGACTGACCACACTCTTCATGAACGAGGCCGAGGCCGAAGTTGTAGCGGGACAAAAGCCAACCGATCCACATCATTGGCCAGAGCTCCTCCGCAACGCCGGGCTGAATGGCGGCGTCGTAACGCGGGGAGACCGGGAAGCCATCGCCTTCAACCCGCGCGAAGTTGCCGTACTGGCTCCGCCAAGGCTCAAAGAAATTGCCGATGTGACTGGCGCAGGCGATTCCTTTGCCTCGGGCTTCATCTCAGCCAGCCTCAGCGGCGCCACGACGACCGAAGCGTTGCGCCACGCAACGGCAGCTGCCATCATCACACTCAGATCCCCACAAGCCGCCTCAAGCGCCTTGAGCACCGTTAGTCTGCACCGGACCCTTCAGGAAGTTCCGGTTGCCACACAAGTTCTCAACCCGGAAAACGACATCAGACAGGCATATCCATGACCCGCAGCATCTCCCCTCTCCTGCCGATTAGCTATTCCCGCGAAGTTGCTGCGGCAAAGGCCCGCAAGGCACCGATCGTCGCCTTGGAATCGACCATCATCACCCATGGCATGCCCTATCCGGGCAATCTGGAGATGGCGCGCAGTGTGGAGGATATCATCCGAGAAAACGGGGCTGTGCCAGCTACCATCGCCGTCATGGATGGTACTCTCCATATTGGCCTTGAAGCCGAGCAGTTGGAAAAGCTTGCCCAGGCGAAGTCGGTCATGAAGGTTTCCCGCGCCGATCTGGCCTTTGCCATCGCAGAGCGTCGCACCGGTGCGACCACTGTTGCGGCCACCATGATTGCAGCGGCCCGCGCCGGAATCTCCGTTTTTGCCACCGGTGGCATTGGCGGTGTCCATCGAGGTGCTGAGGAAAACTTTGATATCTCCGCAGACCTTGAGGAATTCGTGAAGACACCGGTCATCGTGGTTTGCGCCGGTGCAAAGGCTATCCTTGATATTCCAAAGACGCTGGAAGTCCTGGAAACACGGGGTGTGCCAGTGGTGACTTTCGGCAGTGAACAGTTCCCCGCATTCTGGTCGCGGGATTCGGGATTGAAAAGTCCGCTGTCTCTCGACAGCCCGGCCGCGATTGCCAACTTCCAGAAGACCCGCGACCAGCTTGGAGTTGATGGCGGCATGCTGATTGCAAACCCGGTGCCCGAGACCGACGAAATCCCTAGGGAAGAAATGGAAATCTATATCAGCCGGGCGCTGGCCAATGCCGACCGCGAGGATGTCACCGGCAAGGCCGTGACGCCCTTCCTGCTCGACAATATCTTCCACCTGACTGGCGGTCGGAGCCTCAGGACCAACATCGCCCTCGTAGAAAACAACGCCCGCCTCGCTGCTGAAATTGCAGTCGCAATGATCGAATGACCGACCGTCGGAACTGCCGCCGCTCCCTCCATTGTCCGAGGACCGGCGGCAGACAACCTTCCCTGGAGGACTAGTCGGTCCCGTCCAGCATTTCCCGAACGGCAACAGCCAGTTGCTTGAGGGAGAATGGTTTCGGCAGGAAGCCGAATTTGGCATCTGCCGGAAGATTGCGCGCGAAGGCGTCTTCCGCATAGCCCGAGACGAAGATGAACTTGAGGTCCGGATACTTCTTGCGAAGTTCGGTCAAAAGCGTCGGACCATCCATCTCCGGCATGACGACGTCGGAAACGACGATGTCGACCTGACCGTCGAGCTCGTCCATGACATCGAGGGCTTCGACACCTGACCCGGCTTCGTGGACGGTGTAGCCACGGGTTTCCAGCATTCGCTTTCCTCCACGGCGCACAGCTTCCTCATCTTCGACCAGCAGAACAACGGCAGACTTGCCCGTCAGATCCTGGTTTTCGGCAACCGCCTCGGCTTCGGCAGGCGGCGCGGCGAGTTTGGCAGATTCAACGCCCGACACCGGCGTAGCAGCCTTGATCTCGGCTGCAACCTGGACCTCGGGGATGTGCCTTGGCAGGAAGATCCGGAACACCGTTCCCTTGCCGACTTCCGATTCAGGATAGATGTAACCGCCAGACTGTTTGACGATGCCGTAAACCATCGCCAGGCCCAGGCCGGTTCCCTTGCCCACTTCCTTGGTCGTGAAAAACGGCTCGAAGATCTTGTCCATGATATCCGCGGGGATGCCGGTACCAGTGTCTTCGACCTCGATCAGCACCAGATCTTCCTCGGGCAATCCGCGATACTGGAACGCACGCACCTGCTCGGCATCAATGTTGCGGGTCGATACCGTGATCGTCCCACCCTCCGGCATGGCATCGCGGGCGTTGACACAGAGGTTGATCAACACCTGTTCGAATTGCGAAAGATCTGTCTTTACCGGCCAAAGATCACGGCCATACTCCACCTTCAGCTTGACATTCGTGCCCGAGATCAGCCGGTCGACGAGCATTCGCAGATCCCCGATCACATCGGTCAGATTGAGCACCGAAGGACGCATTGTCTGCTTGCGCGAGAAAGCGAGCAACTGGCGCACCAGTACCGCCGCACGGTTGGCATTCCGCTTGATTTCCATGAGGTCGGCAAAACTTGCATCGGATGGCCTTGCCTGCAAAAGCAGATGATCCGACGACAGCAGGATGGCCGTCAGCACATTGTTGAAGTCATGCGCAATACCACCGGCAAGCGTGCCCACGGCATTCATCTTCTGGGTCTGGGCCATCTGGGCCTCCAGAGCCTTCTGGTCCGTGACATCGACGGCATAAACGATGGCTGCCTCTTCCGGGGCCTCATCGCTCTGATCAATCACCGCATTGACGTAGAAACGGAAATGTCGGCCTTCATTGGTCGGATGCCGGCTATCGATCGGCGCAATATCGACCTGCCTGTCTTTCGCCGCCGCCAGCGCTTCCCTGAAACGCTCCCTTTCACCATCATGGAAAGCCATTTCCAGCACTTCGCCACGATCAATCTGGTCGCGGCTGATGATATCGGAGAACAGTTTCATGAACGGCGCATTGGTACGAAGTATCCGCCCCTGGCCGTCCACCGAGGCAATCGCCATGGGTGTATTGTTGAAAAAGCGGGTAAAACGCATTGAGGCGATGGAAGCAGACTGATCGGAGGTCCCGCCATCCTGCCGTGCGAGCACGATTGACCGACTTTCGCCCGGAGCACCATCGCGCGCAGCGCGAACGCGATGCACGAGCCGCACAGGCAGGCTCTGCCCGTTAACCCGTCTGAGGTCGAGATCGAGTGTCTCGGTGCGCGCTTGACCGGGCTCTGCCTGAACCGAATCAATCAGCGCCATTCCCTCGCCCGCAACCAGGTCCGCAATAGTCACTGAACCCGGTGAGAATTTGGTGAGATCGACCCCAAGCCATTCGGCAAGCGTCGCATTGATGTAATAGATTTCGCCTTTCCGACCTGCGGAGAAGAAGCCTGCCGGCGCGTGATCGAGATAATCGATTGCATGCTGCAACTCCTTGAAGAACCGCTCCTGGTCATCGCGTTCGGTTGTGATGTCCGAAATTTGCCAGACATGCAGTTTCCGCTCCTTCCCCTGCCCGGCGAGCAAACGCGCCTTGAGACGATACCAATGGGCGCCCGATCCGTGACCGGATGCCTGCCCAAGAGGTTTCAGAAGCCGGAATTCCTCATAGCTTTCACGTCCCTCGCGCAAACCGTTGGTCAGACGATAGAGCGCCTCGCTCGACTCCCGGTAGCGAGACAAGTGTGCTTCCAGCGTCTGAACTTCCGTCGCCTTGCGCGCGCCAGTCATCTCTCCATAGGCCGTATTGGCATAGACGATGCGCCCGTCGATGTCCGTGATCAGCGTGCCTTCCGGCTGGCTGGACAAGAACCGCCGCGCGAGGTCGTCGGATTGCGACTGCGGCATCACCTCGACAAAGCCGATAATCGACGACACGATGAAGAATATACCCATCATCGCCAAAATGCCCAGAATCCCGAGCACGATCTCGTTGTCGAGTTGGTCTCGAAATACGACAAAGGAGACGGAGGCCGCGACGAGAACGATTGCCAGAACGAGTATGCGCAACGCGGTCCCGGTCCCACTGCCACGGTCCACCAGGGGGGCCTCGATGTCGCCGTCCTTGGGTTTTCTTGTCATGAAGTCCTCGTGCATGGTCGCGCGCCATATCCCAAGCGGGAATCGTCGCTCATCTTCTGTCTAGCAATTTGCAAGAAGAGCAAAAAGCGGAGAGAGGCCTCAAAACCCCGCTCTGAAGACTATCCCACAGGAATGCCGCATTCTGACGGCAATTTGTGTCACACTTTGAGAGCGTTGACCACGCAGCCTGATTGCGGAAAGCAGGCTCTTCTGCGAAAACGACAGCCAAAAGGGAGCGCACAGCATCATGGAAGATCTGCTTTCGGCCTATGGGGGCCGCTTTTTGGTGGCCGCCCTGGGTGTCGCCCTCGCACTTCTCCTCCTTTTCATCGTATTGTGGTTGATGCGAAATCGGCCTTCCTCGCCCTTTGTTCGCGGCGGGCGCAATCGGCAGCCCCGGTTGCAGGTCCTGGACGCTGCGGCAGTCGATGCAAGGCGGCGGATCGTTCTCATCCGACGCGATGACGTCGAACATCTTGTGATGATCGGCGGACCGACTGACATCGTGATTGAGAGCGGGATCGGCGATAATCGCAACTTCGTCAATGTGACTCCGGCAGAACAGCAACAGAAAGCAGCTCAGATCATTCAGGACTCGGCGCCTCCAAGCCTAGCACAGCCAGTGCGACCTGAACGGCAACCCGTCTTGGCCGAAACCAGAAGCCAGCCGCCCGCACAACAGAAGACAGACCTGGCAAGTTCACCCTCTCAGCCGCAGCCTCTGGCCCCGGCATCATCACCGAGACCGATTTCTGACGCCGCATTGCTGGAGCCGCAGCCGCAGCGTGCCGAGGCGCAGCAATCCCCCAAATCGGTGGCAGCAATGGAGATGAACCCGTCTAACAAGCGATCAGAGCCATACACAGCCCCTCTTGCGGTTGCGCTTGCGACGAACGAGACGATTGTGAGAGATGGCACATGGCAGGCCAGGAGCAAGCCGGAGATGCAAGACGCTCCAGCACGTACCCCAGTCGGGAGGCCGGATCTGGCAAGACCGGAGCCGACCGACCCAAAGCCACTGGATGTGAAGGGCTTCAATCCGGCCTTTTCACCAATGGCGGGCGAAGGACCGGGAAAACCGATGACCGTGCCATCCAATGACGAAAGCTTGCTTGGCCGCGTTGAGCCGAAGATTGAGCAAGCAAGGGCGACCGAGCCCACACCACCGTCAATATCGGCACCGGCGGCGCAAGATATCCTTGATGCCGCCCGCGCGAGAGTGATTGGACAACAGGCACCATCAACCGCACCACAGTCGCCTTCGGTGGCGGAAAAACCGGTCAATCGTGAGCCGGAGTCAGGTGCCGGACAGCCCTCCGCAGAGCGGCGCAACCTGAGTGAGTTCGAACGCGTTCTTGAGCAGGAAATGGAAGCGCAACTCGATGCCATTTCGCGTCCGCCCCCTGCCGCACGTCCCGACGTGGCGCCTTCGGTCTCCATCATGCCGGATCGGCCATCCCTTCCCATGGCCGCCGTCCTGCCGACCGTTCGTCCCGATCCTTTGGCCGACCTCCCTGTCGATAGCCCCGCCTCTCCGGAAAAGAAGGACGCGGAGCTTCAAAACGAGATTGCGAAGATTTTTGGCGATATCTCCGCGAGCCGGAACTGAAAAACGCGAAAGGCCGGTACAAGGACCGGCCTTTCGGATAGAAATTGACATGACTCAGATGGTCGCAACGACGGTTATTCGTCGCGGTAAACCTTCTCGCGACGCTCATGACGCTCCTGGGCCTCGATGGACAAGGTCGCGATCGGACGCGCATCCAGTCGCTTCAGACCGATTGGCTCACCGGTCTCTTCGCAATATCCATAAGTGCCGTCATCAATCCGCTGCAGTGCCGCGTCAATTTTTGCGATCAGCTTCCGCTGACGGTCGCGGGCCCTCAGTTCGATGGCACGGTCAGTCTCTGATGAAGCACGATCAGCCAGATCGGGGTGGTTGGCGCTCTCCTCCGCCAGATGATCCAGCGTCTCGCGCGCTTCACGGAGAATGTCATTCTTCCAGGCGACGAGCTTGGCCCTGAAATAGGCCCGCTGGTTTGCGTTCATGAACTCATCGTCTTCCGAGAGGACATAATTGCTAAGATTGATCTTCTCACTCAACGCGATTCTCCTGAAGAACATCTCAATGGCCGGTTCTATATCCCTTAAGAACATGCTGTTCAAGTCTTCAGACTGTTACAGCGCCATTTTTAAATCTGTCACAATTTTCATCTAAATGTATAATATTTAACCACAATTCTGAACGACCCCCGCGGCACTCCGAGCTTGCGCCTCCCCAGATAGGGGCTGTTCATGAGCAACGCAGGCAAGCAACCTGCCAGTTGACGGACCCCAGAGGAAACAGCTAGTTCATTGATCAGTGCCGATCGGACGCGGGAAGTTTGACAGATGACACCACTGAAAACGCCACCATCCCGCATCTATCTGCTACGCCACGCAAAATCAGCATGGGCAGAGCCTGGCGGTCGGGATTTCGATCGTTCACTGTCGGACGCTGGATTTGCGGAAGCGGAGTTGCTTGCCGAACGGGCCGCAGACCTTTCCTACCGCCCGGAAATGATCTTTTCTTCGACGGCCACACGCTGCCGTCAGACGGCAGAAGCAATCACCCGCGCCTTTTCAGGTCTGGTTGAACTGCAGTTTGTCGATGCCCTCTACAATGCGCCGGCCGAAACCTATCTCGAGATCCTGAACGCCAACAATCGTCTGTCATCCATGATGGTAGTTGGCCACAATCCGGCAATCGAGGAGGTTTTCGCCCATCTTGTCGGAGATGACATCATGGCCCGCACAGTCCCTGAAGGTTATCCGCCAGCAGGGCTCGCCGTCATCGACACCATCGACCTAGCCGGACAAGGCCACAGCTGGGCTTTGAAGGACTTTCTGGTCGCCTGACAAGGCCGCCTCATTTACGAATAATCGGACGCGAAAGCGGCCTTTTCAGTGGGCTGGTTCGCGCTCGTTGACGCGCCCACCCTTTTGCGCCCTGTTAGGACATCCTATATCACGCAAAAGAGAGCCGCAGGACGATCCCATTGCCCCCATCCCTGACAAGCATTACCGATGAAGCCGCGATCGCGATGGACAATGTCGTGGACAGGGCGTCAGCCCTCGTCAGTCCGACGATCCGCCTTGGGGTGACAGGTCTTTCGCGCGCCGGGAAAACCGTGTTCATTTCCTCCCTCGTGCATAATCTCCTGCATGGTGGCCGTCTACCACTCCTTGAACCCTTGCGTTCGGGCCGGATCGGTCAGACGCGACTGGACGAGCAGCCTGACGACGCAGTACCCCGCTTCCAGTATGAGGATCATGTTCGGGCTCTGGTGCGTGATAGGATCTGGCCGGACTCCACACGTGCCATCTCCGAATTGCGGCTGACAATCGAGTATCAGAGCGCCAGTGCCTGGAACCGCTGGCTGTCACCGGGCCGCCTTTCGATTGATATTGTGGACTATCCGGGCGAATGGCTTCTGGATCTACCCCTCCTGGACCAGACCTATCGCAAGTTTTCCGAGAACACTCTGACCTTGGCGGGATCTGGCGTCCGAGCAGAACTCTCCAAAGACTGGCTTGCCCTGACCGGGCGGGTCGACCCGCTTGGCCCGGCCGACGAAATGGTTGCAAAGGATCTGGCAGAGGCTTTCACCAGCTACCTCAAGGCCTGCAAATCCGACGAACGCTCGCTGTCAACACTCCCGCCAGGACGTTTCCTCATGCCCGGCGACCTGGAGGGCTCTCCCGCCCTCACCTTTGCACCGCTACCCTCGCCCGAAGACCTGAACGCTCCGAAAGGTTCACTCCTTGCGATGATGGAGCGCCGTTTCGAAGCCTATAAAACAGTTGTCGTGAAGCCCTTTTTCCGCGAGCACTTTGCACGGCTCGATCGCCAGATCGTGCTGGTTGATGCGCTCCAGGCAATCAACCGTGGACCTGAGGCTGTTGAGGATCTGGAGCGCGCTTTGGGCGACGTTCTCGCCTGCTTCCGTGCCGGCAGCAACAATATCCTGACCGCGCTCTTTCGCCGTCGCATTGATCGCGTACTGGTCGCCGCCACCAAGGCGGACCACCTGCATCACGAAAGCCATGACAGGCTCGAGGCCTTGACCCGCCGCCTGGTTGATCGCGCGATCAGGACCATAGATATGCGCGGAGCCGAGATCGAGGTGATGGCAATTGCCTCGGTGCGGGCAACGCGCGAAGCCAGAGTGCGCAGAGACGGTCATGATCTGCCGGTGATCGTCGGCACTCCCATGGCAGGCGAGACGATAGCGGGTGAGCAGTTTGACGGGGAACGGAAGACCGCGGTCTTCCCGGGCGATCTTCCGGAAAATCCCGAAACCTTCTTCTCCGCCCTTGATCATGGCAAGGCCCTGCCTGACCTCAACATCGTGCGCTTCCGCCCACCGGCGCTCGAAGAAGGTGGTGCCGGCATCAAGCTCTCCGTGCCCCATATCCGGCTCGACAGGGCACTGCAGTTCCTGTTGGGAGATCGTCTCGCATGAAGAAGAACCAACCGACGGACATATCCCGCAAGCCCGGATCCTTTGCCATTGAACCTGAGAAAACGATTGTCGACAGCAATGGAGGCCGAATGGACAGGGCACGGTCGCCGCAAAGCTTCCCCGATGGAAGCGTCGTGCTTGTGCCGGACGACGAGGATCCCTTTCTGCGCGATGCCATCGACAGTGAGCCGTTGCCGTTGCCGCCCGCCAGGAAATCGCGCTTTTCCTTCCTCAAGCTCGCTTTCGGTGCCTTCGGAATCCTGATTTCGCTGGCCCTCGGCCTGTGGCTGGACGGCCTCGTTCGCGATCTCTTCAACCGCGCGGATTGGCTCGGTTATCTGGCGCTCAGCATGATTGCGATCGGCGTCATCGCGCTGGCGCTTGCAGTTGGCAGGGAACTGGCCGGACTTTACCGGCTGCAAGCTGTCCAGTCGCTCAAGAATGACTCCGTTGACGCATGGATGACAAAACAGCCTGCAAAAGCCAGAGCCATTGTGTCTCGCCTTGATGCCCTCCTGGCATCGAGACCTGAAAGCAATCGCGGTCGAAAAGTGCTGGAGGAGAGTCGAGATGACATTATTGACGGACCACAGTTGATCGAGCTTGCTGAACGCGAACTGCTGTCTGCGCTCGACACGAATGCGCGACGCCTCATTCTGTCGTCTGCCAAGCGCGTCTCTGTGGTCACCGCCGTCAGTCCGAGAGCTGTTTTCGATCTCGCCTATGTCCTGTTCGAAATCGTCCGCCTTGTCCGCTCCATGGCAGAACTCTATGGAGGACGCCCCGGCAAAATTGGCATGCTTCGCCTGTTGCGGGATGTGGTTACACACCTCGCCGTCACGGGCACGGTTGCGCTTGGCGACAGTCTTGCCCAGCAACTCCTCGGTCATGGTCTGGCTTCCCGCCTCTCCGCCCGGCTTGGCGAGGGTGTTGTCAACGGGTTGATGACCGCGCGTATCGGTATTGCCGCAATGGATCTCTGCCGCCCTTTGCCGTTCCGTGCGCTCAAGCGTCCAAGCATCGGCGACTTCATCTCCGACCTCTCGCCGGTCTCGGCGACACCGGGAGAGCGGGAAAAATCAGAGCGGCCATAGGGCGAATACCCAACCGCCTTCCGACAGCGATTGCCGGAAGCCCGATTTATGGTTAAGGAAATGATGCATTAACCATTTTGAGGCTACCCTGCTTGCGGGTTTCTGGTTGCTCGTACCAAGGTAAAACGATGTTTCGCTTCCTTTCGCATCATCTCCGCAGCGCATCCATATTTGCCGCCGTCGCGGTGCTCGCTTCTGCACCGGTTGCGGAGGCCAATCCGCGTGACAAGCGTTTCTTCGATTCCGTCGCGGGTGTCTGGAAAGGCCCGGGCGAGATCGTCGCCGGCAAATACAAGGGCACGAAGTTCACCTGCAATCTGACCGGTCTGTCTGCCAGCGGCAGGGATACGGGCCTGACACTTGACGGCACCTGCCGCGTCGGCATGTTCAGCCAGCCCATGTCAGCTGTCATCTCGAATGTCTCTGGCACCTATACCGGCAAGTTCCTGGATGGTGCCGATGGGAAGGGTCTCGATATCGTATCTGGTCAGGTGACGGGCAACCGCGCCGTAATGGGCATCAACCGCGCCAAATTGAACGGTGCCATGGTGGCGCGTCTGGAAGACAACGACGCGATGCACATCACGATCTCTGTGAAGGTCGAAGACAGGTTGATCCCGGTGATCGGCCTCAAGCTCAACAGAGAGGCAAGCGCTCAGGCCGACCTCTCTTCCGGCAATTAGACATTCTCGGCGCCTGACCATTCGTTCAGGCGCGCCACCAGCCTCGGTTACCATTTGCGAGCGTGATGCCGGTCACATCCGATTGCCCTAGCCATTCGGCAACCGTTTTTCCGTGAACCACTTGGCCAGCGGCGATATCGGAAAGCGGCTTCAGGACAAATGCGCGTTCCGTCATCCTTGGATGGGGGATCTTCAGATGCTCGTCAACGAGCAGAATATCTTCAAATGTCAGGATATCGATATCGATCGTGCGCGGCCCCCAGCGTTCGATGCGCTCCCGCTTCATGTCGCGCTCGATCTCAAGGCAGGTCGATAAAAGCGCTCGGGGAGACAGACGTGTCTCGACAAGAGCGCAGGCATTGTAAAACTCGGCCTGATCAACCATTCCCCAAGGCGGGGTCCGATAAAGGCCTGACACCTCTGCCACCCGGCAATCCTCACGCAGATCCAAGAGCGTGAGCGCCCGCGCCATGGAGGCCACTGGATCACCGATGTTTCCGCCAAGCCCCAGTGTCGCCGTGTGCCAAGCGTCAGCGGCGGTCTTCAACGGTCACCTCTACATAATCGAGCACGCCCTGAATCGGCGCGCTTGGTTTGCGAACGTTGATTTTGACACGGGTAATCTCCGGAAAGCGCGAGAGCAAGGCCTTTGAAATTGTCAGCGCAAGGGCTTCGATCAACCGTCGCTTTTCCTTGAGGACCGTTTCTTCGATCACTTTGAAAGCAAGTCCATAATCGACGGTGCCTTCAAGTTCATCGCGCTCTGCGGCCACCGCCGCAGCGACATCAAATTCTGCGTCCACATAAAATCTCTGCCCGAGCACGCCCTCTTCCGGATAGAAGCCGTGATAGGCAAAAAAGGAACAGTTCTTCAGGGTGATCGTGTAGGTACTCGTCATTTCAGTTATCCTTGGCGTACCGCCTGTTCCTGCGCCAGCATAGCATCGGCTAGCAACAGGGCATCGCGATTGATCGCGACATTATGAACCCGGAAAACGCTCGCCCCTTTCAGCCTCAACGCCACCGTCGTGGCAGCCGTGGCCGCGTCCCGGTCTTTTGCATCTCGACCTGTAATCGCGCCTAGGAACCGCTTGCGGGACGTCCCGACGAGAAGCGGATAACCGAGCTGATGCAATTCCGAAAAACGGTTCAACAGCGAGAGATTCTCCTCGGTTGTTTCCTTGGCAAAGCCGAAACCCGGATCGAGCATGATGGTTTCCTCCGCGGCGCCGGCAGCCTTGGCAATCGCAAGCGACTGGTCGAAAAAATGGCGCTGGTCTTCAATCGGATCGGCAAGCTTTTCCCTGCCGCGACCAGTATGCATGATGCAGAGCCCGGCCCCGGTTTCTGCCGCAACCCTGGCGATCTCAGGCTCCCGTTGCAGACCGTGAACATCGTTGATGATGTGCGCGCCAGCCGTGATCGCGGCTCTTGCTGTCGATGCACGATACGTGTCGATCGAAATAAGGACATCCGTGCGCCGGGCCAAATCCTCTATGACGGGGATCACCCTTGCAAGCTCCTCATTCGAGGTGATCTCGGCAGCACCTGGACGCGTCGATTCCCCGCCGATATCCAGTATTCCGGCGCCCTCATCCACACATCGCATGGCAAAGTCCACTGCATCCGCCACCGTATTGTGAAGGCCGCCATCGGAAAAGGAATCCGGCGTGACATTGATGATGGCCATCAATACTCCCCCCTGATCGAGCCGGAGGGAACGGCCATGCGCCACCCGCCAATTCTTGGGTCTGCCGTGTGTCACGGGGGTCTATCCTCTCGACGGATCTGGGGGAAGCTGCGATAGTGGAGCAGACTTGGCTATGCCCGAAGGACGCGGCAAATTCAACATTGCGGACATCAAGAATGACAACATACCGCCGATTACCGGCTTTGGGGCTTGGTATGGCCATGATAGCCATCGGCATCCCCGCCGCAGAAGCCGAGATGTTGGCAACCAAGTCGATCACCTATTTCAACATCGGCGGCAGGACTGCGGAAGAGATCGACAACGAACTCACCCGCAAAGGCCCTCTGACCAACAGCACGGGACTGCGCCACCCCGGCGCAACCCGCATCCAGTTTGGCGGTGATTTATCCTATGTCGAGGACGGCAGAAGATGCTGGGTCGAAGACGTGCAGGTAACCGTCAACACAAGGATAATTCTGCCGCGCTGGACAAATCGAAAGCGCGCAGACACTGATATGGCTCTGTTATGGGATACGTTGGCCAGCGACATAAAGCGCCATGAGGAAAGGCATGCCGAAATCGCTCGACAATATGCACGGGAGCTACAAGACGCCCTGACGCGATTGCGACCGGAACGCGATTGTACGCGCATGCAAGACAAGGTGGCCGAGACCACGGACCGCGTCACGGACGAACATGACAAGGCGCAGATCCAGTTCGACCGAGTGGAGGCGAAAAACTTCGAAGCGCGGATGATTCGTTTGCTACGTTACCGCAGCGGTCGCTCCACAAACTGAAATACTTGATTTCTGTCATTTTTGAGCAGGCCACTGAGTTGCACCAACCGGCAGCCTTGCGTGAGCCTTGTGAATTGCCCTGTGAATAACCAGCAAATTCTAGCGATAGAACTTGTCAAAAAACTAAAATAAAACTGTCATGACATCACGTAACAGTTGCGTTCCCCACAATTCGAGTTCTCCCGGCGCGTCTTGGTGCCACAGGTGCTTCCTCCCTCGCCTGGTTCGGCGATGCGCCCCCTTGCCCCGCTCCTCCGTCAAAAGAGAGCGGGGCTTTTTTGGGTATTGGGAACCCAAAAAACGGAGGCCTCTCAGCCCTGGCGCTCTGGCACGTGCACAACAAGACCGTCGAGGGCCGAAGTTACCTTGATCTGACAGGACAGCCGCGATGTCGGCCTCACATCCACCGCGAAATCCAGCATGTCCTCTTCCATGGTAGAAGGAGGTCCGACCTTCTCTGTCCAGGCGTCGTCGACATAGACATGACAGGTGGCACAGGCACAGGCACCGCCACATTCTGCGTCAATCCCGGGCACCGAATTCCGGACTGCGTTCTCCATCACGGTAGAACCGTCTGCCGCTGCGATGTCAAAACGAGTGCCATCGAAGGCTATGAAGCTGATATTCGCCATTTCACCATCCACTTGAGCTTATCGAAGTGGCGAACACATCGGACAAAATCTTGAGGCAGTCAACACAACCCGGCAGCAAGCGTGCGAGGATCCGCGCGGCATAGCGCCCCATCACTTCCGGCAGTGCTCGACGTGTTAACGCGCAAGCTTGAGAATAAAGTGCTCGGCTTCCAGAACAGCCGCCGCAACCGTCGCCATGGTCTCTGCGGTAGCTCCTGCTTCATCGATGGCATCAACCGCAGCCACAACGCGGCTCGCCCCGACGGACTCGGCAGCAGACTTAAGCCGTCGAACTGCAGCTTTTGTGTCGATATGAGACGCATCACTCGCGAAGGCATGAACACATCCCCGCGCCTGGCGGGCAAAAAGCTGCAGCAGTTCCACTTCTGCGGCCTTGTCACCTTTGGTCTTGTTGGCGAGCAGAACAAGATCGATGGGCCGCCGATCGCTCGGCTTTTGCGGATTCAGACTGACGGTTCCCTCAAATGCGATACTGCGCACGGCCATGATACTTATCCTCAGACAAAATGGATCTGGTGCCAGAATTGCGCGCAATCTGCTCCAGACTCCGTTAAGTTGGGCACCGGGCTGGCAGAAATTCTTTAACTATGGTTAACATCCGCTAAATTACCGCCACAGCAGCGTTTTTGGCCGTAAACCCCCATTTAAATACTGTTAACAACCGAACCGCCCATTAAGGATGCATACGCACTTTAATTGTAACCACGCCATGGATGTGTCACTACGATACGACTGGTCCGGGTCAAGAATGATATTCTTTTCCCGGAGGCGGGTCGGTGATAAAAACACCGCAACACGATTGGATGGTGTTGTCTCGCTCCGGATTTTGTACGGGGTTCCCACTGGCGTGGCGATGGTGGAAATCCCAAATGTAAGAGTGAAGGTCGAGATTTCGTAGCGGGCGGCTTACGAAATTGAGACGAGTGGCCGTGAGTAGGCGGTAACGAGGCGTAACCTTATGGCGAACAAGAAAACCGACTCGATTGATGAGAATGCTTTCCAGGCTCTCGAGGCGGCCTTGAGCATCGATTTCGACGATGAGGATGTGCCTGAGAGCACCGATTCCAGATCCGCGTCACGCGGAGCGGAGGCCATAGTGTCAGATACCAGCAAGCAGCGAGCTTCCGCGCCCAAGAAATCGGCGGCACGTCAGGCCCCCCGTGGAACAGAGCCCCTGGCGGAGCCATCGCTGCGCTCACCCAATCTGGCACCTGCAAATGACGCCTCGCGTCGCAGTCCGGCGGCCATCATGAAATCGATTGAAAGCGGGTCGCTGAAGTATGCGGTCCGCAACGCGTTGATCATATCGCTGTTCTGGATACTGGGTGCCGTTGGCTTGGCCCAGGTTCTTTATGGAGCGGCAATCTGGCAGGCTTCCTCGATCGCCGACATCATTTCCATGCCGGGCATAGTCGGCATCTTCGTCGGTACGCTTGTACCGATCATGCTTTTCTTTGCCTTTGCGATTATGATGGCGCGTGCTCATGACCTGCGTCATGCAGCGCGCTCGATGGCCGAAGTGGCATTGCGTCTTTCAGAGCCGGAGACCATCGCTACCGAACGGATCATGACGGTCGGTCAGGCCGTTCGGCGCGAAGTCTCTGCGATGAATGAAGGCATCGAACGGACGATTGCACGGGCGACTGAACTTGAAGCTCTGGTTCACTCTGAAGTCACCGCGCTTGAACGAAGCTACACCGATAACGAATTGCGTGTACGCGGACTTGTGCAGGAACTGGGCTCCGAACGCGATGCGATCGTCAACCATGCCGAGCGTATTCGCAGCTCCATCGTGGGCGCCCATGAGCAGCTGAAAGAAGAATTGTCGCTCGCAACTGAAGAGATTGCCGTACGCCTCGCAACCTCCGGCGAGGCTTTCGCGTCTCTGATCGACACGCGCGCAGCCGCCCTGATGGAAAAATCCGATCAGGCAGCGACTGCACTTGGCAGCCTGCTGACAGCCAAGACCGAAAGCATGGTTCAGACGCTGACCGCCTCCGGCATGACCCTGAGCGGCGAATTCGATCAGCAGCTCAGGAACCTCTCGACCACTCTTGGCGAACGCGGTCGCGAACTGCTCGGCGAATTCGAGACCCGTGCATCCACACTGGATGCCAACACCGAGAAGCTCAACGCGGCGCTGAACGAGCGCGCCCGTCAGCTGAACGAAACGCTGGTTGAAAGGACCCGCGAGATCGCAGACAGCCTGAAGACGGGCGAATCAACGATCACCACGTCGCTCGACAGCGTCCTCAGCAAGCTCAACAATACGCTGGATGAGCGTGGCCAGACATTCCGTCAGTCGCTGCAGTCGGCAGCAGATGACGCCGTGGTTGATCTCGACATTCGCTCTGGTCTTTTCGAGGACAGGCTTCAGGCAACAATCGGTCAATTGAATGCGACCTTCGATGAGCGTGTTGCCGAATTTGCCTCCGCCTTCGACCAGAGGGCCGGCTCACTCGACAGCAAGCTGATGGAAAGCCTGTCGCGGATCAACGAAACGGTTTCGGGCGGCTCTGAAGCCATCGACGGGATCCTGACATCCAGCATTGATCGCCTTGGTGCGGCTCTGACCGATCAGTCTTTCGCTCTTGCAACGACACTGGGCACCGGGCAGGAACTGCTCGATAGTGCCATGGCTGGTCGCGCTCAGGAAATTGCCGATGCGATGTCTGCACGCGCAAATGCACTGACGGAAAGTCTAGAACGCGCGCAGCAGCGGATCGATGCCGTCATGGAAGAGCGCGGCGGAGCGCTTTACACCGCCCTGACGGACAATCAGTCCCGGTTCGAGGAAACGCTTTCCTCGCGTGCAGAGACAATTGTCAACGCTCTTTCGGGCGCTCAAGAGCGGTTAGCCGAAGCGCTTGAGCAGAAGACCCAAGAAATTGCGGGCACCCTCTCCGATGGAGAGCGGAACCTCAATGAGAGCATTTCTCAGCGAGCGAGCCAGATCATCGAGACGGTGGCAGATGCAGATCGCCGGATCGACGCAGCTTTCGCAGACAAGGCTGAAGCCATCCGTGAGGCATACAACGAGAACCAGGAACGTCTGGACTTCTCGCTCGCCAGCCATTCCAGCTATCTTGCATCGACGCTCGAAGACGCTGCAGGTTCGCTTGAAAAAAGCCTCGGCGAAAACTCGGGACGGATCGCAGAAAGCCTCTCCCGCGGAATTTCCGACATCGACACCCGCCTCACCGATTTCGACAGCCGTCTCGTTGAGAATCATGATCGCTTGCGGTCTACCCTTGATGAACGCCTCGACCAGTCTCTGGCACATCATACCGCCAGCCTCGCCAGCACGCTCGACGACGCAGCCGTCAAGCTGGAGCAGGCCATCGGCGAGAAATCGGGTCGTATCGCCGATAGCCTGCAAAGAGGTGTCACCGAGATCGACACACGATTGACGGACTTCGACAATCGTTTTGATGAAAGCCAGCAGCGCCTTCGCGCAACCCTGGAACAGGGAACGCAATCCGTTACGAGCTCTCTCAACGAAGCACGGGATCTCCTTGATCAGAGCCTGCTCGACCACACGACGTCCATCGGCGCCACCATCGCCGCCAGCACGAGCATGCTGGAGATGGGGCTCGAAGAACGCGAAGAAGCGATCCGCAACGCGATCGATCAATCCAGCCATAACCTCGATGAGCGGCTCCGCGGTACCGCTGGTGCGCTCACCGAGCAACTCGGAAACGCCGCCTCGGATATCACCCGTTCGGCACAGGACTTTTCGGGTCGAGTGGAGCAATCGGTCAGCGGCATGACCAGCCGCCTCGACGAAACGAGCACCCGTATCGAAAGCAGCCTTGGCACGCTTGAAGATCGGATCCGCAATGGTCTGGACGGTGTCGACGCCCGTGTTGGCGACGCCGGCGAGAAATTTGCGAACCGGCTTGCCGAGAAGGTTGGTGACATCGAACGTGTCGGCAACGAAGCGTCTGAGAAGGTTGCCAGGGTTCTGGAACAGGGCACCGGCAAGATCGCAGAAACCTTTGATGAGCGTACGGCTATCGTTGATGAGCGTTTGGCCACCATGGATCGTGCGCTGAACATCGGCCTTGAAAACGTCAATCGGACGATTGAAGGCAAGGCCGCTGGTCTCGCAGCCGCCCTGCGCGGCGCAGTCAGCGAAGCAGCGCGCGATCTTGACGAAGAAGCACAGCGCTCGGTTAGCCGCCTGTCCGAGACCAGCGAAGTCTTCGCCCAGCGCATCAGCGAACGCAGCGAAGAGCTCAGCAAGACGGTCGAGGAACGCTCCGAAGACCTGGCACGTCGCGTCTTTGAAACACAGAACCGTCTGGCGGGACAGGCCGCGACCGTCGCGCAGACCTTCTCAGAAGCCGGCAATGTGATCGCCAAAAAGGTCGCAGAGGCCGAAGCACTGGTCGGGAAGCAAATCTCCGAACTGTCCGGCACGGTCAATCAGGCAGGTGACATGCTGGAAGCCCGGGCTTCCGCAATTCGGCAGGCAATCAGTGGAAACACACAGGAACTTGCCGAAACCATGTCGGCAGCGGAAAAGGCACTTGAAGCCCGTGGCAACTCTATCCGCTCGGTTCTGGATGATCGCACACGGGAGCTGAACTCCATGCTGTCGAGCCGCTCGGCTGAACTGTCTCGTCTCATCGATGAAAAGGCAGCACCGATCGTCGAGAGCTATGCCGAGACCGGTCGTACCGCTGCCGAACAGATTGCATCGGCAGCCGAACAGAGCGCAGAGCGTTTGCGTCGTGAGAATGCTGCCGTGGTTGACGCCATTCAGGAGCGTGCCGACCGCGCAGCAGCAACGCTCGGCGCTGCGGAAAGCACGATTGTTGCCAATGCATCACGCCTGATCACGCGTCTTGGTGAAAGCAACCAGGGCCTGTCTTCGGTGGTCGAGCAGGCTGTCACCAGCATTGACGCGATTGACCAACGCCTTGGCGCGACTGTTGACCGTTTCTCTGAAACGGCAAACCAGGCCGGTGATATGCTGTCGACATCGAACCGTCTGCTCGAAGGTCAGTTGGAACGGCTGACCGCGGTTTCAGGCGAAACTCTTGGTCAGATTTCCTCGATTGTGGGCCGCTTCGGCGATCACACCAAGGTACTCGGCAAGGCATCCGAACTTCTATCAGCCGCTCAATCCAACCTCGTGGGCACCCTCGAAGAGCGCCAGAAGGCCTTGCGCGACCTCTCGGTCGGCCTGGTCAAGCGTTCGGAAGAGATCGAAAAGACGATGCAGGGTCTCGGCATGATGGTGGAAACGGCATTCGAGCGGGCAGAACAGCGTTCGAACGCAATGGCAGGCAGCCTGCGTCAGAACGTGCAAGCCTCCTTTACCGACATCGGCGCCATCCTTTCGGACACCGAGAAGAAGGCCCAGATTACGGCGAACACCATGCGCAACGCTCTGCTGTCTGCAGAGCAGGAAGCGCAGCAATCGATCGACAAGACCTTGTCGGAAGCCGAAAAGCGCTCTGTCGAACTTGCCAATCGCTTGCGCGGCGGACTTGCGATCTCAATGTCCGATATCGATCGCCTGCTGGGCGAAGCCAGCCGCCGTTCAGAGGGTGCCGCAGACCAGTTGCGTGAAGCCATGCGCCAGGCGGTTGAGGATGCCGTCACGCGCTTTGCCGGCGCAACAGACGAGATACGCCGCTCGGCCCAGGATATCCGCAAGGAACTGGACGACACCCGTAGCGAATTGAAGCGCGGTGCGTTTGACCTTCCGGAAGAAGCCAAGGAAAGCGCAACGGCAATGCGTCGCGCCGTCGCCGAGCAGATCAAGGCACTGCAGGATCTCCAGCAGCTCGTGGGTCGCACCAGCCAGAACCTTGAAGTATCCCGTCCAGTCGCGGCCTCGAAGCCAGCGGAAACTCCGCGCCGGGCGCCCGATCCAGCTCCCCTGCCCTCAGTTCCGGCTCCGGGTCGTGTAACTGACCCGATGGAATTGCGGGGCAGCCTGACTTTGGGTGACAGCTACCCGACGGGCCAGCAGCCGCCGGCACGCGCCGAAGGGGGTGGCTGGATCAGCGACCTGCTGCGTGGAGCCTCGCGTGATGAAGCGGCGGAAAGTGCGATGGCCGGTCGCGCAGTGCCGCCACGCGCCCCGGAACCTCAAGTCAACGCCAGACCATCGGATAGTCGCAATCCACGCCATATGGTCGAATCGCTGAACTCGCTCTCCGTGGATATTGCCCGTGCCATCGACCACGACGCGTCTGTCGAGCTGTGGCGGCGCTACCAGCGGGGCGAGCGCGACGTCTTTACACGTCGTCTCTACACGCTGAAGGGTCAGCAGACTTTCGACGAGATCAAGCGCAAGTATGACCGCGAACCGGAGTTCCGCGTCGCTGTCGACCGCTATATTGCAGACTTTGAAAAGCTGCTGGGCGATGTCGCGCGTACCGATCGCGACAAGACCGTGACCCAGTCCTACCTGACCTCGGACACCGGCAAGGTCTACACCATGCTGGCCCATGCGGCCGGTCGCTTCAGCTGATCCTCGATATCAATAGACGCAAAGGAAAAGCCGGATCTAAAAAACGAGATCCGGCTTTTTTATTGGGACCAATCAGTTTCTGTCAGCGCCGCTGTTTTCAGCTCGCCTCTCCAGCATCACATGATGGTCAGCGCCCAGGAAACGATGTCCCGGGTTACCTCGCCAAATGCGCGGTCCATGGCCTGGATATAGGCCTCGTTCGCGGCCCCACGAGCCGGCGCCGTCGCTCTGAAGCTCCGCTGGGCACGAACGGTGCCATTGCGGTCATTCAGCAGTTTGACCGAAATCTCGACAACTGCCTGATCGCCACCCACTGTCAGGATCTCGAAGGCCCGGATATCAGTGATCAGCTGATAATCGATCGCCAGACCCTGTCCCGGTATGCCCACGCCACCGAGCCTTTCGGTATCCTCGAAGGCCTGGACGAGTTTGGACTGCACCATCAATGTCAGGCGGTCGCTCCATTGGGAATTCGAGAGATACTGGATCTCTGAGGGCGAAACCCGCACCAGGACCTGATCGCTGTCCAGCGCCTTGAGAGCGGTTGGATTGGCGATCAGCAACTGTCTGTTTCTTGCCGAGGCAGAGGTTTCGACCGTCGAAATGGCCGAGAGATCAAATGTATCGGGCGGAGTCGAGGTTCCGCAGCTTGACAGGCCGACAAGAAGCACCGGCAAGACGCCGAAGGCAAGCATTCTCTTGCCGCGCGACATCCCGATCTGGGCCGCGGGTGATGATCCGTTCTTCATCGTCATCTGCATGCGTGTAGCCTTTCCCGAACTCGCGATCAGCGCCGTGTCCGACCGTCAAATTCCTTGACCTGATCGCCGCCAAACAGAAGCCTCTGCGGATCACGGTCGAAGTTGTTGATTGCATCATTAAGACCGCGAACAGTCTGACGCGTGTCATCCACCAGGGTCTGAATATCCCTCAGCCCACCACTTGAGAACCGTTGAAGATTGTCAGCAATGGGCCCGATCCGCGAATTCAGATTGTCCGCCGCAAGGCGGATGGACTCAAGAGTCCGTCGGGCTTCGGCACTGAGGGAATCGGCCTCGCCAGATCCCAGGAAGCTGTCGACTTTCTCCAGGATGCCATCGACCTGCCGGGAGGCATTGTTCAACCGCTCAGCCAGCTGGACGAAATCGTCAATGGCCCTGTCGATGTCTTCGCGCCGCTCGACGACACCTGCAGACAGATCCCGCAGGCCAGAGATCGCAACCCTTGCATCGGCGGATGCAGCGGAAACATCATCCACCACCTGCCCCACCTTGTTGCTATCGACGGCATCGACAAGCTGCGTCACTTTCTGCAAGGTCTGATCGGCACTGTTTCCGAAGCGCTCGAAGGTCTCGGCCGTTCGCTGGAAGCTGTCGATTGCCGGACCGATTCTTTCCGACGCATCGGCAAAGCTGGCTGTGGCACGTTCAGTGTTGGTCAGAATCTGATCGATCTTGTCCGAGTTGAGCGTCTCGAACAGACCCTCTGCAGCCGCAAGTGTCGTATCCAGCCGACCTGAAAGACCAGCAATCGTATCCGACAGGGCACTGACGCTCTTGAGAAACTGATCAATGCCCTCCGCATTATCGGCAAGCGACTTTGAGAACGCTTCTGCATTTCGCACGGTATTGGTCAGAGGCGCACGAGCATCGGCAACGAAACCTTGAAGATCGGCGATGGCGTCGTCAGCCCGTTGGAGGATCTTGTCAGCAGTGGACAATAGATTGGTCACGCTGGATTGCTCGGCGACAATGACCGCAGGCTCGCCGGTCTCCAGCGCTCGCCTGAGAATGTTCACACCACCGGCAGCACCCCCGGAAAGCTCGATATAGGCGGCGCCGGTCAGACCCTGGATCTCAAGAACGGCCTTGGTATTGCTGGTCACCGGTGCATCTATTCTGACTTCCGTGATGGCGACCGAAAATTCGGGATCGTCGCTGTCGATGTAAAGCTGACGAACGGAACCGACGGCAATCCCATTAAAGCTCACGGGAGAACCGATACTGAGACCATTGGCTGAGCCTGGAATCCGGATCGCCAGCGGTGCAGTTTCTCCACCCCGTCCATATTCGGCCATCCAATAAACGAAGCCAAAGGCGGCCGCGATGACGAGCATCGTGAAGAAACCGACAATGGCGTAATTGGCTTTGGTCTCCATATCGCAGTCACTCTACCGATGGTTTGCCGACAACAGCCGGGTGGGGAATGGAACGGGCGCGCTTGCCCCGGAAATAGGATTGGACCCAGGGGTCATCAAACACCAGCATGTCTTCGAGTGTCCCCTCCACCAGCACACGCTTTTGCCCAAGAACGGCGATCCGGTCGCAAACGGAGAAGAGGCTATCGAGATCATGGGTTACCATATAGACCGTCAGGCCCAGTGTGTCGCGCAATTGAGCAATCAATTCGTCGAACTCGGCGGCTCCGATTGGATCAAGACCCGATGTAGGCTCATCCAGGAAGACGAGATCCGGATCAAGAGACAGCGCTCTGGCAAGCGCTGCGCGCTTGATCATGCCCCCTGAGAGTTCGGACGGATACTTGTCTGCAGCGTCCGGCTTCAACCCGACAAGATCAAGTTTCATGAAGGCGAGTTCATCCATCAGCCACTGGGGTAGGTCAAGATATTCTCGCATCGGAAGCTGTATGTTTTCCTTGACCGTCAGCGATGAGAAAAGCGCACCATGCTGGAAGAGAACGCCGAGGCGGGTGTCGAGCATGACGCGCTCGGCATCCGTTGCCTTGTCATAGTCCGCTCCGAGAATTTCAATGGTTCCGGCCCGTCGTGGCAGCAGGCGCAGAGCCGTCCGCATCAGAACCGACTTCCCGGCACCTGAGGCGCCAACAAAGCCAAGGATCTCTCCGCGGTAGATATCGAGGTCAAGCTTGTCGAGAACGACCTTGTCACCGAATCCCACGGTCAGTCCCCGAACGGACAGGACCTTTTCTCGCTTTTCTGATGAATGGGTGTTCTCTGAAATCATCACCCGCCCTCAGAAGTCGATCGCTGCATAGAACATGGCAAAAAGGCCGTCGACCAGGATCACGACGAAGATCGACTTCACCACGGAGGCGGTCACGTGCCGACCAAGCGATTCGGCGCTACCGCCAACTTTCATACCCTCAACCGCCGATACAATACCGATAATCAAGGCCATGAACGGTGCCTTGATCATGCCGGACGCCAGCGTGGAGTAATCAACCGCCCCGTGGAGTCTTTGCAAAAACACATCAAATGTAATGCCGGAATAAGCCCAGGCGACCACCGCCGCACCATAAAGTGCTGCAAAATTGGCGACAATGGTCAGGAGCGGCAATGCAATCGTAAGCGCGACCAGCCTTGGAAAGATAAGGACACCGATCGGATTAAGACCGATGACCTTCAGGGCATCGATCTCCTCGCGCATCTTCATCGAGCCGATTTCGGCGGTGATGGCGCTGCCCGAACGGCCCGCGATCATGATGGCAGTGAGCAAGACGCCGATCTCGCGCAGCTGGAGGATACCAACCAGATCCACGACAAAAATCTCGGCCCCGAAGTATCGAAGCTGAAATGCCCCCTGCTGAGCGATAATCGCTCCGATCAGGAAAGACATGAGCACTATGATCGGGACCGCCCTCACCCCCATGTGATCGAGCTGGTTCACGACCGAAGCGACCGAAATGCCGCTGCTGCGTCCCGACTTCGTCTGCGCGCCCCTGACTGCCGAGCCGAGAACATACATCATTGCAACGATATCGTCCCACATGCTGACAGTCAGCCGACCCAGAGGGTCAAAGATGCGGACGAAAAGACTGCGATTATCGGTCGCCTTGGATGGCGGCTGAACCTTCACAGGAAGCGCTTCGATCAATTCGACAACCTGCGGCCTGCCACCGCTCAGCTGAACCTGACGACCCACCTCCTGATGGCTCGTGATCACCCGCCGGATGAGCCAGGCACCCGACGTATCCATCACGGTCACAGCAGATAGATCGACAATCAGGTCGCCCGAGCTCGTTTCGTCGGCAAGTGTCGTCACAGACGGCAGAACATCTGCCAGACTGTTGTTCCGCCATGCACCGGAAAGCCGGACGATCCGTCCTCCTTCGGGGCGTTCGACCAGTTCGATATTTGCATTGGTGAGAGTAAGCGAATCCAAGGACACTCAACTTCCGCAACCACGCCGACCAGTTCATCGCGGGTCAGCGACTAACAATCAGAAGCTTTGTACTATAGCGATCATGCCTTGGTATGAAATCCTTAACGGCTCATTAGTTCCGATCCATCCGCAGAAAACACGCGCCGATGCACCATGGCAACGAATTCTGAAGCTTCTGGCGGAAGTTTGCCGCTCAGGCAGCTTGCCTACCCTTGGCTGTGACAGCATCGCTCACGCCGGGCAAAGCCAGAACCGGCACACTGGTAGAGGCCGCAAGCGCAATCGGTTTATTGACGCTTTGACCCCAGGAAAGGAGTTCCAGGCGGCCATCCGTATGCTCGACAACCGCCGTACAACTCTCAACCCAGTCGCCGGTATTGATATAGCGAACACCGTCGATTTCTTCGATCACTGCGTGGTGAATGTGGCCACAAATAACGCCATCGACCTCATGTCGACGCGCTTCTTCCGCAACAACCTTTTGAAATTCACCGATGAAATTGACGGCGTGCTTGACCTGCAGTTTTGCCCAGGCGGAAAACGACCAGTAAGGCATACCAAGACGTCGGCGAATTGCGGCAAGGGCAACGTTGATCCGGATCGCCATGTCATAGGCCCAGTCTCCCAGGTAGGCGAGAAGACGGGCATTTCGAACGACAACATCAAACTCGTCGCCGTGGAGGACCAGATAGCGTTTCCCGTCGGCCGCCTCGTGGATGATACGATCTGCCACCTCTATTCCGCCGAAATGGATGCCAGGAAAATCCCGCATGAACTCGTCGTGGTTACCCGGAATATAAATGATCCGGGCCCCCTTACGCGCTTTGCGCAAGAGCTTCTGGACGACGTCGTTGCAGTCCTGCGGCCAATACCAGCTCCGTTTCAATCGCCAGCCATCAACGATATCACCCACCAGAACAATCGTGTCGGCTTCGTGATGCTTCAGGAAATCCAGAAGAAAATCTGTCTTGGCAGCCTTGGAGCCCAGATGAACATCCGAAATGAAAAGGGTCCTGAAATGGCGGGGCTCGACTGTCTGATCCACGTTTAAGTCCTCATCCATACTGTTTGCATGCGCTTAATCAGACTCGTGTTTCAAGATGATGACATCGCCGTTACATGCGACTTCCGTCTACCAACAGCGCCCGTTTCGTGTATTGAGAAGGCAACACCTCGATTCAAGACACACAAGCCGGTGGAGCCGATGGATTCGCAAGACAAGACGAAGCAGCAGCCCGAAAACCTTCCCGAAAACGCCAAAGCGGATCTTGATGAACAGGCGCTGTTCTACCATCGCTACCCAAGACCTGGAAAACTCGAGATTCAGGCGACAAAACCGCTCGGCAACCAGCGAGATCTGGCCCTGGCCTATTCACCCGGTGTTGCAGCCCCCTGCCTTGCGATCCGCGACGAACCGGAAACGGCTGCTGACTACACGGCCAGGGGTAATCTGGTTGCCGTGATTTCGAATGGCACGGCGGTCCTTGGACTTGGCAATATTGGACCGCTTGCGTCTAAGCCGGTCATGGAAGGCAAGGCCGTTCTGTTCAAGAAGTTTGCCGGAATCGACGTGTTTGACATCGAAATCGACGCGCCGACAGTCGATGAAATGGTCTCGACCATCTCGGCGCTCGAGCCCACATTCGGCGGCATCAACCTTGAAGACATCAAGGCACCGGAATGTTTTCAGGTTGAGGATCAGCTTCGCGAAAAGATGAACATCCCGGTTTTTCACGATGACCAGCACGGAACGGCGATCATCGTTGCAGCGGCCATTTTGAATGGCCTGGAGCTCGCCGGCAAGAACATCGAAGATGTCAAGATCGTTGCCTCGGGTGCCGGCGCAGCCGCACTTGCCTGCCTCAACCTGCTCGTCATCCTCGGCGCAAAGCGCCAAAACATCTGGGTGCACGACATCGAGGGTCTCGTCTACAAGGGTCGTAACGAGCTGATGGACCCTTGGAAGGAAGTCTACGCTCAGGAAACCGACAAGCGCGCGCTCTCCGAAAGCATCGACGATGCCGACGTCTTCCTCGGCCTCTCGGCCGCCGGCGTCCTGAAGCCGGAACTGCTCGCCCGCATGGCGCCCAAGCCGCTGATCATGGCGCTTGCCAATCCCAAGCCGGAAATCATGCCGGAAGAGGCGCGTGCGGCGCGCCCGGACGCCATGATCTGCACCGGTCGTTCGGACTTCCCCAACCAGGTCAACAACGTCCTCTGCTTCCCCTATATCTTCCGGGGCGCGCTGGACTGTGGCGCCACCACCATCAACGAAGAGATGAAGATGGCGGCAGTCCGTGCAATTGCAGCACTGGCACGCGAGGAAGTCTCGGAAGTCGCCGCCAAGGCCTATACTGGCGAGACGCCGACCTTTGGACCGGATTACCTCATACCTTCGCCCTTCGATCCGCGTCTGATCCTGCGTATAGCGCCGGCGGTGGCAAAAGCGGCAGCCGACAGCGGGGTCGCCCGTCGTCCCATCACCGATTACGATCATTATCTCGACACCCTGAACCGCTTCGTTTTCCGTTCGGGCTTTGTGATGAAGCCGATCTTTGCCGCAGCGAAGACGGCTGCCAAAAAGCGCGTGATCTTTTCGGAAGGCGAAGACGAGCGCGTCCTGCGCGCTGCCCAGGTTCTGCTGGAGGATGGCATCGGCGAGCCGATACTGATCGGTCGTCCACAGATTATCGAAACGCGCCTCAAGCGGTATGGTCTGCGCATTCGTCCGGGCACCGATTTCGAGCTGGTAAATCCCGAAGACGATCCGCGTTACCGCGAATATGTGGAGGACTATTTCTCCCTCGTTGGTCGCGCCGGCATAAACCCGGAAGCAGCCAAAACCATCGTGCGAACCAACACAACGGTGATTGGCGCGCTGGCGGTGAAGCGTGGCGAGGCGGACGCATTGATTTGCGGCGTCGAAGGTCGTTTCGACCGGCATCTGCGGGACGTGCGCCAGATCATTGGGAAACGACCAGGTGTCCGGGATTTCTCGGCTCTCAGCCTGCTGATTTCCCAGCGTGGCGCCATATTCTTCACGGACACGTTTGTGACCGATGACCCGGACGCTACCGAGCTTGCAGAGATGACCGTGCTGGCCGCACAGGAAATCCGCCGCTTCGGGATCGAACCCAAGGCTGCGCTTTTGTCTCATTCGAACTTTGGTTCGCGACCGTCGGCAAGTGCCAGCAAAATGCGGGAGGCCCTTCGCCTGATCCGGGACATTGCGCCAACCCTTGAGGTTGACGGGGAAATGCAGGGCGGCTCGGCCCTGTCTGAAAGCCTCCGCCGCCGCGCCATGCCCGACAGCGCCCTCAAGGGCGAGGCAAATCTCCTGGTCTTCCCGAACCTTGATGCCGCAAACATCTCGCTGGGAATCATGCGGACGATGATGGATGCGCTTCACGTCGGCCCAATCCTCCTGGGTGCCGCTCTGCCAGTTCATGTGCTGTCGACGTCCGTCACTTCGCGCGGTGTCGTCAATATGGCAGCTCTGGCCGTCGTGGAGGCATCTCAGCCAACGGTTGGTTCAGGCTTCTGAGACGCTAGGAAAGCCTGCTCATCCAGGTAACGTTACATCGGCTGGCTATTTCGCTGCGGGTAGCCAGTCGGTTTGAGAAAAATCGGATTGACCGATATGCGGCACGCCGGTTTCTGTCCGACAATGTTGAAAAGCGCACAAGGCACTCTGTTGAGCGAGATAGCCGCAAAGATTTCGCACTAGACAATTCAGCTCAACTGCCAGCATCCTACCCCCGAGCTTTGTGGGGTTTATGCATGACAGATGTCGGGGGCTATTTCGAACTGATCGATTGGCTCAACGAAGACCCTCCGCCAAGTCCGCAAGCCTTTCTGAACCGTGTGAAGCAAGCGTACCGCCTTAATCACTGTCTTTACCTTGATGCGAGCGTGAAGGGCGGTCACATAACGGTCCAGAGCCTCCATCATACCTTGCCCCCAAGGCTGGAAGACAGGGCAAAGATGCATGGTCGGCGCGCCATGCTGGAACCTCTGCGCATCACTTTCGAAGCGGTGGAGCCCGTCGACTGGCAGGAGATCAGGCGTCAATCGGCGGGGAGGTCCGACCTGAATTTCCTTGTTGAGAGCCTCGGGCTCAGCCTTTCCGGCGCCTGCTACCCTCTGCCCTCGCGCGAGGGGCGCCATGCGCTGATGGCGGTGCACTCCAGGCTACCAGAGCCGGATTGGCAGGAATTCAGGCGGCTCTATGACCGCGACCTGTCATCCATAGCTGCACGATTTCACGGAAAGATGCTGAGGGGTTTTGTCACCGTCGAACGAAAACACAGCCCTTCGGAACGTCTGACACCGCGAGAGCAGGAAACCCTTGTCTGGGTCGCAGCCGGCAAGAGCTATTGGGAAACGGCCAAGATTCTCGGCATCACCGAGCGAACGGTCCGCTTCTTTATGTCGAACGCGCGGAAGAAACTGAACGTCGTCACCAATACCCAGGCAGTGGCGGAAGCCGCCTGGAGAGGTCTCATTGCCCCGGCAAGCCCACCGGAAACAAGCGTTCACACATCCGAAGAACAATAATCTTAAATTGCAAATCATTTCAACTGTCACTACCGACAGTTTCAACAAAAGGTTGCTCCAGACATGATCAACTCTTCATCGTGTGCTGAAGGAGAGTATTATGATCAAAATCATCAGCGGCAACAAGCGTTCAGACCACCCTGACGAAATCGACGAGATGCACCAGTTGCGGCACCGCGTTTTTCATGAACTTCTTCAATGGGATGTAAATGTAGAAGGGGATTGGGAGATTGACGAATACGACGAAATGAACCCCGTCTACGTTCTCTCCTATGACGGAAATGGACGTTTGAGAGGGTCTCTGCGTCTCCTGCCGACCCTCGGCCCCAACATGCTGGATGACACGTTCCCGGTTCTGTTGGGAGAAAAACCAGTGATCCGTAGCGCGGCTGTCTGGGAAAGCAGTCGCTTTTGCATCGAGCCGGATATCTCGCAGGATCGCGCGTCAAATCAGGTCACGATCGCAGCAGCCGAACTCATGTGCGGCGTCGGTGAACTGGCGATCGCTTCGGGACTGACGCATATTGTCACCGTCACGGATGTCTTCCTCGAACGGATGTTCAAGCGCATGGGATGCCCTGGCGAAAGGATCGGACCACCACAGCGGATAGGTTCCGTCAATGCGGTTGCCATCGCATGGGCAGTGGAAGATGCCCTTCTTGATAGAATGAAGCAGGTGGCCGCGATCGAAGGAGAGATCATAGGGGCCGCACTCAAGCTGGAAGATGCAAGGGCCGCCTGATCGCTTTCAGTTGAACAAAGTGAGTGCTTTCCCGGTTGGAGGCTACTCAACTCTCGGCTATCCTGCTTCACGGCAGCAAGTTGAGAGTTTCGCCACCGGGAAAGCATCATTGTGTCAGCCAAAGCGCCACTCATTCTTGCGGCATTTCTGATCGGGCCATTGTCGACACCGGCTATGGCGTCTGATGTGTGCGAAAGATTACGCGACCGATTGGTCTCGATAGGCTCGCCCGAAAGGAAGACGGTCGAGCAGGCCAGGTATGCAAGTGCGATTGCCCAGCAAAATCTGGAGCTTAGAAAGGCGCGCCAGGATTATCGGAACCTGCGCTGTGAAACCTCGTCAGTGGTCATCTATCGAGCTGACGGAGGCAACGCTTGCAAGGATCAGCGCCGTGCTATCCAGCGGATGGAAGCCAATCGCGACATCCTGATCGAAAAGCTGCAGACATTGCACAAGGCGGCCAGATCTGGTGCGGATCCGAGGCTCGAAGTCATGACCGCCTTGGCGGCCAACGGCTGTGCAACAACCGATGCAGCATCACTGACCAACATCACCGAACCCCCAAGGGTACCGTTTCTAGACACCGTGCCGCATGGGCAGCAGGCCGTGGCAATCCCGCCACCATCCTTTCCGACACCGTTTCCGGTACCCCCAGGCCCCTTGAGAACACTGTGCGTGAGAAGCTGTGACGGTGCATTCTTTCCGATTTCATCTGGAGCCTCAGCCGTCGATTTCGTGCGCGATGCCGATCAGTGCCGGCAAATGTGCCCTAACGTCCAGACAGAGCTATACTTCCACCCCCTCTCCGCTGGAGACACCGGCAGCATGATATCCGCGAGCACGGGAAGGCCATATCAGGATATGCCGAACGCCTTCCGCTATCGCAACACCACGAACGCCAGTGATCGCCAATGCAGCTGCGATCTGTCCGCCTACTACCAGAAAATGCAGCGCCAGCAGCAGGGCGCTCCATCTGTACCCGACTACCAGTCATCGATACTGCGGCTTCAGACCCCCTCTGTCCAGCAAGAGGTCCAAAACAGTGCTCCCGTTCCCAATGAACGTCCGATGGAGGCTTCGGACCGCCGTGTAAGACAGGTTGGACCCGTGTTCCTGCCGCCAGACAACGGACAGATTGACCTTAGAAATCCCGCTTCGCAGGGCCCGCAGCCGCAGCAAGAGTGAGAACCGGCATCAGTCGCCAGTTTTGGCAAGCGCAACGCTCTGCCCCCACATCTCGCCCCATACCACCTCCTCCAGCGGCAGGCGCTTCCGCCAGCCCTTCACCTCAAGCTCTGGTGTTGCATAGAGTTCCTCGACAAAACCGAGACAGAGGTAGCCAATTATGTGGATCCGCTCCGGTATCCCGAGAAGCCCCCTCACCTCCGCCTCGCGGAATATGCTGACCCAGCCGACGCCCACCCCTTCAGCCCGCGCGGCCAGCCAGAGGTTCTGGATGGCGCAAACTGTGGAAAAGGCATCCATTCGGGAATCATGCGTGCGTCCAAGCACGACCGGCCCCGCACGGTCCGGATCACAGGTGACGCAGATGTTGAGCGGCGCCTTGCGAATGCCCTCGAGTTTGAGCGAGCGATAGGCGCTGCGACGCTCCTCAGGAAACATCGCCTCAGCCTCCTCATTCGCCCGGGTGAACGCCCGCCAGACCGCTTCGCGGGTCTGAGCATTGCGGATCAGCAGGAAACTCCACGGCTGCATGAAGCCGACGGATGGCGCCGCATGGGCGGCTTGGAGAAGCCGGCGCACGAGATCGTCCGGCAGCGGATCGGCAAGGAACTGGTCGCGCACGTCACGGCGCGTGTGGATGGCCCGGTAGACGGCGTCCCTGTCTGGCTCGGCAAAGGGCGCTGTCCGGACGAGAAACTCGTTCGGTCTGTCGTGCATCGTAATCCCCACAATGCGCAACCACCCGCCGTCCGCGCGGGTTCGGTCCATCTCGCCAGGCCGGTCTTCTGACTGGGCTTCATCCGCGACGCGCGCCTTCCCGGATTGCTCCAGTGGCTGGGTTTCCCCTGACACGTCACGTCCGCCTCACAGCGTTGGGCACGTGCCGGATTTTCACCGGCTTCCCGATTCTCCCGCCTTGCGGCAGGCACCTGACACAGGAGTTGTACTTGACGGAGTTTGCGGAGGACAGAGCAAAAGCGACAGCGTCACTAAGGCTGTGGGAAATAGCGCACGAAGGCGAAGGCCGTTCCGTCCGGCGCCCAGTTCGGCACGTTGATCGAGCCCTGCCCGCCGAAGAACGCGATAAGCGTCTCGACATTGCCGCCATCGGCATCCATCAGCCGAAGCCTGACCTGCTTGTCACGCGGATGGCCTATCACATCTGCGTCGTAGGAGAGGAAGAGCACCTTGCTTCCATCCGGCGACGGGTGTGGGAACCAATCATTATGGCCGTCCGAAGTCAGCTGCTGCAGGTCGGACCCATCCCTGCGCATCCGCCAGATCTGCATGGTGCCGGTACGGCTGGAGTTGAAATAGATCCACTGACCGTCAGGCGAATAGTCGGGACCGTCATTGTGACATTCGCCATGCGTCAGACGCCGCTCGGGCCCGCCTTTCGTGGAGATCGTGTAGATGTCGAAGACACCGCCGCGATCACCGCAATAGGCAAGCTCCTTTCCGTCCGGCGACCAGCCATGCCAGTAGGACGGCATCTTGTCGGTCACCTGGCGCGGTTCGTTGTCGCCATCGCCCAATAGATAGATGCAGGACTTGCCGTAAAGCGTATGGTCCGAAAAGGCGATCGAGGCACCGTCAGGCGAGATGCCGTGGTCGTTGTTCAGCCGGACGGCAAAACCGGTGTCGATCAATTCCGGCTCCGGATCTTCCTCGTCGAGCGGCAGGGCATAGAGCAGCCCGTCGCCGTTCACGACGAGAAACTCGCCGTCCCGCGACCAGTTCGGCGCCTCGACGAGGTCTTCCGTCTGCCAGACGACCTCGCATTCGCGGGTGTTGATGTCAAAGATTTCGACGGAACTGCGCATGCTGCTTCCTCCCGGCCGTCCCGGATCGCTTAGCGATCCCGGAAACGGTTCGTGATCGGATAGCGACGATCGCGTCCGAAATTCTTCTTGGTGATCTTCACGCCCGGCGCCGACTGGCGGCGTTTGTATTCGGCGAGATAGAGCAGATGCTCGACCCGGTGCACGGTCGCGATGTCGTGACCGCGCGCAACGATCTCGTCCACGCCCATCTCCTTCTCGACCAGGCATTCGAGAATGTCGTCGAGAACCGGATAGGGCGGCAGCGAATCCTGGTCGGTCTGGTTCGGCCGAAGCTCCGCCGAGGGGGCCTTCGACAGGATGTTCGCCGGGATCACCTCGCCAGAGGGGCCAAGCGCACCCGGCGGCACATTCGCGTTGCGCCAGGCCGACAGCGCATAGACCTGCATCTTGTAGAGGTCCTTGATCGGGTTGAAGCCGCCGTTCATGTCACCGTAGAGCGTGGCATAGCCGACCGACATTTCCGACTTGTTGCCGGTGGTCACGACCATCGAGCCGAACTTGTTGGAGATCGCCATGAGGATCGTGCCGCGCGTGCGGCTCTGCAGGTTCTCCTCGGTGATCCCGCTCTCGGTACCCTCGAACATTTCCGACAGCGACGAGAGAAAGCCCTCGACCGGTTCCTGGATCGGCACGATGTCATAGTGGCAGCCGAGCGCCTTGGCGCAGGCCTCCGCATCGGCAAAGCTTTCCTGCGAGGTGTAGCGGTAGGGCAGCATGATCGTGCGCACCCGCTCCTCGCCCAGCGCATCCACCGCGATCGCCGCACAGATAGCCGAATCGATACCGCCCGAGAGACCGAGCACGACGCTCTTGAAACCGTTCTTGTTGACGTAATCGCGGAAACCGAGCACGCAGGCGCGATAGTCAGCCTCTTCCTTCTCAGGGATCCGCGACATCGGTCCCTGATCGCAGCGCCAACCGTCCGCCGTGCGCCGCCAGGTCGTGACCGACAGCGTTTCCTCGAACTGGCTCATCTGGAAGGCCAGCGACTTGTCACCATTGAAGGCGAAGCTCGCGCCGTCGAAGACCAGTTCGTCCTGACCGCCCAGCTGATTGGCGAAGATCAGCGGCAGTCCGGTTTCGATCACCTGGCGGAGCGCCACCTGATGGCGGACATCCACCTTGCCGCGATAATAGGGCGAGCCGTTGGGCACCAGCAGGATTTCGGCCCCCGTCTCGGCCAGCGTCTCGCAGACACCGAGATCGTTCCAGATCTCCTCGCAGATCGGTACGCCGATACGCACGCCCCGGAAGTTCACCGGTCCCGGCATCTCGCCTTCGACAAAGACGCGCTTCTCGTCGAACTCGCCATAATTCGGCAAATCGATCTTGTCGCGGAAGGCAAGGATCTTGCCGCCATCGAGGATGGCGACGGAATTGTGCCGCCCCTTCTCGCCCTGACGCGGAAAGCCGACGATCACCCCTGGCCCGCCATCGGCGGTATCGGTCGCAAGCGCCTCCACAGCCTGCAGGCAGGCTTTGAGAAAGGCGGGCTTCAGCACCAGATCTTCCGGCGGATAGCCGGAAATGAAGAGCTCCGTCAGGAGCAGGAGATCAGCCCCCTGCCCGGCGGCCTCGGCACGCGCAGCACGCGCCTTGGCGAGATTGCCGGTGACGTCACCCACCGTCGGATTGAACTGTGCCACTGCAATGCGCAGGATATCGATTTTGTTCGTGTTTTCGCTCATGGCTTCCGTTTATCGCGCCGACTGCAAGTCTGCAATGAGATAGCGCATGGCACTCGCGCCGACACCGCGCAGCAGCAAAAGAAATGGCGGAACAAAATCCACACGGCCCGGTTCATCTAGCATTCATGACAGTTATGTGACATCTGCGCAAAGCTTCTATGAAATTCTCATGACATTCGGAGTGCGCCTTGGTTCACCATGCCTCGAACGATGCCCTGACTGATAAACAGATGGTCGGCGCGCAATCCACCAAGGACAGCATCGTTCATTTGCCCAGGCTGGCTAGCTCTGCCCATTTGGTCGGTACAGCCATCCTGTCCGTTGCAACGATCATGCTTTGCGAACTCCTTGCCAGGGGCGGGTTTGATGACATTGGTCAGTTCCTGACCGCCAGCGATCGACCGGGGCTGGTCGCAGTCGGACTGCTTTTTCTGATTTTGCTGACTGGCGACGCACTGCTCGGTCGCGCTCACCAGTCGGCGCTTCTCATTGTTCCCGGCTTGGCCATGCTCGGCTTTTTCTCCGGTCACAAGCAGTTGTTCCTGTCTGACCCGCTTTATCCGAGCGATCTGCTCTTTGGGCGGCAGATTGCGGAGTTGCTGCCAGCGATGATCGCCGCAAGACCTTTGGTCGCCGCAGGCATTTTTGGGGGCGCGCTGGTCACCCTCCTTATCCTGGGTCATACCCTGGTTCTTGGACGGCACCGCTTTCCGAAACTGTCCGGCACTGCCCGCGCCGCTCGTTTGGCACTGGCCGTACCCGTCCTCGGCGCCTTCGCGTCCATCATGGACCCGATGACTTATTCCTATGCCAGGGACCGACTGAACATCATCCCCATGATGTGGGACCAGAAGGAGAATTATCGCCACAACGGCTTCCTTCTGGCCTTCACATTCAACATTCCGATGGCCAATGTCACCGCGCCAACGGGATATGGGGAAGAGACCATTGCCGACATATCCGGCGAACTGGTGCCCTCATCGATCTTCTCCGGTCGTCAGGCCGACGTGATCATGATCATGAGTGAATCTCTCTGGGACCCGACCCGCCTCTCAGGCGTGTCTTTCTCTGAAGATCCGATGCCAGTTATTCGCTCGCACCAGTCAGGTGAAATCTTCTCTCCGGAATTCGGTGGATTGACGGCCAATGTCGAATTTGAAGCCCTGACCGGCTTCAGCAATGCCTTCCTTCCCTATGGGAGCATTCCCTATCAGCAGTATATCAGGCGCCCGCTGCCGTCCCTTGCGACCTTCTTCGAATCTAAAGGCTACGAAACCCGTGCCTTCCATCCGTTCCAGAGTTGGTTCTGGAATCGTCGCAACGTGTATGAAGCTCTCGGTTTCCAGAAATTCGAGTCCGAGGAGACGATGCCCGCGTTGGAAAAGCGCGGTATCTTCGCCTCAGACGAAGCTTTGACGGATCATCTGATCAGGACAGCCGACGACACCCGCAACCCATTCTTCTTCTTCGCGGTGACTTTGCAAGGCCATGGTCCTTATGAAGCCACGCGCTATGAAAGCCATGCGGTAAAAGTCGATGCACCCGCTCTGTCCCCAGCCTCCCAAGCGTCACTGGCCACATTTACGCACGGCGTGCGAGAGGCAGATGACAGCTTGAAAACGCTGATGGATTGGGCAAGGAAGCGCAAGCGAGAGACGATCATCGTTCTCTTCGGTGATCATCTGCCACCTCTTGGACCAGTCTATACCGAGTTAGGCTATATGCCCAAAATGGTCGCCAGCCGCCGGGCACCCGTGGAAACGATGAAGCGGGAGCATGAAACGCCTCTGGTGATCTGGTCATCAAAAAGAGGCGTACAGAAGAATATCGGAAGCATAAGTCCTTCCCAATTGCCGCATTTCGTCGTGCGTCTCGCGGGCTATCGCCACCCCTTCTACACAGGTGTGCTTGGGCGGGTTCAGGAACGCTACAGCGTTATTGATCGGCACCAATTGATTGAACGAAATGGACGCTCAGAGGCCGATTGGTCACTAAATGGAGAAATTGATCCAACACTTCAGAACTATCGATTTATTCAATATGACTTGATGTTTGGAGAAAAGCATGGGGTCGAAAAGTTTTTTCCCGAAATGGTTGAGCCTAACCAACCGGTGTCATGACAATATCGACCCGCCGGCCTATTCTGCACAAACGCGAGTTCGCTGAAGTTCAGATTGAAACTTGAACGCCTTTCCGCCATAGAAACTGACATAGTCAACCGCGCTCGACCCTTCGAGACTGCACATGCATTGCAAAAATTGGTAATTGATTCTATTCCTAGTTTAGTTCACGCCTATAACGAGTTCAGAAAGCGGGAACCATGCAAGCCCTAACACGCCAGCAGATAGCCCAACACCCGTTGTTTCCGGCAATCGAAAAGCAGATTGCAGAGCATCTGATCGAGATTCACACACAGACGCCTCGCCTGTCCAGGCTGAAGGCGTCGCACAGAAAATGGCTGATGTCTCAATCGATGTTCGCCTTGGCGTTGCGCCGCAAGGATGATGATCCTTTGTCTGGCCTCACTGCAACGCGCTTCATTGAGATGGTTATCACACTTGATTGCGCTAGCAGGAACACCGCCACAGCTTTCCTTGCGGAGCTGACAGCGTACAAGTTTCTGCGCGACGTCCCCGACGTGCCGGACAAACGAGTGCGCGTCTTGGAACCGACCGAAATCAGCTATGCTGCTATGTTCAACTGGTTTCGTGGACACATGATCTGCCTTGATCGACTGGACGGCGGTTCCCGCGAAGCAACAATCATCTCGCGTCCGCACATTTTCCGTGTGGCGCAACCGATTGGAGCGGACATTCTGATGGCAGATCCAGTCTGGAAAAATCCGGTGGACTCAATCGGGCATTTTCTCTCGTCAGATCTTGGCGGCATGGTCTTGCACGACATTTTTTCACGGTTGGACCCGAATTTTGATCGAACATCGGAACGGGTCTATGTCGGTTCGGCATCTCTGTCGGAGATCAGCGAAATCTATCAGATTTCACAGACAAATCTGAAGCGCATGTTCAAGAAAGCGGAAACCGAAGAACTTTTGGGCTGGGACCATGCGCGTCGACGCGGGCCTTTGTGGCTGTCAAAGACTTTCATTGACGATTATTTCAATTGGCAGTCTGCCAAGTTCGCCGGTCTGGATCGGGCCTTTCACATGGCTCTCGACGAAATCGGATCGGACGCCATGACCGTTGATCACGATGATGAAGTCCTGCCCGTCTGGTCAGGCAAGCTTGACGCAGTTCAGACCTTCCGCGTCAGCCAATAGAGCATTTCCGGCGATTATGGGATAAGCGGAGACACGTTTTCCTCTTTCGGCGCATCTTCAGATGGAGAAGTGATTACGGTCAGGCCCGAACGTCTCTTGCTTGGGGAAGATCGTAGAAATCACCCTTGTCTTCGCAATAGATATGCCGTCCGCCAGACAAACCGGTCGGCATATCGAAAACACCGGCCATGACGGCAATGCGCGGCGAGCCATCCGCATGCCAGAACAGGGCCGAACCGCATTGGCCACAGAACGCCCGGCTCGCTTTGGCGCTGGAGCGATACCAGCGCACATTCTCCTCTCCTTCGATCGACAGCTTATCCATCAAGACGTCGGTGGTGGCGTAGTAGAGGCCTGTCTGCCGTCGGCACTGCGAGCAATGACAAAAGCTGAGCTCGGTCAGCGGCCCGGATACTTTCAAGCGGACTGCTTCGCAAAGACAACGACCCTCATGACCTTCTGACACAGCTGATCCTCCTCAACGCAATGGGGCAAGCTTCGTTGAAGCCCGCCCCATGGTCAAATTTATAAAGCTGAGAGTAAAAATCAGCCGTTCGCAACCATCGCCCGCTTCTCGTCGCGACCGCTCTTCATCCTTTCGGCAAGAAGGAAGGCCAGTTCCAAAGCCTGATCTGCATTCAGACGCGGATCACAATGCGTGTGATAGCGGTCCGCCAGATCGCTGCCGGTGACCGCACGGGCGCCACCGGTGCACTCGGTCACGTCCTTGCCCGTCATTTCCACATGGATACCGCCGGGATGCGAACCTTCCGCACGATGGATCTGGAAGAAGCTCTCAACCTCCGAAAGAACGCGCTCGAACGGACGGGTCTTGTAATTGTTGAGCGTGATCGTGTTGCCATGCATGGGATCACAGGACCAGACAACCTTGCGACCTTCGCGCTCCACGGCGCGGATAAGGCGTGGCAGGTGTTCAGCTACCTTGTCATGGCCAAAACGGCAGATCAGCGTCAGACGACCCGCCTCGTTCTGCGGGTTGAGCAGATCGATGAGATTGAGCAGATCATCCGCCTGAAGCGACGGGCCGCACTTCAAACCGATCGGGTTCTTGATTCCGCGGCAGTATTCGACATGAGCGTGATCAGCCTGACGGGTACGGTCACCGATCCAGATCATGTGACCGGACGTGGCGTACCAATCGCCGGAGGTCGAATCGACGCGTGTCAGCGCTTCTTCGTAACCGAGAAGCAGTGCCTCATGGCTGGTGAAGAAGTCGGTCTCACGCAGGCTCGGCTGGTTCTCAGCCGTAATCCCGATGGCCTTCATGAAGTCCATGGTCTCGGAAATCCGATCGGCGAGCTTGCGGTAACGCTCGGCCTGTGGGCTGTCCTTGACAAAGCCCAGCATCCACTGGTGGACATTCTCGAGGTTGGCATATCCACCCATGGCGAAAGCGCGCAGCAGGTTGAGCGTTGCCGCTGACTGACGGTAGGCCATCAGCTGCCGCTCCGGATTGGGGATACGCGCCTCCTCCGTGAATTCTATACCGTTGATCACATCGCCACGATAGCTTGGCAGTTCAACGTCACCGATCTTCTCGATGTCCGACGAACGCGGTTTGGCGAACTGGCCGGCGATGCGCCCCACCTTAACGACGGGCAACTGGGCACCGAATGTCAGGACGACAGCCATCTGCAGGAAGGCACGGAAAAAGTCACGAATGGTATCGGCGCCGTGTTCGGCAAAGCTTTCCGCGCAGTCTCCACCCTGGAGCAGAAAACCGTTGCCCTCAGCGACCTGCGCCAGCGATTTTTTCAAACGCCTTGCCTCTCCGGCAAATACAAGCGGCGGATAGGACGCCAGCTGCTGCTCGGTCGCCTTGAGAGCCTCCTGATCCGGATAGGCAGGAACCTGCTTGATCGGCTTCTGCCTCCAGCTGCTCGGGGTCCAATTCTGCGCCATGGTCGTCACCTGTTTTCAACTAGACTTCGCGGCCAACATCCCGCCGCATGGGTTGGGGCTTATAGACGGTTACCCTTGCCTTGAAAAGCCGAAGTTTCAGGCCTTTCGAGGGCCATTTGAAGCCGCGCCCAAAAACAACGGGCAGGAACCTCAACCTCTTCGGCCAAATCTGCGGCTTGACAGACGTTGACGTGAACGTGAACGTTATTCGGTACGTCGAGGCAGGGAGGAACCGCCATGACATTCAGCATGCCGGTCGAACGACATGACATCCATTTTCGAGCGAGCGATGGCTTTCCGCTTCAAGGAACACTCTTCCAAGGTGAAGGCACTGGCCCTCTTGCTCTGATCTCGTCCGCCGCTGCGGTTCCACGCACCATTTATGCGCGCTTCGCCGAACATCTCGTCGGCGTTGAGGGCTTCCGCGCGGTCATGACATATGACTACAGAGGCGTGGCAAAATCGCAAAAACCGGTCGATTGGAAAAAACCACTTCTGATGCGCCACTGGGCGACGGAGGACATGCCGGCTGCACAGACCCGCCTGAATGAAGTCGCTCCTGGCCACCCCATGGTCGGTGTCGGTCAGTCCTTCGGCGGCCAGGCTCTTGGCCTATGCGCCGAACCAGAACGGTTCCAACGTTATCTGATGGTATCGGTCATGTCCGGACATTGGCGCTATACCAATGAGCCGATCAAGGTCTTCGCGTCCATGAATTTGGTGGGTGTGCCCCTTGCCCTTGCAACCGGCAGGGTACCCGGTTGGATTGGCCTTGGGGAAACGCTGCCCGGAAGCGTATTTCGCGAGTGGACCCGCTGGGGTCGGTCCGCCGAGTACTTCTTTGCTGACACCACGATGAACGCGACCACGGACTTTGCCCGCATCAAGATACCGATCCTGGCGATAGGCTCAACCGATGACCCATGGGGAACACCGAGAGCGCAGCAGGCAATACTGCGCCACTATGTAAACGCACCAGTCGAAACGGCCTGGGTGACCCCCGAACAGGCCAAGGGTCCCATAGGACATCTCGGCTTCTTCCGATCGAACTTCAAGGACACGCTTTGGCAGCCCGCCATTCAGTGGCTCAAGGGCAGTCCGCAACACCAGGCGCTTTAAAATTAGATAATTGAAAATTATCCACAGGCGATATAGATGAAAGCCCATGCTTGTGTCTTGTCAGTTGTTTCATTCGGGAACAAACTCCATGTGGAGGAGGAGCATAGGTTTGTGGCAGCGCGTGTGATCGCAGGTGGGAAGGACAGCTTCGCACCAGTTTCGGTCAATACCTCCCCTTGTGGGCGGGGTTAACGTGTACGGAAACGTGATTTTCCGGTGTTGATCATGAGGATCGTGTCATGGCGTATGATTGGAGTGGCGTTAGAACACGCAGGAGCAAGCGGCTCAAGGTCGCGGCAGTTTCCCTGCTATGTCTGTTCGCAGTGGCGGCACAGGTAATTGTCTGGACGTGATGTACCACAATCCACACACCGACCGTGGGCGTGTTCAGGAGTTCAACAGTCTTCAGGAAGGCCCCGCGAGCGGGGCCTTCTGTGTTTTTCAGATCCGCTGTCCATTCCTGATCCGATAAGACGGCTGATACATCGTGACCAACTCCTCGGCTGCCGTGGGATGCACCGCCATGGTCCGGTCGAAATCATCCTTGGTGCAGCCGGCCTTCAGGGTAATGCCGAGTAGCTGGGCCATTTCCCCCGCATCATGCCCCAGAATGTGGGCACCCACGACCTTTCGGTCGGCGGAATTGACGATCAGCTTCATGATCATCTTCTCCTGGCGCCCCGACAGCGTCGCCTTCATCGGTCGGAACTGTGCACGATAAACCTCGATCTCCTCGAAGCGCTTCGCGGCATCCGCCTCCGAAAGCCCCACCGTGCCGATTTCCGGCTGTGAAAAGACTGCGGTTGCGATCAGTTCATGATCGGGAGACGTCGGATTGTTCTGGTACTCGGTCTCGATGAAACACATGGCTTCGTGAATGGCGACGGGTGTCAACTGAACACGATCCGTCACATCACCAAGCGCAAAGATGCTCTCCACATTCGTTCGGGAATAGGCATCAACGATGATCGCCCCCTTCTCATTGACGGCAACTCCAGCATCCTCCAGGCCCAGCCCCTTGGTATTGGGATCGCGCCCAAGAGCCAGCATTACCTGCTCGACCACCAGCTTTCGGTCATTGAGCGTATGGGCTTCCAGATTACCCGCAGCTGATCGGCTGACGGATTTGATGTGATCATGGCAGATGATATTGATGCCCTTGGCGACCATCGCCTCATGCAGCCCCCGGCGCATATCCTCATCAAATCGGCCAAGGATTTCCGCACCTCTGTAGATCAGGGTCGTTTCAACTCCGAGACCATGAAAGATATTGGCAAACTCGACCGCGATATAACCGCCTCCGGCAATCAGAATTGACTTTGGCAGCCGATCCAGATGGAACGCTTCGTTGGACGTGATGCAAAACTCATGGCCCGGCAGGGACTCATGCGGATTGGCGGCACCTCCAACGGCAATCACGATCTTTTCGGCTGTGACAACCTTGCCAGACGCAACAAGGCGGATGCTGTTCGGGCCGGTAAGCTCTGCACGCGTGGCGAGGATCTCGGCACCGGCTGTCTCAAGTCCCTTGCGGTAGAGCCCTTCAAGCCTGTCAATTTCCTTGTCCTTCGCAGCAATCAGCGAGGGCCAGTCAAAACGCGTTTCGCCGACAGTCCAGCCATAACCCGCAGCATCCTCGAAATGCTCGTGAAACTGTGACGCATAGACAAAGAGCTTCTTCGGGACGCATCCACGGATGACGCAGGTCCCGCCAAATCGATATTCTTCGGCAATCGCGACGCGTTTACCCATGGCTGCCGCCAGCCTGGCGCTGCGCACACCACCAGAACCACCACCGATGACGAATAGATCATAGTCAAAATGGGACATTGCATCTCCTTCCGCTCCGTTGATCAGAGCCGTCTGGATATAGAAGGACATGGGCACAAATGAAAAGCCCGGACCAATGGACCGGGCTCCAAAAACTCTGAGACTGGGAAGCAATCAGGGCTGTGTGCCACCCGCTGCCGCCTCCGGCTGCACCTGAGACAATAGCGCCTCATTGGACTGCTGCTCAAGATCACGAGCAATTCCGGCCGTCCATATATCCGCGGCCTTCAGCAGTTCGCGCGTCGCAATCGGACCATCCTTCAGGAGCTTCTTGCCCGCCTCACTGGAATAAAATGCGGTGATGGCCTGAAGTTCTTCCGCGGTGAACGCCCGTGCATAGACAAGGGCTGCTTCATTCTCGAGGTCGGCACGCCGTGCTGCCAGTTTCAGAGCCTGCTCGTTCACCGTATCGGAAATCTTGTCCTCAAGATTTGGGTAGGCCTGGATCAACTGGACCGTCAACTGATCCATGATGGACGGGAGGATTGCGTCGAAACGGTCAGTCACACCCAGCGCAGCGATCGCAGAACGCGAAGCCTGCAGATGTTCTGCCGAAACCTCCTGAGCCTGCGCGGATGCTGCACCGAAAAGCACGCTGCCAGCCACAAAGGCCACGGATGCCATGCGGCTCAATCTGGTAAAGCTGATCATGAAAGTCGAAGCTCCTGTTATTTCTTCGGCTCCATCACGCGCGCGCCCGCCGGACCGGCGATGATTGCGAGGGATGCCAAGTTGATGAAAAGTCCGTGTTCAACGACGCCCGGAATGGCGTTCAGTTGGCTTGCCAAAGCGTCTGCATCAGGAATACGGCCAAATGATGCATCCAGAATAAGGTGCCCGCCATCCGTCATGAAAAGGCTCTCATCTGCGCGCACCCGCAGCACGAGATCTCCAGTCAGCCCAAGCGTCGAGGCAAGCTTTTCAACAGCGCGTTGCGTTGCGACCTGCCCAAAGGAATTGATCTCGATCGGCAGCGGAAAACGTCCAAGCGTCTCGACGACCTTGGTCTCATCAGCAATGACGATCATGCGGGCAGAGGCCGCTGCGACGATCTTTTCCCGCAGCAGTGCACCACCACCTCCCTTGATCAGCCTTAGATTGCCATCGACTTCGTCAGCACCATCAATGGTCAGATCAAGGTCCGGCAGTTCATCGAGTGACTTGAGCGGCACGCCCAGTTCGACGCAAAGACGCGCCGTCCTTTCAGATGTCGGCACACCGACGACGTTAAGACCAGCAGCAACACGCTCAGCCAGCAGCCGAACAAATTCCTCGGCCGTAGAACCAGTGCCTATTCCCAGTCGCATGCCGTCTTCCACATGCTCCAGTGCCGCCGCAGCGGCCTTGATCTTCATTTCGCGGGCGTCCATGCGCCGAAAGCTCCCGTCCGTTTCGCTGACAGGTGTTTACACGCCCGGAAAGACAAACGAAAGCCCCTTTGCCGCAACGGCAGCCGTTGCATCTTAACCTCTATTCCACTAACTCGCCGGTATCCATCATCCAGCCGAATTGGAGCCGCCATGACTGCCACGACGATTGTTTTCGATCTGGATGGAACGCTGATTGATACGGCGCCGGATCTCGTGGCCAGCCTGAATTACACGATTGCAGCCTGTGACTTGGAGCCTGTGACCTTCGCCGATCTGACCCATCTGGTGGGCCAGGGCGCACGCATGATGATCCGCCGGGCATTCGATCTGCGCGATCGCACACTGTCTGAAGATCAGGTCCCCATGTTGCTTATGCGGTTCATCGAGCATTATCAGAGCGCCATGCCTGGGGAAAGCAAACCCTATCCCGGTCTCCTGGATGCATTGGAACGCCTCAAGCTGGAGGGTTTCATCCTCGCCGTCTGCACCAACAAAATGGAATCTCTGGCACGCGAACTGCTGACGTCACTCGATCTGACACACCACTTCGCGGCGCTGACGGGTGGCGACAGCTTTGCTGTTCGCAAACCGGATCCGGCGCATCTTGTAAAGACCATTAGCCTCGCCGGCGGCGACCCATCCAACGCCATCATGATTGGTGACAGCATAAACGACATCATGGCGGCAAAGAACGCCAACCTGCCGTCGATCGCGGTGCCTTTCGGCTATTCCGATGTTCCGGTGGAAACCCTGTCGCCGACCCGGATAATCACCCATTTCGACCAGTTGACAGCAGAACTGATCAACGAACTTGTATCCCTCGCCCGCTAGCGCCGCGCAGCAAATATCGCATTTCTATGGCCAACACGGCCAGCAAACGGAACCAGTCGACCGGCTCACCAAGGTACGATGCAAGCGCGGTCAATGACCGCGAAGCTGACGCTCAAGCGGGTGAATTATACCCGCCTGGCGGCCCAGTGCGGCAAGATCACGGCCCGGAACCGGGGTTCAGGTGCCGCGCGCCTCGCCTGTCGCCGCAAATGCCTTGGCCGTGTAGCTGTCGCGCTCATAGACATCATCGAAATATTCCACGATGCCGTCTTTGTTTGGCCATGCGGTGAAGTAAGAGACATAGACGGGGATCTTCTGAGGGACCTGGACCGCACGATTTTGGCCTGACGCGATCTGTCGACCAATATCCTCGACTGTCGTTCCCATGACAGCGGCCGCCATCACACGGGGCTCTGAAAGTCTGACGCAACCGTGGCTGAGCGCACGCATGTCACGATTAAAATAGCTCTTGGACGGCGTGTCATGCATGTAGATCGCATGGTCATTCGGAAACAGGATCTTGAGTTCCCCAAGCGCATTGTCGCTTCCCGGCGGCTGCCGGACATTGACGGCATGCGTCGTATTCCAGTTAACTTCGCTGGACGCAACACGCTTGCCACCGTAGCTCACCTCGTAACCGAGGCGATCCAGATAGCCTGGGTCTTGGCGCAGCTTCGGCAGCATTTCATTGACGATAATCGATTTCGGAACCCCCCAGTAGGGATTGAATTCAACCGTCTGGATCTGGTCCTGGAAGAAGTAGGTCTGATTTGCCTTCGAACCGACGACCACACGCATCGACAGCTGCTCACGACCACCTTCAAAGTAATAGGCCTGATAGGCCGGCTGATTGATGAAGACATAACGGTCGCCCAGATCGGCCGGCAGCCAGCGCAACTGCTCCAGGGCAACAACAAGCTTCTTGATCTTTTCTTCGTTGCTGTGTCCGGTGAGCGCCCTGACGGTTGCCGGACCGACCACACCATCCGGCTTGAGGTCTTGCTCCTCCTGGAAGTCCTTGATCACCTCTGCCAGTTCGTTCGTATACTGCGTCGAACCGTCATAGGCATCGAGAACAAGCCCATGCTCGGCCTTCAACGCGTCGGACGCAGCCGCCTTCAGTGCAGCCATCACATTCGGAAGCTCGGCACTCGACTGCCCGGGCTTTAGCATCAAGCGGCCTTTGATCTCCACTCTGCCAGCATCGGCGGCATCTTCCGCCCTCAATCGGGCCAGCTCGTTGCGCAGGGTCACAAACTGAATATTGTCCGGGTCACGATTGCGCAGGTAGGCCGCCACATCGGGGCTGAGCCTCAGCATATCGAGAACCGGGCTGAGATTTACGGTCTTCCGCTTGAAATCGTAGTAACCGGAGATCTTGTTGGGATCGATCCGTCCGCGTTCGGTGTCGGCGACATAGGTCAGCACGGCGGCTGAGAGAGCCACCTCGAAGCCTACCAACTCACGTTGGAACTGATCTCCATCCGACGCAGTGTCGCCAGACGGAAGCGCAACGACATAGTCCTCGGGAGACAGGCCGACGGTGTCGGCTTGTGCGAGAGCGTCCAGCATCTGTCGCGCCTTGTCACTCGGCCCTGTCGCTGTGATCCAGATAAATGGTTTCGCCGGATTGCCGTAATAGGCCTCAACGGCCTCGGCAACGCCCGGCAGGGCGCTCACTTTGGCTTCAGCAAGGAAACGACGGGAATCGGCCCCGTTTTCGGCTGCAACAGCGGAAGCAGCCTCGGGACTGCGAAGCGTTATCTGGATCCTGCGCATGGCTTCAGGCTTGTACGTGTAGTAGCGCGGCCCGGTCACCCGCGGCAAAGGCTCGGGATCTCCCATTTCCAGGCCACCCTGCGCTTCACGCTCCAGCGAAGCTGCGGGACTACGACTTTGATTGGCAGGACCACCCCGCAAAAGATCCAGCAGCGTCACTGCATGAGCCACCGAGGGTGCAGCCACAAGGCCAGTCATCGCGGCAACAAGTGTCGTCGCCGCGATCGTCGTATAGTTTTTCATCGTAACACTCATTCCATCTAAGTTGCCGCCAGGCCCCGACCCGGCAACAAAGGTCCCGATCTCGCGACTAGGGTAAACTTAAGGCAAAACAATGAAAAGCAATCAGAGAGTTGTGAATCGGCGGCCAGATCATCACATATGCGTCAAACTTCAGGCAGTGACGAGAACACACATGCGGTCATGCCTTTGGTTGCATTAGCTTTTTCATCAGCAATGTGACATTTGCCTGTCCGTGTGTCCCGACGTTTAAGAAATAACGTGGACCGATTTGCCCCCGCACCGTGCCATAATGGCCACGCGCCTCATCACTTTAGCCGGGCTGCTTGGGTTCCGGATTCAAGAACCAGCGCACCACAACCAGCGCCATGATGGCGCCCAGGATCTGCATCACAACAAATACGGGAACGTCCTGAAGACGTATCCCCGCAAAACTATCAGAAAATGCCCGCGCCAGCGTGACCGCAGGGTTGGCAAAGGAAGTCGACGCAGTGAACCAATAGGCCGCCGTGATGTAGAGACCAACCGATACGGCAATGCCTTCAGGGCGATAGCGGCGGGTCAGCAAGATAGTGACCAGAAGACCGAAAGTTGCAACACCCTCGGCGACCCATTGCCCAAGACCGCTGCGCAGTTTCAAGGACATCTGCCAGGTGGCCAGATCGAACATGAGATGCGCCAACCAGACGCCGACCAGCCCTCCGGCGACCTGCATCAGGATGTAGAGGCCGGCAGATTTCCGATCCATTTCCCGAAGCAACAGCATCACGATGGTGACCGCAGGATTGAAGTGCGCACCCGAGATAGGTCCGAACATCGTAATCAGGACAACCAGAATTGCGCCAGTCGGTATTGTATTGCCCAGCAGGGCGATGGCGACGTTCCCGCCAGCCAGTGCCTCGGCCATGATGCCCGATCCGACGACCGTTGCCAGAAGAAAGGCCGTGCCAAGGAATTCGGCCATCAGCCGTCTGGAATTGGTCATGATCTGTCGCCCCGCCTCAGTGTCCATCTGAGGCCTGACCGATGTCGCTCAGGCGTTTCTGCAAGGCCAACTTGTCAAGGCTTGCGATCGGCAGGCTGACAAAGATGGAAATACGGTGATTGAGCATGCGAAACGTGTCGGCAAAGGCCAGCGCTTTTTCGCTTTCCGTACCCTCGGCCGCCGCAGGGTCTGGCAGCCCCCAATGGGCAGTCATCGGCTGACCCGGCCACACCGGACACGCTTCGGCTGCCGCAGAATCACAGACCGTGAACACGAAATCCATCTTTGGCGCCCCGGAGACGGCAAATTCATCCCAGCTCTTCGAGCGAAGCCCGCTGACATCGAAGTTTTGCCTCGTAAGCACGTCTATCGCGAGCGGATGAACGGCACCCTTGGGCTGTGAACCCGCAGAGTAAGCGTTGAAACGCCCCTGCCCCAGCCTGCCTAGACACGCTTCTGCCAGGATCGATCGGGCCGAATTGCCGGTGCACAGGAAAAGTACGTTATAGGCTTGGTCCGTCATGGAGATCCCCAATCCATCAGCAGTCACACACAAGCGTCTCAAGAAGAGGTCGACACGCCTCGGGCGAGCCCCCGCAACAATCCTGGAACAGGAATGACAGCAGATCGCGCATCTGCACGACATTCGCGCGGTATCGAATATTGCGGCCTTCACGAGCATTTTCGACAAGCCCCGCACCGGCCAGTACCGTCAAGTTTGCCGATAGCGTGTTGGTCTTCATATCCAGCCGTTCAGCGATTTCCCCCGCGTAGAGGCCGTCCGGAGCATGGCGGACCAGCAGCCGGAAGATGGTCAGCCGACCGTCATGCGCAAGCGCGTTTAGTGATGCCAATGCAGTTTTCGTATCCATATTTCCAGAAATCATGAATTTTGGAAGTTTTCAAGAGGCAAGAGGATGTCGATATATTGACAATGATATTCAGGTTTTTAGCTTGCATTGTACCGAGCCCTGACTGACTTACATCATGGAGAAGCAAGGCCACCTCTTCAATTCGAAAGGGAGAGACTCATGAGCACCCGCACCGAAACCGACACCTTCGGCCCCATAGCCGTCGCTTCAGACCGCTACTGGGGCGCACAGGCCGAGCGTTCGCTTGGTAACTTCAAGATCGGCTGGGAGAAGCAGCCTCTTCCCGTGGTCCGCGCCCTGGGCATCGTCAAGCAGGCTGCCGCACACGCCAATATGGCACTTGGAAAGCTCGACACGAATCTTGGCGAAGCGATCGTTGCCGCAGCCCAGGAAGTGATCGACGGCAAGTTGAACGATCACTTTCCGCTGGTCGTCTGGCAGACCGGCTCCGGTACACAGTCCAACATGAACGCAAATGAGGTAATCTCAAACCGAGCGATCGAAATGCTGGGCGGCGAGATGGGCTCGAAGAAGCCCGCCCATCCAAACGACCACGTCAATATGAGCCAGTCGTCCAACGACACCTATCCGACGGCCATGCATATCGCTGCGGCAGAGCACATCGTCCATCATCTCCTGCCAGCGCTGAAGCACCTGCATGCCGCCCTTGACGCCAAGGCAAAGGCCTTTGCCCACATCATCAAGATAGGTCGAACGCATACGCAGGACGCAACGCCGCTGACGCTCGGCCAGGAATTCGGTGGTTACGCTGCCCAGGTCGCCTCGTCTATCAAGCGGATCGAGCTAACGCTGCCCGGCCTTTACGAACTTGCCCAAGGCGGCACCGCCGTCGGAACCGGCCTCAATGCGCCAGTCGGCTTTGCCGAGAAGGTCGCGGAAGAGATTGCCAAGATCACCGGCCTGCCCTTCGTGACCGCTCCGAACAAGTTCGAGGCGCTCGCTGCCCATGACGCCATGGTCTTTGCCCATGGTGCAATCAACGCCGCCGCCGCAGCCCTGTTCAAGATCGCCAACGACATCCGCTTCTTGGGCTCCGGTCCACGCGCCGGTCTCGGTGAACTGGCACTGCCGGAAAACGAACCCGGCTCGTCGATCATGCCGGGCAAGGTCAACCCGACGCAGTCGGAGGCCCTCACTCAGGTCTGCGCCCATATCTTCGGCAACCATGCTGCCATCACTTTTGCCGGCAGCCAGGGGCATTTCGAGCTTAACGTCTACAATCCGATGATGGCTTACAATTTCCTGCAGTCGGTGCAGTTGCTCGGCGATGCCGCCGTATCGTTCACCGACAATTGCGTCGTCGGCATTGAAGCCCGCGAAGACAATATTCGAAAGGGCGTCGAGAACTCGCTGATGCTGGTAACAGCGCTGAATGGCAAACTGGGCTACGACACCTGCGCCAAGATTGCCAAGACCGCCCACAAGAACGGCACCACCTTGCGCGAGGAAGCTGTCGGCGGCGGTTACCTCACCAATGAGGAATTCGATCAATATGTGCGCCCGGAACTGATGATCGGTCCTCAATAAGGACTGATGAGGGACACATACCACTCCCGGATTGGCGGGCATTTGGCCCGCCTTTCGCTTCGCGTCTTTAGAATGATTGCAATATTAACCAGCGCCTCTTAAACCATCGCCATCTTGTTTCCTGCAGCAAAGGGCCCGCGATGGCAGACGATCTCTTTCCCCTGGGTGAAGACCAGACCCCCTACCGCAAGATCAGCTCGGACTACGTTTCAGTCGAGACCTTCAAAGGTCAGGAAATTCTGACAGTGGAGCCGGAAGGTTTGCGCCTTCTCGCGGAGACCGCGCTTTCCGACATCAACCACTTGCTGCGCCCCGGCCACCTGAAACAGCTCGCATCCATTCTCGAAGACCCCGAGGCAACCGACAACGACCGCTTCGTCGCCTTTGACCTCCTGAAGAACGCCAACATCGCCGCCGGTGGCATCCTGCCGATGTGCCAGGACACCGGTACTGCGATCGTCATGGGCAAGAAGGGCCGCCGGGTCTGGACGGACGGCCACGATTACGACGCGCTGGCCGAAGGCGTACGCGACGCCTATGAGCGCCGCAATCTCCGCTATTCGCAGCTCGCCCCGATCAAGATGTTCGAGGAAAAGAACACCAAGACCAACCTGCCGGCCCAGATCGACCTCTATGAAGAGGGCGAGGACGCCTACAAGTTCCTCTTCATGGCCAAGGGTGGTGGCTCGGCCAACAAGACCTTCCTCTATCAGGGTACACCCTCGCTTTTGACCCATGACCGGATGATCGACTTCCTTAAGGAGAAGATCCTCACCTTGGGTACGGCAGCCTGTCCCCCCTATCATCTGGCGATCGTCATCGGCGGCCTTTCAGCCGAGATGACGCTGAAAACCGTCAAGCTCGCCTCGGCCCGCTATCTCGACGATCTGCCGACCGAGGGCTCCGAGTCCGGCCACGCCTTCCGCGATCTGGAGATGGAAAAGGAAATCCACAAGCTCACCCAGTCGATGGGTGTCGGTGCCCAGTTCGGCGGCAAGTATTTCTGTCATGACGTGCGGGTCATCCGCCTGCCCCGCCATGGCGCCTCGCTGCCGATCGGGCTGGGTGTCAGCTGTTCCGCCGACCGCCAGGCCAAGGGCAAGATCACGAAGGATGGCATCTATATCGAGCAGCTGGAAACCGATCCGTCGAAGTACATGCCGGACATTGATGAGAGTGCGCTATCGTCCTCGGTCGTCAAGATCGATCTCAACCAGCCGATGAGCGCGATTCTCGCCGAACTCACCAAACATCCGGTCAAGACCCGCCTGTCGCTGACCGGCACGATCATCGTTGCCCGCGATCTCGCCCACTCAAAGATCCGCGATCGCCTGGAAAAGGGCGAAGGCATGCCGGAATACATGAAGAACCACCCGGTTTATTATGCCGGCCCCGCCAAGACCCCGACCGGCTATGCCTCGGGCTCCTTCGGACCGACGACCGCCGGTCGCATGGACAGTTACGTTGACCAGTTCCAGTCCTTCGGCGGTTCCATGGTAATGCTTGCCAAGGGCAACCGCTCCCGCGCCGTCCGCGAGGCCTGCAAGACCCATGGTGGCTTCTATCTCGGCTCGATCGGAGGCCCGGCAGCTCGTCTGGCGCAGGATTGCATCAAGAAGGTCGAAGTTCTGGAATATCCCGAACTTGGCATGGAAGCCGTCTGGAAAATCGAAGTCGAAGATTTCCCGGCATTCATCGTCACGGACGACAAGGGGAACGACTTTTTCCAGGAATTCAATCTTGGCTGATCGGAAAAATTGAGAGGCCTTGGCTCACGGCACCCAGTCGTGAGCCGAAATATCAGGATATTTCAATCAATTACAGAATCTAAATTTTCGCCCTGATTTCTCACCCCACACAAGTGAGGTGCTGCCGATTAAACTTTTCCAAAGATTTTAAGGATACAACATAAAGAGGAGTTGCTCCTACCACCACTTACGTTCGGAGTTGGCCGATGAATACGGCAACGAATTCGCCAAAGGCTCAGGTGCCAGATGTTGCCGCGCAAATAACATTTGCAATGCGCACCATGGGCGTTGCGCCGATACCGAGAAATTACGAGCTCTTCTATGAAGCCTATATAGGCTCAAATCCGACACTGACGCGCGAGCTTGCCGCATTGGGCAGCAGGGCAACGCAGGAAGAACTTGATCAGCTTGGCGAAGTTCATTTCGGAAGCCACCAAAACCGTGTGGTGGACTCAGCCCATAGCAAGATTCTGACAGAGCTTGAGGCTCTTTTGCGCCTGTTGAAGCAGGAACAGACCTCGCTTGAGAGTTACAATAAGCTTCTCGCTGAAACCCATACCCGGATCACATCGAAGAACTCAACCAGCGCAGACATTTTGCGCAACGCGATCGCCATCCTGTCCAAGGCTACCGGTGAGACGATGGCGCATGGCGAACAGACGGTCGAGCAATTCTCGCAAAAGTCGCAGGAAATGGACCAGGTTCGCCGTGAACTGGACGAGTACAAGCGCATAGCGAATACCGATTCCCTCACCCGCATCGCGAACCGCCGCGCCTTTGACGAGCGTCTTGCCACCATCTTTGACGGTGTCTCAAAACCTCTAACAGCACTTGTTCTCGCGGATATCGACAACTTCAAGAAAATCAACGATGCCTATGGGCACCCGGTCGGCGACAAGATCCTCGCGACCGTTGCCAATGTCATCAAGGCGAATGTGCGCAAAGACTGCTTCGTCGCCCGCACGGGTGGCGAGGAGTTCGCCATTATCATTGACGGCAACACCTCCGATGAAGTCCAGCAGATCTGCGAACGCGTCCGCGTTGCACTGGAAACAACGCCCTTCAAGAATTCCAAGACCGGCGTGAACTACGGGCCTATTACGATTTCGCTTGGCTTTTGCATGGCAGGCGATGCCGAGGATGCAGGTGAGCTTTACGCCAAGGCGGACATTGCGCTTTATTGCGCAAAGAACAGCGGTCGCAACCGTACAAAGCTCTACGAAGACGGAATGAAGAAGGACTTCACCAAGAGCTGGCTGATCTATCGGCGCTGAACTTCGGCCACGAGCCAGTTTTCACCACATCGACTGCGTGGCACGTCCCGGCCATTCCCGATCATAGCTCTCGGCATCAAAGTCTGCCTGCGCGGCCTTCAACATAGTTCCGGGCGACGGGAGTCTGGCCGGATCTATCTGGGCCTCGGCATCCCAGAGGCCCGCCCGCATGACCGCCCGCGCACATTGAAAATAGACTTCCCGAATCTCGATGACGGTCACAGTACGCGGATGCTTGCCATCAATGTCGAAGCTGGCCAGCACGTCCGGATCTGCCGTCAGCACGGCATTGCCATTCACGCGCATGACTGAACTGGAACCAGGGATCAGAAACATTAGGGCGACGCGCGGATCACGCACAATATTGAGAAGAGAATCGATCCGGTTGTTGCCACGCCAATCCGGCAACGCAAGTGTCTTGTCATCAAGGATCCTGACAACGCAACTGCGGTCGCCGCGCGGCGAACAATCGAGCCCTTCCGGCCCAACCGTGGCCAAAGCCACGAAGGGGGAATGCTCAATCATCACGCGATAGGCATCCGTCAGAACAGATGTCACCTTCTTGAGAGAGGCCTCACTGGCAGCGCCATAAAGGACCTGCAACTCCTCGACAGAACTGATCACCTGCATGAAAACTCCCTCCCGACCGCTGCAAACAGCGTAGCGTCAGGAAACAGCTATCACAGCCGATGAACCTTGGCAGCAGGCAAGTCCATTTCCTGAGACAGGCCAACGAAGTCAGCGATCGCTGAGATAACCTCAGGCGCACTGACGATACGACGATGGCCATGACCGTTCGCCCAGACATGCTGCACTTTCGGCGACAGACCAATGAAACGTTCTGCATGTGCGACGGGCACCTCCTTGTCGTCCTCGGCATGAACGACCAGCAGCTCGGGATCAATCCGCCGGCTGACAGCCACACTGTCCAGTGCCTCGACCGGAATTCCAGCCAGCCGAAGAACTCGCTTGTTCATGGCGTGCACCGAGGCGGGACCGAGGCCAACAGCCCTGGCAAAACCATTGAACACCTCGCTCATGTTCGAAGGTGAACCGATGACAACGAGGCGCCGAGTTTTCAATTGCGGTATGCCGCCGAATATTCCACCCGCCGCCATCGTCACCGCAGCACCGCCAAAAGAGTGCCCGACAACAGCCGTGAAGGGTCCATGATGGGCTTCCGCCACGCCGATCGCTTCGGCAGCCTTACGCAGTTCGAGGACACGGCCACTGGAGGCACCATGGCCCGGAAGGTCGAGCATGACGACTTCGGCGCCCCGCTCCTGTAACCCACATGCCAGATCCACCAGATACTCCGAACGCGAGCCCCAGCCGTGAACAACCAGAACCTTGGGTGACGGTAGATTTGTACCAAGCACCGGTAGACGATAACTTGTGACCTTACCGCTTTTCGTGGCAAGCCTAGCGCAATCCGCTGCCTGTAAGCGGGTTCGGCCACGACGAAATACATCACGGGCTTTCATGCCTTTTGGTTTGCGAGATGGCGTAAAACAAAAGACATGAAAGGCAGCCTGACCCGCAATCTCGGGCGAAATACGTTCAAGGCTCGAAAAGGCAAACCGAATGAGTCGCAAGGCAAAAGATGACATGAGCGAGGCCCCGAAATATGTTCAATGATGAACAATAAAGTACAACGATGAACAAAACGCAAGCTTTTCCTTGGGATCATCCGCGATTCAGGAGCTGGATCGGTGTCGCGAGAGCCTGCCAACTGATGCAGCAAGCACTGGGCCGAGCACTCGCGCCTCTCGACATCAAGCCGCCCCATCTCGACATTCTCGTCAATTTGTACCGTTTTGAAGGCATATCGCAGCAGGAACTCGCCAGAAAACTGCTCGTCGGGCGCTCGAACATGAGTATGCTCCTGCCACAGCTGGAAAAGCGAGGACTTCTGGAACGCCGGCCCGACCCGAAGGACAAGCGCATCCTGCGGCTCTTTCTGACAGCTGCCGGCAAATCATTAAGCGAAGACGCAATGGCTGTTCAGACCGACGTGATCGAGCGATACCTGTCGGAGACGCCACTGGATGACTGCGAAGGCATTGCCATCCAGATGGAGCAAATCATCCAGCGGATCCTTGCAACCGAAACCCATGGGGACCCGCAAGACTGATGGAAGGCATCAACGCGGATTGCGGCTGAGCCCCTTGGCCGCGAGTTCGGCCTCATAGTCTGCGAATTTCTCCGACCCGCTTTCCCCGAGTTCGCGAAGATAAGCCCAGGTGAAGATACCGGTGTCGTGACCGTCATCGAAACCTATCCTGACGGCGTAGTTACCGGTCGGCGTCATGGATATGATGGCCACATGCCTCTTGCCGGGCACCGTCACTTTCTGCCCGGGGCCGTGGCCTTGCACCTCCGCCGAGGGAGAAAGGACCCGCAGCATTTCAGCGGACAGGTTGGCGGAAAAACCATCATCAAATGTGACGCCCAAACACCGTCTGTCCTTGGACACCTTTAGCTCTGTGGGCCACGACCCGGTCATGCAATCTTCTCCCGTGATGAGATGCGGAGAGTTAGGCAGCCTGGGACAAGCATGCAAGTTATTTTCGGCACCGATCAAGCCTTGCTTGACGCAAAGCCGGCTTCTGCCCACATTACAGGCAAGAAGCGGAGGAAGCCTTGGACCAGTCTCCATCCAAATGGAAAGCATCGACACCCCTGTCGGGCAACGCGGCACCCATGATCGACCCTTTCGGTCGCCATGTGACCTATCTGCGCGTATCAGTAACCGACCGATGCGATTTCCGCTGCACCTATTGCATGGCGGAAAACATGACCTTCCTGCCGAAGAAGGACCTCTTGACACTTGAGGAACTGGATCGGCTCTGTTCGGCCTTCATTCAGAAGGGTGTGCGGAAGCTGCGCCTGACCGGAGGCGAGCCGCTCGTCCGCAAGAACATCATGCACCTTGTTCGCAGCCTGTCACGCCATCTCAATGGTGGCGGTCTTGACGAACTGACACTGACGACCAATGGTTCGCAGCTCACGCGGTTCGCCGATGAGCTCGCCGATTGCGGCGTCCGCCGTATCAATGTTTCGCTCGACACACTCGATCCAGACAAGTTCAAGGCAATCACCCGCTGGGGCGAATTTGACCGGGTGATGGAAGGGATTCGTGCGGGCCAGAAGGCGGGGCTCAAGGTCAAGTTGAATGCCGTGGCGCTCAAGGATTTCAATGAGGACGAGATTCCTGCCATGCTGGAATTTGCCCATAAGGAAGGCATGGATCTCACCCTGATCGAGACCATGCCTATGGGCGAAACCGACGAGGATAGGACTGACCAGTATTTGCCTCTGTCGCATGTGCGCCGACGCCTGGAAGAAAGATATCAGTTGACAGATCTGCCGCTGTCGACGGGCGGACCGGCTCGCTACGTTCGTGTCGAAGAGACAGGCGGCAAGCTCGGTTTCATCACCCCCCTCACCCATAATTTCTGCGAAAGCTGCAATCGTGTCCGCCTGACTTGTACCGGCACGCTCTACATGTGCCTCGGGCAAGACGATGCTGCCGATCTGAGAACGGCGCTGAGGGCATCGGATGATGATGGATATCTGTCAGCGGCAATCGACGAGGCGATCGGTCGCAAACCAAAGGGCCACGACTTCATTATTGATCGCGACCACAAGAAGCCTGCCGTCGCACGTCATATGAGCGTAACCGGCGGCTGAACACAGGTATCGCCGCCGCGCAGCTTTGCCCGGTAGACATCGAACCAGATACGGGGCCGGCAGCGTTGTGGAATGTCAGGCAGGATACCCTCGATCGCCAAGCGCATGCCTTGACTGATTGTCTGCCTCATTCGACCCGTAGTCCCTGAAGCGACAGAACCCAAAAGTATATGCCTTCACACTGCCCTTGAACTCATTCACAAAGTTCATGGACACATTTGTACGCGCGGGTTTTCTAACGGACGGCCATCCGCTAAACAGAAAAACTACTCCCGAGGAAACTCCCCGATGGCACTTTCCAGCAATGCCCGTGGTGCAGTCTTTATGGCATGCTCCATGGCAGGCTTTACGATCAATGACGCGCTGACGAAGTCCGCCCTTGCCTACATGAATGCCGGTCAGGTGATGTTCGTCCGCGGCGCCATGACGACACTGCTTGTCTATCTGGTGGCAAGACACATCGGGGGCCTGGCTAATCTCAGACGGCTGATACAGCCTTACGTGCTGCTGCGCATTTTTTTTGAAACGCTCGCGGCCATCACGTATTTGAGCGCGCTTGGCCAGATACCTCTCGCCAACGCCTCGGCAATCCTTCAGGCATTGCCACTCGCTGTGACGCTTGGCGCTGCGATCTTCTTGCGAGAACCCGTCGGCTGGCGCCGCTGGACGGCTATAGTAGTCGGCTTCCTCGGCGTCATGATCATCATCAGACCGGGACCAGAAGGTTTTACCTTGGCCTCCATCTATGTGGTCTTCAGTGTCCTGACGGCAGCTTCGCGCGATCTGGTTACCAAGCGCATAGACCCGGCCATCCCGTCGATATCGGTTACCTTGCTCACCGCAGCATCCATTTCGCTTGCGGGTGCACTCCTGATTGTGCCGATGGGAGGCTGGCATCCCCTCACCTGGGCATCGATGGGAACTCTTTTCCTGGCGGCCGCCTTTCTATTTGTCGGCTACCAGATGATCATCATGGCGATGCGCACGGGCGAAATCTCCTTCATCGCGCCGTTCCGCTACACAAGCCTCGTATGGGCTGTCGCGCTGGGCATGATCTTCTTCGGCGAACTGCCGGATATCTGGATGGCTGTCGGCACCAGCATCGTCATCGGCTCTGGCCTCTACACATTCTATCGGGAAAACAAGCGAAAGTCGGAAAGTGCCAGCCAGTCACTGCCGGTGTCGCCTTCTTGAGGCCGCACACCGAGATCACTACGAAAGCAGAGAATTTGCCAAGCACCAGATTTCTCGACAGGACCACCGCACCGCACATTGTGACCCTCGTCGCAATTGCCGGCCTGTCTGCATTGACCATGAACATATTTCTGCCGGCTCTCCCCGGAATGGCTGTCGATTTCCGCGTGGATTACGCTTCAATCCAGATCCTTCTATCCGGATACATAGCCGCGACCGCCCTCGTCCAGCTCCTGATCGGACCGCTATCGGATCGTTTTGGAAGACGCCCCACCATGATCGGATGTCTGTTAATCCTGCTGGCGGCCTCCCTGATCTGTGCGGTCTCCACTAACTTCTATGTTTTGGTCGCTGGCCGACTGTTGCAGACCGCTGTCGTAGCAGGGCTGGTGCTATCCCGTGCCATTGTTCGGGACATGGTGCCGATGGATCAGGCCGCCTCAATGATCGGCTATGTCACCATGGGTATGACAGTGATCCCCATGGTTGGCCCAACTCTGGGCGGTGTACTGAGCGACCATTTCGGCTGGCGTGCAAATTTCCTCGCGCTGTTTGTCATTGGCGCTGTCATCCTCACCCTTGTCCTGTCTGATCTCGGCGAGACAAACAAAAGCAAAAGCAGCAGCTTCTCTGCCCAGTTCCGTGCCTGGCCGGGGCTCCTGATGTCGTCACATTTCTGGGGCTACACAATTGCCGGCACCTTTACCACGGGCGCTTTCTTTGCGTTTCTGGGAGGAGCGCCATTTGTCGGCGGCACAATCATGCAAATGTCACCCAGTACATTGGGCTTGCAGTTCATGTTCATCGCCGGCGGCTATATTGTCGGCAATTACCTCTCGGGCCGATATTCGCGGCGGGCCGGAATTGCCAAGATGATGTTGATCGGTGCCATGATTGCATTGATGGGCACCTTCATTCCCATCCCCCTGTTCTGGCTTGGCGCAACCAGCCCGATGGCGTTCTTCATGCCCCAGGTCATTCTCGGCTTTGGCAACGGGCTTGCCCTGCCCAGCACCAATGCCGGAATGGTCAGCGTCAGGCCGGAGCTTGCCGGCTCTGCTTCCGGTCTCGGTGGTGCGATCATGATGGGTGGCGGTGCAATCCTCTCCTGGCTCGCATCGGCCATACTCTCGGTCGAAAGCGGCCCAATGCCTCTCCTCATCGTCATGTTTGCCTGTTGCGTCGGAGCTCTCCTCGCGACACTCTGGCTGGCTAATCTCGGCGACAGCCAGCAACCGGAGCATCACAGCAAGGCATGACGGCAAAGCTCTCGACGGCATTGATTCTTGCAGGCGGTCTCTCAAGACGGATGGGACAGGACAAGACGCAGGTCGAGCTCGCCGGCAAGCCGCTGATCCGCCATGTGATTGAGCGGCTGTCACCACAGCTGGACATTCTTATCATCAGCGCACCGGGGCCGCACCCTGCAGCGGCGGAACTGATCCATTGTGTCGATACCAGGCCGGGGCATCTGGGTCCACTTGCCGGCATTCTGAGCGGCTTGCTGCATCTGCAAGAAATGGATGACAGCACTACCCATCTCCTGGTCTCGCCCGCGGATACTCCGTTCCTGCCACAAGACCTTGCGAAGTGCCTGCTGGAGCATGCGTCGCCCGAAACGGTGGTGATTGCGACATCATGTGGAAGGAGCCACCCATTGGCTTCACTTTGGCCCTTATCGCTCGCCACGGATCTTGATCGCTGGCTGGACAAGCCGGACAACAGGCGTGTGCAGGACTACATCCATCGTCATCGGCATGTCGCCGTGCCGTTCGAGCAAATCAGGATTGGTTCAGAAACCATTGATCCGTTCTTCAACATAAACAGACCGGAAGATCTCGCCATTGCCGAGCACTGTATCAAAAGAGCCGAAAGCGCCTCTATCCGCTGAGAAACCCCGAGTTTTCGGCATAGCCGGCTGGAAAAACTCCGGCAAGACCGACCTCACTACAAGACTTGTCTCTGAGCTCACACAGCGCGGCTTTGCAATTTCGACTGTCAAACACGCACATCATGATTTCGATATCGACAAGACGGGTAGTGACAGCTTCCGCCATCGGGAGGCCGGAGCCCAGGAAGTCGCCCTCGTTTCTGGAACCCGCTACGCCATCATGCATGAGCTTCGTAGTGAAGATGAACCGTCACTGGAACATATCCTAAGCCGTATGGGCCCCTCTGATCTTGTCCTGGTCGAAGGCTATAAACGGGAGCCGATAGCGAAAATTGAAACCCGTCGACGAGAGGCAAGAACAACGACCCCTCTCGCACCGAATGATCCCCTTATCCTGGCGATAGCCTCAGATCATCCCGTCGACGATGCAGACTTGCCAATCTTTGACCTCGACGACACTCAGGCGATTGCTGATTTCATCATGACGGTGACTGGACTTTCTCGAACCTGAAGAAGTGTCATGACCCGAAAAAGCCGCCGGGTATCCCCGACGGCTTCTCACTCTCAATGGAAACGCGAGATCAGCGCGTGGCCACGACCTCCGGGCGAACGAGCGAAGTCACGCGACGGATTGCCACCCGGCGATTCTGCTGTTCCGCCGCCTCGGTACGGATCTTCAGGAAACGCTCGCCATAGCCCTGCACCTGCAGGTTTTCAGGCGGGATCCCGTAGACGTCCGTGAGCAGATTGGCAACAGTTTCCGCCCGGCGATCGGAAAGAAGCAGATTGGATCTGTCCGACCCGACCGCATCGGTATGCCCCTCGATGAGGAAGGTCTCACCCGGATCCTTTTCAAGCAGCTGCTCCATGGCTTCGGCCACCCGACGAAGCGTCCGCGCCTGTTCGAGCGGCACCTCCGCCGATCCGGACGGGAAGGTAATCGTGTCAAGATCGATGCGACGAACCTTGTCACGCAGACGGGCCGAGGATTTCACTTCGTCAATCGTATAGACACGTTCAACGCGTTCGACTGGCGGCTTTGCCAGGAAATCGTAGTAGTCGCGGTCAGGCGCACGCGATGTCGTGACCACATAATCACGCACCGGAATGGTCAGGCGCATGGGCGGCAACCGGCTCCCGACATCGACATAAAGTTGCGGTCGCTGACTGTCAGCCTCCGGAGCATAGATGAGAACAAACTCACGACCGTCACGGGTGATACGTGAACGCTGGATAATATCGCCAAAGCGATTGTAGATCGTCACCAATCTTGAGCCATCGAAGCGAACGATGGTTTCACGAACACGTCCACGAGACAGTTGCTCGTAGAATGTGTCCTCCGCCTCGTAGCGCAGACGTTCGCGATCATCCCGACGCACGACGATCTTCTCGCCAACATTTATAATTGTCCGATTGTCGACCCGCTCGACAACGCGAACCTCCGTCACCTGATTGACGATGTTGTTCTGAACAACGGTATTGTTGGTCACGTTATTGGTGACATTGTTCGTGACATTATTGGTCACATTGTTGTTCGTGATGTTGTTCGTGGTTTCATAAACAACGGTATTGGGCACATCGAAGGCAGGTGCCGCGTCAAGCTGCGTTCCGGTTTCCGCTGCAAGAACCTGAAGCGTCTGGGTGTCCACCTGCAAATCCGCCTGCGCCTCTGCATCGGTCTCCGGTGGCGGCGCCACATCCTCCAGCTGGCGCAGTTCCGTGCGCGCTGCACGCGCTTCGGCACCACCGACATTATCGGCGTCCTTATCGCTATCAAGCACGGCGGCACCGTCTTCGACAGGCAACAAGACCGTTTCAGCCGTCTGGGACGGATCTTCCGCAACCGCCTCCTTCTGCTCTTCCGTCATCGTATCTTCAATGACAACGACCGGGGCATCCACTGGCGGCTCGACAGCCGGAACGAGAACCTGCTCGCCTTCCGACAAAGGAGCGTCCGTCGTGACTGGCTGCTCGGCGCTGTGTTGCGGGACAACTGCCGGCTCCTGTGTGCCGGACTGTTCAGCGGGTTGTTCAACGGGAAGCTCTTCAGCTGGTGCTTCATCAACGGCAGGCGGTACATCAACGGGTGTGTCGACTGGCTGCTCTGGTGCTGTTTCAGGCACCGGAACAGGCTCGACAACGGCGCACTCTTCTGCGGAGGCGGCCTGCGAGCCGTCGGCGCAGGTGACCGGCTCGGTCGGAATCTGCTCTGCGGCTGCGGCTGCGGCGGTCGCTGCGCGCTGCGCCTCCTCTTCCGCCAGACGCTGAGCTTCGGCTTCGGCCTGAGCCTGAGCCTGTGCTTGTGCCTCGGCCTCTGCCGCCTGCCGTGCTTCTTCTTCAGCGAGACGTTGAGCTTCCGCCTCGGCAGCTCTTTGCGCTTCTTCTTCCGCCGCCTGCCTTGCCTGTTCTTCCGCCGCGCGCTGAGCTTCTGCTTCGGCTTCGGCTGCCGCCTGGGCCTCCGCTTCGGCCTGGGCTTGTGCTTCAGCCTGACGGCGAGCTTCTTCTTCAGCCAGCCTGCGTGCCTCTTCTTCAGCTTGCCTCTGCGCCTCGGCCTCCGCAGCGGCCCTCGCCTCTGCTTCGGCTTGAGCCTGAGCTTCCGCCTCTGCCTGGGCCTGCGCCTGTGCGGCGCGACGCGCCTCCTCTTCGGCCAAACGTTGGGCCTCGGCCTCAGCAGCCGCTTGAGCCTCCGCCTCTGCCTGGGCTCTGCGTTCGGCTTCTATGGCGTCGCAGGTGGCCTGATCCGCTGCCTCGGTCCCATCAGCACAGGTAACGGATTGAGCGAAATGAAGCAGCGATGCATCAGCCGGCTGCTGCACATGGCTGTGGACTGCAAATGGCCGAAGCGGAGAGGCCGACAATGGCGTTGCTGCCATAGCCATGGACAGAACCGGCAACGCCACTGTCGCCATCAACTTGGACTTGACGGGCATGAATGTTTCCTTCCTGAAGGCGCACGACTTGGCCATTTCCGGCAACGCCGCACGCAGGGTTTGATCTCACTGAAGTCAGACCAGATGGACAAAGCCTAGGGGCCGCTGCATTAACCCGTGCTGAACAAATAGGTTTCACGTCGGCGACTTTTCCACAGCCAAAACTGGCCACACTGACACGTTTTTGAATGTGAAAATCGAAGCATTTGGAGGCGTTTGCGTCTTTGCGGTTGATTTCCCGTCGAAAACAGTAGGAATATCATGGCCAAGTGATGGCAAGACCGTCACGACCATGGAAAGCCTCAGATAAAAACAAAGGCTTCCTTCAACTGAGAGGATCTTATGCGTACTCCAAACCGCTTTCTCGCCGCCGCGTCGATTGCTGCCCTGTCGCTTTTTGCCGGCAGTGCCATGGCACAAGAGAAAATCATCATCGGCACGGAAGGTGCCTACCCGCCCTTCAACAACCTTGAAGCAGACGGCACGCTGGTCGGCTTCGATATCGACATTGCCAATGCGCTTTGCGAAGAAATGAAGGTCACTTGCGAATTCGTGACGCAGGACTGGGATGGCATCATCCCCGCCCTTCAGGCCAAGAAGTTCGACGCCATCATCGCCTCGATGTCGATCACGCCAGAGCGTCTGGAAAAGGTCGACTTCTCCAAGAAGTACTACAACACCCCACCGGCCGTTGCCGTTCCGAAGGACTCGCCGATCGCAAGCCTTGAAGACCTCAAGGGCAAGAGCGTCGGCGCGCAGTCTTCGACAACCCATGCCAACTATGCCGAAAAGCATATGGCTGATTCCGAGCTGAAGCTTTACCCGACAGCAGACGAATACAAGCTCGACCTCGAAGGCGGTCGCGTTGACGCTGTCGTTGACGATATCGTCGTTCTGTCGGAATGGCTGGCAACAGACGCCGGCTCTTGCTGCAAGATCCTTACTCCGCTTGAAGTGGATGTTGAGATCAACGGTGAAGGTGCTGGGATTGCGGTTCGCAAGGGCGAAACCGAACTCGCCGACCGCTTCAGCGCAGCCATCGAAGCCATTCGCGCTAACGGCAAATATGCCGAAATCAACGCGAAATACTTCGACTTCGACGTCTATGGCGAATAAGCCCCCAGGCGTGACAATCTGAAAAAAATGGCGGAGGCGCGCACTTCCGCCATTTTTGCATTTTGCGCATGAACAACGAGACAATGCGGGCAAACCGCAACGGGGAAACCTAAATGGAAGACTTGGCGACTGGTCCAGTTACGTTCTGGGCTTGGATACAGCATGTATTGGATCCTTTCTGTGGACCCATTGGCCTGTTTTCACTTTTCGCCAGTGATGGCCTGGTTGCCTGTGGAGACACAGGATGGGGCGATGAGATTGCCCTAGGCGTCAGGGTCACCGTTTCGCTTGCCCTTGCCACCCTGCCGGTTGGCCTCCTGCTCGGCTTCATCATTGCACTCGCCATGCAGTCAGAAGAAAGGAGCCTCAAGATTGCAACGGGCATCTACACCACGATCTTTCGCGGACTACCTGAACTGCTGACGCTCTTCATCGTCTATTACGGTTTTCAAATCATCATCCAGACCTTGGTCACATCGTTGGGCGGCGAGACGCGTGTCGAAATCAGCGCTTTCTTTGCCGGCATGCTGGCGCTCTCCGTTGTCTTTTCCTCCTATGCCTCCGAAGTCCTGTTGTCGGCCTTCCGAGCTATTCCCCGGGGGCAATATGAGGCGGGCAGTGCGGTCGGTCTTTCACGGGCAAAGACCATGGTGCTGATCGTTCTGCCGCAACTGATCCGGATCGCGCTGCCGGGCCTGAGCAATCTCTGGCTCGTGTTGCTCAAGGATACAGCATTGGTATCGGTGATCGGCCTGACTGACATATTGCGGCAGACTGGCGTGGCCGCCCGCGTTACCAAGGAAGCCTTCCTGTTTTATGGCCTTGCCTGTCTCATCTATCTGGTGCTGGCCACCCTCTCCTCGATTGGGCTTAGCGCCATTTCCCGCTGGGCGAACCGTTCGGAGGCGTCACGATGACCCACGCCGTGGAACTCATTGCCGCCCGTCCGGCCCCTCCGTCCAAGAGCCAACGTCCGCTTGGCCAGCAGATCATTGGCTACGGACTCCTCGCCATCTGGGCCATGCTTGGCCTGGCACTGCTCTGGTCAGTCATCTCGGGCTGGGATATGGACAAGGTGACCCGCTATGGCCCCCGCTACCTTGATGGCCTTGCGACAACGCTTACCCTCACCTTTACATCTGTTGCCCTTGGCGCCTTGCTATCGATTCCGGTGACCTTCGCCCGCATGTCAAAGAACAAGGTGCTCAACGCGATTTCCTATAGCTATGTCTATCTGTTCCGCAGTACGCCAATGCTGCTGCAGATCTTTCTGATCTATTATGGCCTCGGCTCCTTCCGACCGGAACTGCAAAGCCTGGGCCTCTGGTGGTTCTTCCGCGAGGCCTGGTATTGCGCCCTCCTCGCCATGACGCTGAACACAGCCGCCTACCAGGCGGAAATCCTGAGAGGCGCCATCCAGAGCGTGCCACGGGGCCAGACCGAAGGCGCACAATCGCTTGGTCTTCCGGCATCAGTGACCTTCTGGAAGATCATCCTGCCACAGGCTCTGATCGTCGCGCTTCGCCCCTATGGCAATGAAATCATTCTCATGATCAAGGGATCTGCTGTCGTCGCAGTCGTAACTATCCTCGACCTGATGGGTCAGACCCGCTACGCCTTCTCGCGCACCTTCGATTTCCAGACCTATCTCTGGGCCGCCATCTTCTATCTGAGCATGGTCGAGGCACTTCGCCACACCTGGGCGGCACTGGAAGCAAGGCTGACACGCCACCTCAAGCGGTAAGAGAAACGCTTGGCAGCAGTCAACCATGACGGCTGCCAAACCTATGATATAAAACACTTTTTTTACTGAGCGTCACTATTTTTAACTTTTCATTAGGTCTCCGGTGGTGTCATCCTTCTTGAGGCTGCGTCCTCTCGCGGCCCAGGTCGGTCGCGGAAGCGGAACACCGTCCGCACCGATCCCTGCAGATGGGAACACGGAACGAACGGACATGAACCAAGACATGGAAATGATGCTGAAGGGCTACGGCCTGACGACCGCCAAAATCCTCTATCGCCTGCCTGACCATCCCCTGCTGTTGCAGACCTATATCTGGCAGAACTACGATCTGGCGCCAGACTTCCCGGAAATGAAGGGCTTCCTGAAATTCTGGCAAGAAAAGTTGGATGGCCCGTTGCACTCGGTCAGCTACGTGCACCAGAAAATGATTGGCCCGCAGGATTGGCGCGCCCTCAAGGGGGAGTTCATTCTCCACTAAACACAGGTCTTAGTCGGCTAAACATGCACTTCGCCATGGGCTAGCTCGCCATCGGCAGGATCGCGGTGGCGCGCGGCAACCAGCACAGCAGCGTATCCAAGCACGACCAGCCCGATGACAAGCAGTCCGTGGATGGGACCAAGTTGCGCATTGTCGACAATCTGCTGGTAGCTGGACACCATTTCGAGTTGCCGCTCATCCGGCAGAAGCCTCGGACTTGAGATCTTGAGCCCCCACACCATCAGCAGGATCAGATACATCCATCCATAGTTCCGGCGGATCCGACGGGACAGGGCAGCCGCATAACTCATCAGGAAGGCCGGACTGCGCAGGCTGGCAGCAATCGCCTCGGCCCAATCGGGATTAAGCTCCGCCTTCGGACAGAGTGCCTGAGCAAAATAATGGCGCTCCAACTGCCTTACACGCGCTCGGTAGACATCGAAAAACCGATAGCGCCGCGCCTCGATCAAGAGAAAGACCGTGATCAGCAACATGGCAAAAAGGACGACCCCATGGTGGGAGCTTGGCGTCGACAAGGACACCGACAAGAGACCAGCAACCACGGTCATTGCCCAATTGGACGTCCTGTCGATCCGGTCGCGCCAACTCGTCATGCGCCCGATCTCCCCACGATAATAGTGGATGATCATGTTCGCCTTCTCTGCCGAATTCGACGGCAGGGTTGGCGATGACTGCCGCCGGACGATGGCATCCGCCAGATTGGCGACCGGATCAGCCATCTGAAGAAACCTCCTGAAGTGACGATTCTCAGGATGAACGGCTTTGATGACCTGGCGGTTCCCCGCCTCGATCATTGCCATTCGCGCCCCAAGCCGCTACAGCGACCTCCAAGCTGCAAAGGGCAGCAAAGACAGGAACAGACGGGAGCCAGCATGGCCAAGATCGACGAAGAAGCGCTGGCTGAGGCCTACAATCGCGCGCTCGCCCTGGAAAAAGCCGGCGAGATAGACGCAGCCGTTAAGGCCTATCAGGAAGTGCTGGCCATCGATCCGGACGATCACGGCGGCGCATCTGTTCGTATTGCGGCGCTGGGTCGCGGCGAGGCCCCGCCAAAGGCGCCGGATGCCTATGTGGAAACCCTTTTCGATCAACATGCCGAGGCCTTCGAGGATATCCTGGTGGAGCAGCTGGGCTATGCCGTGCCCGCCATGGTCCGGCAGCGCCTCCAGACCCTCAAGCTTGGACCGTTCAAGCGCCTGCTGGATATCGGCTGCGGAACCGGCCTGACCGGAGGCACGCTGCGCGACATGGTCGAGGACATGACCGGCATCGACATCTCCGAGAACATGGTCGAGATCGCTCATGAAAAGGATCTCTATGAGACGCTCTATGTGGCCGAACTGGAAGACTTCCTTGAAGACAATGACGACGAGCCTTTTGACCTCATCACCGCAACAGATGTCCTGCCCTATCTGGGTGCCCTCGAGCCCCTGTTCTTTGGCGCAGCCGAAAACATGGTTGCCGGCGGACTGCTGATCTTCTCGTCCGAGACCCTGGCTGCGACCAACGAGCGCCCTTTCATCGTCGGCCCCCATCAGCGATACCTGCACAGCGAGGCCTATATTCGCGAGCGGCTCGATGCCACAGGCTTTGATATCGTTGAAATCTCCGAGATCAATGTCCGCATGCAGGATGGCGAACCTTCCCCCGGGCAGCTTGTCATCGCCCGGCTGAGAGCTTGACCAACAAGCCGCAAGGCAGGCGTTCACACCGATTTCCAAGGGCCGGCATCCCAACACAGATGCCGGCTCTTCCGTTTCCAGACAGGCTGCGCTAAGCCTTTGACCACATTTGCAGGGAGACACAGAATGGCAAAAGTCGCATTTATCGGTTTGGGCGTCATGGGCTATCCAATGGCCGGGCATCTGAAGGCCAAGGGCGGCCATGACGTCACTGTCTATAACCGCACGACCGCCAAGGCAGAGGCCTGGGTCAAGCAATATGGCGGATCGCACGGGCTCACCCCGGCAGCGGCTGCCGAAGGTGCAGATTATGTCTTCACCTGTGTCGGCAATGACGACGACCTCCGCTCCGTCACGACAGGCAAGGACGGCGTGCTGTCCGCCATGAAGTCCGGCGCAATCCTCATCGACAACACGACGGCCTCGGCGGAAGTCGCTCGCGAACTGGACGAGGCCGCCCGCGCCAAGGGCTGCGGCTTTATCGATGCACCCGTTTCCGGCGGCCAGGCCGGCGCTGAAAACGGCGTCCTGACCGTGATGTGTGGCGGCGACGAAAAGACATTCGAAGCCGCCAAGCCTGTGATCGATGCCTATGCCCGGATGGTCGGCCTGATGGGACCGGCCGGATGCGGACAGCTTGCCAAGATGATGAACCAGATCTGCATCGCAGGCCTCGTTCAGGGCCTCGCGGAGTCAATCCATTTTGGCAAGAAATCCGGACTAGACATTGAAAAAGTTATAGAAGTTATCTCCAAGGGCGCCGCAGGCTCCTGGCAGATGGAAAACCGCCACAAGACGATGAATGTCGGCAAATACGACTTCGGCTTCGCCGTCGACTGGATGCGCAAGGATCTGGACATCGTGCTGACAGAGGCTCGTCGCAATGGCGCAAATCTGCCGGTGACGGCGCTGGTCGACCAGTTCTATGGCGAGGTTCAGAAACTGGGCGGCAATCGCTGGGACACATCCTCGCTCCTCGCGCGCCTTGAAGCCAAGTGACCCTTGGCGTCACGCTGGAGTGACGTCAATCCGACTACAGCAGATTCAGGCCGCGCCCCTACCACCGCACGAGCTTCGCGGCCTGCCACCCCTTCTGAACGAAGAGCGGCACATATTCCTCCGGGATGAAGAGCCGGTCCTCGGCACGCTCGATCAGCGGATAGCCTTCCGGAGGAAGAATGGTCGGGTCATCAGCATTTGCGGAAAGATCGATGACCCAACGGGATGGCAGCTTTCTGTCCCCCAGCATCCGCAGCTCGAAAGCCGGTATCTTCAGCGGGTCGGCGGGATTGTAGATCCCAAGACCTGCTGACCGAGCGACACGCGCATCCTCCCGCGCACGACCGAGACTGCCCTTTGCCGCCAATGATCGCAACTGCTTCGGCGGAAGTGCGGCATCCGTTACGCTCGCCCGTCCGCGAAACGGATCGACATTCGGCCAGATGAAGAAAGGCGTCGCCATGCCCAGCGCAATCTGCCGTTCGTTATAGGTTCTAGGCCGAATGTCCTTGTCCTTGACCTCGGTGTTCACGAAAGCCAGCAAACGACCGTAGCTATCAAAGACTTCGTGTGAGAGAGCCACGAACAGCGTCAGGGGCTGTGCCGGATCGTGACCGACCAGCGCCATGTCAGCCTGGATCATGTCGATCAGCGCCTGACGACCGGCAGCCGCGTGTCGCGCGTGATTGGCAGCAGCGTCAGGTCCGCAACGCGCTGAGAGGCTGGCCTGAACCAGGGGATGCAAACCGGGATCCGGGAATTTGGGCCATGCGCCTTCCTCAAACGGATCCGTCAGATAGGTCGCCCATTGCGGGCCATCGAGCTTCTGGCTCCCCTTGGATGCTGTTGGCGAGATCGGCACCCTATAGGCCATTTCAGCCGTGTCACAGCCGAGAAATCGCATGGGCTGAGAGGCATCGAAATCCCCCCGCAAACCATCCCCGTCATAGACCTTGCTTCCGGCGGGCGCCGGCAGGCTCGGATGACTGCGGAAAAACTGCGTACGCCCACCACTTTTCACAGGAATGATCAGGTTCATCGCACACTCCGAGGGATCGAAAGTCGCGATGAAAGACTACGCCCCGAAGAGCTGAAACTCAATCAGCAGGCGCAAATATAAAAGCATTACACGTCAGGTACTTCGCCGGACACACATGGCTCAGTCGTCATTCGACTTCGAATTGTCGAGCACCATGTAATCAAGCGGAAGCTCAGTCGTGTACTTGATCTGCTCCATCGCAAATGCGGAGGACACATCACGGATTTCGATCCGGGCGATCATGCGCTTGTAGAAAGCATCATAGGCTGCGATGTCGGGCACAACGACGCGCAGCAGATAATCCACATCACCGCTCATTCGATAGAACTCGACCACTTCCGGAAACTCGGACACGACCTCTGAGAAGCGCTTGAGCCATTCAATGGAGTGGCTTGATGTTCGTATGGACACGAAGACAGTGACCTTTGTATTCACCTTCGCCGGATCGAGGAGCGCAACGCGCCGCCGGATGACGCCATCCTCCTCCATCTTTTGAATGCGACGCCAGCAAGGCGTGGTGGATAGTCCAACCTTTTTGGCCAGGTCAGCGACTGCCAGTGTCGAATCTTCCTGAAGAATGCGCAGTATCTTGCGGTCGAGACGGTCCATGAGAATGCCCTGAATTGATTTTCCTCATCTATATCGGAATTGCAGAGGATTGAGCAAAATCATTTCAGGCTATCAACAACGAAACTTGAGCGCGCAAGACCGGAAGCACTTCCTCCTCAAACCAGGGATGGCGCTTCAGCCATCCGGTATTGCGCCAACTGGGATGCGGCAAAGGCAGACATCGCGGGCTCTCATTCGCCAGCAGATAATCGCGCCAGTGACAAACGGTCTCGGTCATGGTTTTCCGTCGCCGGTTACCCAGATGCCAGGCCTGCGCATATTGTCCGATGGCAAGGATCAACTCGATCTGCGGCATTGCGTCCATGACCTGCTGCCGCCACTGCGGCGCACATTCCCGCCTCGGCGGCAGATCATGTCCCTCGGCATTGTAGCCTGGAAAGCAAAAACCCAGGGGCGCAATGGCAAAACGGCTCCGGTCGTAGAACTGATCCCGATCGACCCCGAGCCACAGCCTCAGGCGGTCGCCAGACGCATCATTGAAGGGAACCCCGGTTTCATGCACCCGCAATCCTGGCGCCTGCCCCGCGATCAAGATGCGGGCCGTCCTCGAAAGATAGGCGACAGGGCGCGGCTCATGCGGCAAACATGGCTGTGGGCCGCCCGCCGGCTTGTCTCGGCACAGCCGGCACCCGGCGATGGCTGCTTGCAGCGCAGACACCTGCAACTCTTTAGCAGTTGCGACCGGATGATCGCTCTTGAGACGCGAGCACAAGGCTTTATCTGAACTCATTCGGACCCCAACCACTCCCGGACCATCTGCGATAGGTAAGAACCGGTGGCCCAGAATGGTTCCAACCCGCCACGGGCGATCTGATGCTGTCGGCGCCAGTCGGCAGGCCGTTCGAATGGTGCCTGCCAGAGACCGATCCCGGCGCGGCGCGCGGCCCTTTCCTCGCCGAGATAGTCACCATCGGCAATGGCAAGCCCTTCGGCGACAAGGCGACGTCCGAGATCGTCCTCACCGGAACGGCACCTGACAAGCAGCCGACCATAGCGGTCGCGGCTCCGGCCCTCACAGGACCAAGGCCCGTCATCAAGCATTGACTGAAGCCTCTGACGCACAACCCGACCACAAGCATAAACGTCTGATGGCTCACCGCAGGTCTGCTCCATTTCGGGGGCGTCGATCCCTTCTAGGCGCATCCGCAAACTGCCCTTCGCCAGCGTATCGCCATCAACCGCCCGCAATGGCCCGTTGACCAACTGCACGTCCTGTTCGTCCAGCTTGACGATGATCAAGCCCGCAAGGAGCAGGATGACCAGCCCCATCAGGACGTCACGTATGAAGCGTGCCAGCCGCGTCACCTTTCGGCCCATTTCAGAAACAAATCCTTTGCATCTATGGCAAACAAAACCTTCCCTGACAGGATCTTCTTAAGAAATGGAGGATAGGCTGTAAGGGACCGCGGAAGAAGCCCAGTGATGAGTAACGGCATACCGACATCGACAGACAAGAACATTGTAGACCTGACGCGCAGCCACCGAAACCGGGCTGCGACAAAAGCCGTGCGCGCAACACGCGAGCGGCTGCAGGCCGGTAACGGCATCTCGCCTGCTTTCGATGCCGACATCCTCAACATGCACATCGCGGCAACGCTTCAGGGCGCAGCCGTCATGCCGGCAATGGTCATCCTCATCACCATTTTTGGCAGCTTCCTCTCGCTTGGCCCCAGTCTCATTACCTGGGCAATCCTCACACTGGGCGTCAATGCCCTGACAATCTTGCTTGCACGCCGTGCATCAAGACACGAGATAACGGCAGAAAACCAGGCCGGTTGGCGCAATCTGCTATTGGCAGGCCAGGTCGCCAATGGCTGCTGCTGGGCGCTGTTTGCGCTGCAAACTCCCAGCACTGGAGACGTCTTCGGCTTCTTCTTCTTCAAGTCCGCCGTCCTGATGATCGCCCTTTCGGTCACGGCCATGTCCAACATGCTGCTGCGTCAGGCTGTCCTGTTGGGCTTCCTGCCGGTAGTCGTGGCACTTGTCTACGCGTCGGTCATCAGCCGTGACAACATGGATTTGGGCCTGACCGCCTTCTTCACGACGGCGTTGATCTTCTTCGTCTACATCACGGGTCGCCTGCACCAGGCAAACATCAAGCTCCTGTCATATCAGACCGAAAAAGATGATCTGATCGCGGAGCTGGAGGTCGCGAAATCCCTTTCCGATGAAGCGCGCCGTCGGGCCGAAGAAGCCAATCTTGCAAAATCTCGCTTTCTCGCCTCCATGTCGCATGAATTGCGTACGCCACTGAACGCAATTCTCGGCTTTTCGGAAGTCATGGCGACCGAGGTTCTCGGCCCCCTGAACAACCCGCTCTACAAAGAATATGCGGGCGACATCCATCGCTCCGGAAAACACCTCCTGGAACTCATCAACGAGATCCTCGACCTGTCGCGCATCGAGGCCGGCAAGTATGAGTTGAGCGAAGATGTCATCTCTCTCCTCGAGCTCGCGGAAGATTGCATTGGCATGATCCAGCTACGCGCCAAGGCCAAGAACATCCGGATTGAAGAGCAGTTCGAAAAGGCCTTGCCGTCAGTCTGGGCCGACGAAAAGGCGATGCGCCAGGTCCTTCTCAACCTGCTGTCCAATGCGGTCAAGTTCACCCCCCAGGGTGGGGAGGTTGTCGTCAAAGCTGGATGGACTGCCGGGGGCGGTCAATACATATCGATCAAGGATAACGGACCGGGGATTCCGGAGGAAGAGATCCCGGTCGTGCTCTCCGCTTTCGGCCAAGGCTCGATCGCCATAAAAAGCGCAGAACAGGGCACGGGTCTGGGCCTGCCCATCGTCCAGGCGATCCTTGCGAAGCACGGTGGCGAGTTCAAGCTTCGCTCCAAGCTTCGCGAAGGCACTGAAGTCATAGCGATTTTGCCGGCTCAGCGGGTACTGGAGAGTCTCCCTGCCGTATCCGAAGTGCAGGCAGTGGAACCGAGACGCCGGCAGTTTGCCTGATCAGCGCGATCAGAAAAACACCACATAGGCCGCAAACACGCCATTCACGCAGATAAGGCAAAAGACTGCAAAGGAGCCGAGGTCCTTGGCGTTGCGCCCCACTGTCGAAATTTCCGGCGAGATGCGATCAACCAGCTCCTCGATTGCCGTATTCAGAGCTTCCACGCAGAACATGAGCATCATCAGGATTGTGAAGATCACGTATTCGAAAAGATCGGCGCCCACAAAAATGAAAAGCGCAAGTCCGACGGCAAAGGCCAAGAGCTCGTGCCGGAACGCGGCTTCCTGATAGAGCCGCTTGAATCCCTGGATTGAGTAGCGAGTGGCCGCAAAAAGATGGGCGATGCCCTTTTCCTTGCGGATCGAATTCGCCGCCAGTATTTCTGGTGTGGCCTTGCCGTTGCTCATGTCATCCATGGGTCTTGTTGCTCACACCAGCCTGTTCAAAAGTCGCCATTCCGGAATGGCAGGCAGCAGCCGCCTTCACAATACCGGCGGCAAGCGCTGCCCCGGTTCCCTCGCCAAGCCGCATGCCAAGAGCCAGAAGCGGCGTCTTGCCCAGACGTTCAATCGCGCGCAAGTGACCAGGCTCGGCAGACACATGGCCAATCAGGCAGTGATCAAGGGCTGACGGATTGGCAGCCTTGAGAATGGCAGCGGCGGCGGTTGCGACATAGCCATCGATCAGGACAGGAATCTTCTCCATCCGCGCCGCGAGAATGGCTCCGGCCATGGCTGCCACTTCGCGCCCGCCCAGCCGCCTCAACACTTCGAGCGGATCGTCCAGATGGCCCTTATGGAACTCCAGCGCACGTTTGACGGCGGCAATCTTGCGCTCCAGCACCTCGCCTTCGGAGCCTGTCCCTGGCCCCACCCAATCCTCAGCCTCTCCGCCATAGAGGGCCAGATTGATAGCGGCAGCGATGGTCGTGTTGCCGATCCCCATTTCGCCGATGCACAGAAGGTCAGTGCCTCCGGCAATCGCTTCCATGCCGAAGGCCATGGTTGCGGCACAGTCTCGTTCGGACAAGGCTGGTTCACACGTGATGTCCCCGGTCGGATATTCCAACGCCAGGTCGAAAATCTTCAACCCGAGGTCATAAGCAACGCAGATCTGATTGATGGCCGCTCCGCCTGCGGCGAAATTCTCCACCATCTGCTGTGTCACGGATGATGGAAACGGCGTGATACCGTGTTTCGTCACACCATGATTGCCGGCAAAGATCGCGACCAGCGGACGATTGACCGCAGGTGAACGGCCCGACCAGGCCGCAAGCCACATGGCAATCTCTTCAAGCCGCCCAAGGGCACCTGGAGGCTTCGTCAACTGTCGATCACGGTCACGCGCGGCGACAAGAGCAGCCGTATCCGGCCCGGGCAGCGCAGCAAGCAGCTTCCGGAAATCGTCGAATGGCAGGCCGGTTACGTTCATCAATTGGCTTCCTTGTTTTCTTCCTGCAAATCGGGCTTTCTGAGCCCTCTCATACTGGCCAGCTTCAACGGCCTCAACTTAAAAAAAGCGCGCGACAGCAGTCGCCACACATCGGACCGATCAATGCTCTCCTTGCGCGACATCATCGACGAAACGGCAAGAGCCCTAGCCTTTCTCTCACGACTTCCAATCCCGGATCGCTTCTTTGTCGGCCATGACGGGCGTCTGACCAAAACGGTGGCCGCATTTCCTCTCGCGGGCCTTCTTCTTTCGCTCCCGGCGGCATTTCTGATGCTGATTTTGCTGTCGCTGCACACATCAGCGCTTTTGGTCGCTTTGATGGCGATAACGATACAAATCTTCATCACCGGCGGGCTGCACGAAGATGGTCTTTCGGATACGACCGATGGACTCGGCGCTGGCCGGGATCGTCAGCGAGCGCTGGAGATCATGAAGGACAGTCGGCTTGGCAGCTATGGCGCTCTGGCAATGATCCTGTCTCTTGGTCTGAGAGTGACAGCACTTGCAGCCATTGCAGCAAACCTCCCGGCAATTTCCGCGGCATTGGTTTTCGTTGCGGCGTCCGTCGGCAGCCGAGCCCTGATTGTCTGGCACTGGTCCACCCTCCCCCCGGCTCGACCGGACGGTGTCGCATCGGGTGCAGGTCAACCGGAACCGGAGGCGACGCGTTTTGCGCTTTTGTCTGGGCTGGCACTGGTCGCTGTTACCACCCTTCCTGCGATCACATTTGCGACATTTCTAGGCGCCATAGTCGCAGCCATCATGGCTGCTTTCGCCTTTACTTCCAATGTTCGTCGCCGTCTGGGAGGCCAGACGGGAGACACGATCGGAGCCTGTCAACAGATTGCTGAGACTGCCTTTCTAGTTGCTCTTGCTATTGCCACCTGAGCACACAATATTCACGGCGCAACGGAAGGACACCGATGGAATCTCCCTGCACGCTTGTTTGTTCAATCGACATGAAAACCGGTTATTGCTTCGGTTGCGGACGTACTCGAGACGAAATCGGCAGCTGGACCACCTATAGCGACATCGAGCGACGCACGATCATGGCGCTGCTGCCAGCCCGGCTGGAGACCGTCGAGCGTAAGCCGAGGCGCGAAACACGAAGAGCCCGATTGGCGCGAGAGGCCGGACAAGCCTGATGGGATTCTGGATTGTTATTGGGATTCTCGGCTTCGGATTGGCTGTCCTGATATTGAATCATGATGCAGGTCAGAGCTTTGGCCTGGCCAATGACGATTTCAGCAAGCTGATCATCCTGCTTCCCATCATGCTGATGCTGTCTTCGGGTGTTCTACTGGGCAGGCGCTCATTCGGGCAGACTTTCCGTCAGATTTCAGCCTGGATTCTGATCGCGCTCGCGCTCATGACAGGCTACCTTTACCGGACAGAACTGAACAGTGTAGGGGAGCGCCTGATGGCCGGCCTCATCCCGGGCCGGGCCGTCGTAGTCGACACAGGAGAAGAACGCGCAGAAGTCATTCTGCACAAGACCTTCGGCGGTCACTTCGAAACCGAAGTCGAAGTCGGACCGGTTCCAGTCTCCGTTCTCATAGATACCGGAGCAAGCGCGATAGCATTGAGATACGAAGACGCTGTGCGGATCGGCATTGACCCGGCATCGCTCAATTACAATCGCACGATCCTGACCGCGAACGGCAGAGCAATGGCTGCAGGTATTCGCCTAGGACACGTTCAGCTCGGGCCGATCATCCGCCGCAATGTTGATGCGGTCGTACTGGAGCAAGGTCGACTGGAGCAAAGCCTCCTCGGCATGAGCTTCCTGTCCACACTCGACTCGCTTGAAATCCGCTCGGACGAACTGCGTCTTCGCGATTGACCCCGCAAGCTTATGGTCTGAGCTTATAACCGGTCCTGAAGACCCAGGTGAGAAGCCCGAGGCACAGACCCAAAAAGAGAATGATCATCCCAAGGCTCACCAGCGGATTGATGTCCGAAACCTCGAAGAAGCTCCAACGAAAGCCGCTGACGAGGTAAAGCACGGGGTTGAGATGGCTGACCGCCTCCCAGAACGGTGGCAGCATGTTGACCGAATAGAATGTGCCTCCGAGAAATGTCAGAGGCGGAACGATAAGCATCGGAACAAGGCTCAGCTGTTCGAAATTCTTCGCCCAGATGCCGATGATGAAACCGGCAAGACTGAAGGTGACTGCCGTGAGCGCCATGAAGAACAGCATTAGTGCCGGATGGGCGATTTTCAGATCGACGAAAAAGGTGGCCGTACCAAGAATGATCAATCCTATGATCATGCCCTTGGTCGCGGCAGCTCCGACATAGCCGATCAGGATTTCAGTCATCGCAACCGGCGCCGACAGGATTTCATAGATCGTTCCCGTGAATTTCGGAAAGTAGATCCCGGCCGACCCGTTGGAGATGCATTGCGTGATCAAAGCCAACATGATCAGCCCGGGGGTGATGAAACCGCCATAGCTGATGCCGTCAATCTCCTGGATCTGAGAACCGACGGCTGCGCCAAAAACGATGAAATAAAGCGCCGTTGAAAGCACCGGAGAGATCACGCTTTGTAACAGCGTCCGACGTGTTCTCGCCATCTCAAAGAAGTAAATCGACTTGATCGCCTCGAAATTCATGCCTTTTCCCCGATGAGCGAAACAAATATGTCTTCAAGTGAAGTCTGCTGCGTCGACAGATCGCCAAGACTGATACCGGCAGATGAAATCTCTGCCAGCAGCTTCGCGATCTCCGTGTCGCCCCCTCTGAGGTCGTATTCGTAAAGCAGTGTCATTCCATCATCGCTCAACTTCAGCGACCAGTGAGAAAGGTCCTGAGGCACACCGGGCAGCGGGCTGCGCAGTTCCATGGCAAGCGTCTTCTTCCCGAGCTTGCGCATGAGCGCCGTCTTCTCTTCAACAAGGAGCAGCTCTCCGCGGTTGATGACGCCGATACGATCAGCAATCCCCTGGGCTTCCTCGATGTAATGCGTCGTCAGGATGATTGTCACACCCTGCGCCCTGAGACGCTCGACGAGCTGCCACATGTCCTTGCGCAAGGCCACATCCACACCCGCAGTCGGCTCATCCAGAAAAAGGATGCTTGGCTCATGCGAAAGCGCCTTTGCAATCAGCACGCGACGCTTCATGCCGCCGGAAAGTTCGCGCAAGGCATTGTTTCGCTTCTCGTAGAGGCTGAGATCCTTGAGGATTTGGTTGATCCGTTCAGGATCAGCCTTCTTGCCGTTGAGACCCCGTGAAAAGCTCACCGTGTTGAACACGGTCTCGAACATGTCGGTCGTCAGTTCCTGCGGCACCAGACCGATCTGGCCGCGGGTCTTGCGGAAATCCCGCACCACGTCATGCCCATCGACCAGAACGCGACCACTGCTCGGATTGGTCATGCCGCAGATGATCGAGATGAGCGTTGTCTTGCCCGCGCCATTGGGGCCGAGAAGTGCCAGGATCTCCCCCCTCTCGATGTCGAGACTGACATCTTTCAGGGCCTTGAAGCCATTGCCGTAGGTTTTGGAGAGCGATTGGACGGAAACGATGGGAGACATGCGGACGGACTCGATTCGGCGGGAGAGCTTAACCCCATATAGGTCGTCGCCCCACCATGACCAAGCCTCGACCGGCGCTCCCGAGAAAACGAAGCGTCAACCACCAAGCATGTGTTCGGAATAGACGCGGTTGCGCCCGTAGTTCTTGGCGAGATACAGGAACTGGTCAGCCGCATTCAGGTAATTGCTGAAATTCTCGCGTTCGACGATTTCTGCGACACCAATCGAAACAGTGACCCCGAGATCACCTTCGTCAAGAGCCAGCCGCAGCGTAGATATCTGCTCCCTCACATCATCGCAGAACTGGCTGGCCATAACCGAATCCAGTCCAGGCATCAGGAAGCTGAATTCTTCCCCGCCCAGTCTCGCAAGCATGTGACCTGTTTCTTCAACGATCAGTCGGAGACGGGTTGCAACAACCTTGAGCACCCTGTCCCCGATTTCGTGGCCATAGCTGTCGTTCAGCTTCTTGAAGTGATCGATGTCCAGCATCGCGATCGAGCAAGGTTCACCGCGCTCCAGACATCCCGCAACCTTTGGCGGCCCTTCATCGAAGAAATAGCGACGGTTGCGCAGCCCGGTGAGATAATCGCTGAAGGCAGCCAGCCGCAACTGACGGAGCTGCGACAGAGTTTCAATGTTGTGTTGTATGCGGCACTGAAGCTCTTCAACAACGAAGGGACGATAGACGAAGTCATTTGCTCCGGCCTTGAGGAAACTCGCAGACAGCAGCCGGTCACTGGACGATGAGATCCCGATGATCCGGACCCGGTCGCTTCCATGATCGCGACGGATACGCCGCGTCAACTCATAGCCGTCCATGTCAGGCATGTTGTAATCGGTCAGCACCAGCTCGATCTCGGGATGGCGCGCAAGGACGGTTAGGGCCTCAGCTCCCGTGGCGGCAGAGTAGACGTGAAAACGCTGCACGTTGAGGAGATCGGTCAGCATTTTCCTCGCTGACTGAACATCATCAACAACAAGAACGCAGACATCGCGGTTCGACAAAATGCGCTCGACAGCCTCGATCACCATGTCGACTGCGCGTTCATTGTTCTTGATGACGTAATCGGCCACACCCCGCTCGACCAGACGCTCGCGCTGCTCGCGATTAAAGTCGGCGGTGAAAACGACGGCAGCCACTCCGAGCGCGATCACACGGTCAAGAACTTCTCCATGGAGACTGTCAGGCAGGTTCAGATCGACGACAGCGATATCGAAAACCGCCCCCGCTGATACGGCCTCGTCGAACTGTCGCATGCTGTTGCAGATGGTCACCATATGCCCGCATTCGCGCTCAAAGCGATGACGCAGCATCGACGAGACCGAACGCGAATCCTCAATCACCAGGACATGCGCCCTGCGTCTTGATCCTTTGGCACTGACCGCATCCTCGACACGGTCTTCGGCTGGAACAAACATGGCTTATAATTCCCCAAAACAGCGCAATGTGAGCCAACACGACACGCTGGTAAAGCCTTAGGATGCGGCTTAGGCCTCAGGCTGGCGACGGATTCATTGTTTCCGCTTCTGTGCTGCCTTTATGGCGACCAAGGTGTCCAGATTCTGGTTCACTCGGCAATAAAATTCTTCATCAATGAAGGGTCGAAGCATAAAATCATTGCCACCCACCTTCAGGAACCGCGCCGACAGAAGTCGGTTATTCGAAGATGAAACTCCGATGATACGCAGTTCGTGACTCCCACGAACGGAACGAATGCGGCGCGTAAGCTCAAAACCATCGATATCTGGCATGTTGTAGTCTGTGACGACCAGACCGATATCTGCATTTGCCTTCAATATCTCGATGGCTTTCGCTCCGCTTTCAGCGAGACTGACGCGAAAATTGTAGCGGCGCAAACGGCTGGAAAGCAAGGCGCGAGCAGTCGGACTATCGTCGACGATGAGCACGTGATGATTATGGTTTGTCAGGAATCGATATACTGACTCTGCGAGCATTTCTACAGCAAAGATATTGTCTTTCAAAATATAGTCCACAATATCTTTCGACAGCAGCTTCTCACGAGTCTCGTCGGGAAATGTACCAGTGAACACTATCGTAGGAATATTGCAATCAACCAGGTATTCGAGGGCTTGGCCACTTTCGGCGCCAGGGAGATTGATGTTTGAGATTGCTAAAACAACTGGCTCGTCCGCCAGTTCATTGGCCATCTGCAAGTCTTCAAACGTTCGACAAACTTCGACTTTCACGCCGAACAGCTCATTCATCCTCTGCGAGATCATCTGGGTGAAGACATTTGAGTCCTCACCCAACAAGATTCGTGCGTCCGGGAACGTTTCGCCAGAATACTGCATTCCGGATATGCCAAGAACTGCCATCGCCAAGCCTTCTTAAAAGCGCCCATAATAAAGCACTTTTCGCACAAATATTTTGCCGAACTGTTAAACGCCACACAGTGGCACAGTTTTATGATGCTTCGTAATAAAGAAGATACGAAAGAGCTTGATGCTTGTTACCGCGTGCTGATGCATCTTCAATAGACTGCACACATGGAAGATATGCAATCCAGAAAAGATGAGCGGCACTCCGGAATTCAGTTTATGATTGCAATTCCGTCCTTTATATCGACGCTTTCACCGCCTTGAAGACCAAGTCTGTCACCGTTTGGTAGCGTGACAAAACAGCCGGTTGGACAAATGGATTCGGAAGATCCTGCATCCAGCGATACCTCTGTGCGGTTCCCATCCTCGACAATCACAAGAACGATTGCGGATGCGCCCGAATTGGTCACCGAGGCAGAATGAGCGCTCGCCACCACGAGAACAAGAGTGCCAAAGGACAACATGCTGGTTTTCAGGATATTCTTCATGGCGTTCTCGGGATGATCCCGTCCTCAACTGGTTGGCCGGTCGTTCTTGCATCGCTCTTGCGATCGGTTCCGGTGATCGCATGCGCCGCCTGAATGTCGCCTGAATGAGCAGTTCATGACAGAACCTTGTCATCATCGGCGCCAAGAGGCAATTGCGAGACTGTCTTCTTACCGCTGCCCTTGCGAGAGCGCGACCCGGGAGTGTCCGCGTCAGACAGGTCCTTCGCGACATGCAATCGGACCTCGCGGTGCGGATAAGGCATTTCGATCCCTTCCGCCCGGAAGCGCTCGACCACGGCCAGGCGAATGGCATTACGAACCGGCCAGCCATCGAGCACATCCCCGATGAAGGCCCGGATCTCGAAATCGAGCGACGATTCGCCGAAGGCAGTGAACATGACGGCAGGCGCGGGATTCCTGAGGATACCAGGATGAGCGTCGACGATTTCCTGCAGCACTTCCATCACGCGGCGTGGATCACTGTCATAGCTGACACTGACCGGTATCTCGATGCGCCCGAGCTTGTTGCGATGGGTCCAATTGCCAACGGGCGAGTTGATCAGTTCGGAATTGGGAACAATGATCGACTGCCGTTGAAAGGTCTCGATCTCAGTGGCGCGGACGGAAATCCGTTTGACAAAACCTTCGGTCGTGCTCGTCGCAACCCAGTCCCCGACCTTGAACGGGCGCTCGACCAGAAGGATGAGACCAGAGACGAAATTCGAGACGATGTTTTGCAGGCCGAAACCGATACCGAGTGACAGGGCACCGGCGACCAGGGCAAGGCTCGAAAGATCGATGCCTGCCGCAGACACACCGATGATGCCTGCGATGGCGGTGCCCAGATAGCCGATGCCGGTCTTTACCGAGTTACGGACGCCGGCATCGACCTGTGAGCGGGCCATGACATTGCCATCCAGCCACTTCTGCAGCCACCGGGTCACGACAAGGCCGACCGCAAAAAGTGCGACACCACCCATTATGCCAAAAATGGATATCCGGATGGTACCGATATTGACTTCGGTAAAGAGATTGACGAGCCATACTTGCAGATCGCTGGGCTGGAAGCCCCAGGAGATCAGGATAAGCGGGATGCCGGTAACGAGAGCGAATGCATAGATCAGCAAGCCGGCCAGGATACCAGCCTGGTCGAGCGCAACAGGTGTCAGACTGAACCGCTTCGAGAGCGCTCGACCCACCCGCGTCTCGCCAAACTGATTTGGCGCTGAAATCGCCTTGCCGGACAGGATGCCGATATACATCGTCACGATAACAGCACCGGTCAGAACCACCTGCGTCGCCAGAAAACGGGCCATACCGACATAGCCAAGAGCCCCGGCAGCCATCAGCAGCAAGCCGAGCAGCCGCAACCCATACGCAATCGTCCGCGGCCAGGGGCGTCCAGGAGAATAGGGATTGCCGTCCGTGGCCAGCACCGGACGCAAGAACGAGACGACGAAGATCAGCAGTCCGACGATCATGGACGAGACGAGGCTCTTCATCACTGTCAGGACAACAGGCGAGCTGAAGGCAGCACTCATCGTGGCGAAGACATAATCAATGCCATTGACCAGAGCCATCAGCACAACAGCGAGGCTGAGGTTTTGCGCGCCTCTGTTCGAAAGCCGCACCAGGCGCCAATTGGGCGCGAAAGGCGCCAGCACTGACCTTGCAAGCATTGCAACAAAAAAAACGAGACCAATGACCGCAAGAAGTGAAGCAATGATTGGCGCAATGTCTGCCCTGAGAACATTGAATGTCTCAAGCAGGAAATACGTCGCAGAAAGGAAGACTCCGATTGCCATCGAAGGGAGTATGGTGGACCAGAAGGCAACGGAAAGCCGGCTCATATAGCTCGGGTCTTCGATACCCGGATCACGATGGATGAGTGACCCGAACAATCGGTATTCAACGATTAGAATCACAATGGCCAGCGCAAAAGACAGAAAAAGTGCGGTGGACAGTGGAACTGTCTTGAACTTGATAACAAAGGACATCCAGCTGACGATGCTGCGCTGCATGCTTTGGAGAGCACTGGAAAACGATTCAGCAGCCTGGCTGAATACATCGCCGCTGATTTCGGTATGCGCAAACAATTGTTCAGTGAACAGGGCACGGCGCATTTCGATGATACGATCTGCCAGTGCGCGACCGGCAATGGAAAGGTCCTCGGCCTGCCCCGTGAGCGCATTGATCTGAGCGCGGGCACCGTTAAGCCGGTTGCGCTCTTCCGTCAGGTCCGGCGCCTCCGACGACTGCCCTTCCTCGGGAGCCGCCCCAAGCTCGCCAAGACGCAATTGCAGCTCGTTGAGTCGCGGCCGCAGATCAACGGAAATCACCAGCAGTTCCCGAACCAGGGTACCAATCTCGATGCCAAGCTCGGAAAGCGCTCGGTCATTCTCTGCATTGGCATCGACCCGCCGGGCAAACGCATTCAGTCTTTCCCGTGCATTGTCGATACGCTGCTGCACGGATGAAATGAGGGCATCCTGCACCTGTACAGGCGCTTCACTTGCTTGCGGAGCAACCGCAGGCACCGCGTCTTCAGCAGCCGGCTGGCCGGATGAAGAGGCTGTCACCGACGTTTGGCTGTCTTGGGCGAAGGCTCTTGTCGCCAGTCCATCTGGCGAGAACCCCACCATCAGGGAGACAACAAGGGCAGCACATAACGACCCAACATGCGCTCTGATCACTCTCGGTCCCCTGCCAATCAATAGAACTGGCCCGGACATTAGTGACTCGAACCGATAAAGAAAAGCATCGCCGAAAACAGAAAAGGCCGCAGGTTCATCACATCCTGCGGCCTCCCCAAAAGATGAATTTAGCTTCAGATCTCAGCCTGTCGGAGCGCTTCAAAACGGGCCAACTGCTCAGCGATGAGCGCACGTTCGGCGTCACGTCGGACGAAGATCTTGAACATCGCCCTGCCCTCTGCGTTCATGAACCAAACGGAACAGGATCGACGACCGTGAAAACCGCGATCAACAAAAACGATCGACTGACAGCGATCCTTGCGGATGTGGCCACCAATCGGACTGTCACCATGGATGTTGAACCAGCCATGACCTTCGCTGCCCATGGGCAGCGCCCCTTCGACTTCGAGCACGATGTCATCGGTATGCACAATCATCAGGACATCGCCCCAGGTGGAAAGATCCTGCCAGATCGCATCCCAACGATCAGCGGGCACAATACCGGCAGCACCATCGGGCAGCACGGCCAAGACATCTGCAGGAGAAACCTCTGCCTTGGCTGCAATCTGCTCGATCACACCATCCGGCTTTGCTGCCAAGGCAGCCTTTGCACGATCAAGACGGTCACTGGAGTTATGGACGACGTTATCCATCGGGAACTCACGCTGCGAGGTTGGCGCGCTTGCCGGTACGATCTTCGTGGATGATGACTTCAAAGCCTTCGAAATGCGGCCCCGAAAGATACTGCACCTTGCTTTCCCCAGCACGGGCATGTGCCGCGCGGAACTGCTCGGACTTGGTCCAAGCAACAAAATCCGCATGCGTCTCCCAAACTGTGTGCGAGGCATAAAGTGTATGATCGTCTGCCTTTGGCCCCTTCAGCATGTGGAATTCCACATAACCAGGCACTTCTGCGAGCCGCGCCTGGCGGGACTTCCACTGGTTCTCGAAAGCCTCTTCATGGCCCGGCACAACACGGAAACGGTTCATTGCGATGTACATCTGGTCAATTCCTCTTCAGCTTGGTCACTGCTCCACGACACCGGCACAGTGTGAATTTCCAGCACCGCTCATATTCATGCCTGACGGTGCAGTCTGTTGCCTTCCTATTTAAACTTGTGTACTTCCGTCAAGTTAATTGTCGGAGCCGTGCATCGGCAGGCCTCCGTCGTGCGGCAGCTGCGGTCATCAAAGACGATCGTGAGCGCTTTCCATGGGTTCAGACTATCATGCGTTCTAGAAATGTACCGCAGAAATTCGCTCTATCGGTGCTGGCAATTCTTTGGTTGTCCGTCTCCCCGGCAACCGCCGAAACCTCCGGACAGGGCGCTGCAAGAATCGTTTCCATAGGCGGGACAATCACTGAAATCCTTTATGCTCTCGGCGCTGAAGACCGGATTGCCGCCGTGGATACGACAAGCATCTATCCCGAGGCGGCGACCGAGAAGCCCGACATCGGCTATGTGCGCCAGATTTCGGCCGAAGGTGTTCTGTCGCAGAAGCCAGACCTGATTCTCGCGGAGGAAGGAGCCGGCCCTCCGGATGCCTTGAACATTCTCAAGGCGAGTGGCGTCGAGATCGTCATGATCCCCAATCCTCCGCAGATCGACGCGATCCCGGCGAAGATCCGGGCGGTAGGTGAAGCCGTCGGCGAGATGACAAAAGCCGAAGCACTGGCTGCAGAGACCGAAGCAAAGCTGAAAAAGGTCACCACTCAGACTTCGGCGCTGCCAAAACGCAAGAAGGTCCTGTTCGCCCTTTCCCTGGCCAATGGCCGTGTCATGGCGGCAGGCGCCAATACGTCGGCTGCGGCCATGATCCGCCTTGCCGGAGGAGAGAACGCCGTGACAGGCGTCGAGGGATATAAGCCACTGTCGGACGAAGCTGTCATTGCCGCGGCTCCAGACGTCGTGCTGGTCATGAGCGGTGGAGCAAATCATCTGACCGCAGAGCAGGCATTTGCCCTTCCCGCGCTTGCTTCCAGCCCGGCCGGCAAGAACAACGCGTTCATCACCATGAATGGCCTTTACCTTCTGGGACTGGGACCACGTGCCGCTGATGCCGCAACCGATCTCTACAATTCGCTCTACCCGGAAGGCCAATGACCGTGAACACCATGGCCCTTTTCGCCCGGACTGCGAGAGCACGAACATCGTCATCGGACGGTGATCGTACCGGGCTTGGGATCGCAGTCACGGTCTTCCTTGCGGTCCTGCTCGTCATCGCCTGCCTGACATCGATCACGGTCGGCCCGACGGGCGTCGGTGTTGCCGATCTCATCGCTTACCTGACTGGCCGTGCTGGCGAAATGGAAGCCCAGAATGTGGTGATCCTGGAAGCGGTCAGACTCCCGCGGACGGCACTCGGCCTTCTGGTCGGCGCGGCGCTGGCTGTATCGGGGGCCATGATGCAGGGCCTTTTTCGCAATCCACTCGCCGACCCCGGCATTGTCGGTGTCACATCGGGAGCAGCACTTGCCGCCGTTTGTGCGATCGTGCTGGGGCCTATGGTGTTCGTGCCTGTCATGCAGGTCATGGGTGACAGCTTCCTGCCGGTTGCGGCCTTCCTGGGAGGCCTTGGCAACACGATCCTTCTCTACAAGATAGCCACGCGGAATGGCCAGACGTCGACAACAGCCCTCATACTCTCGGGGATTGCCATCGCAGCGATGGCGGGAGCGGCAACAGGTCTCCTGATCTTCATCGCTGATGACCGGGCTCTGCGCGATATCACCTTCTGGTCACTTGGATCTTTAAGCGGCGCGACGACCGCCAAGATCCTCGCAATCCTGCCATTCATCTTGCTTGTGCTGGTGACAATCCCGTTTGTGGCGCGAGGCCTTGATGCTCTGGTGCTTGGAGATGCCGCCGCCTTTCACATGGGCGTTCCGGTTCAACGGCTGAAGCGCCTTTCGATCCTGGCAGTGGCTGCCGCCTGTGGCGCCACGGTGGCAGTCGCGGGCTCGATCGGATTCGTTGGCATCGTTGTGCCGCATCTCCTGCGACTGGTAATCGGGCCTTCCCATCGCTTCCTGCTACCCGCATCTGCCCTTGGTGGCGCATCCCTGCTTTTGTTTGCCGATACGATTGCCAGAACGATTGCTGCCCCGGCTGAACTGCCGATTGGCATCATCACAGCCATCCTGGGCGCGCCAGTCTTCCTGATGCTTCTGCTCAGCCGCAACGGTCGCTCCGGAATGGAGCCGACATGACAATTTCGGCACAAAAGGTCACGATGGTGCGAGACGGACGACGTCTGGTTGACGACGTGTCCCTTTCGATCAAGGCCGGACGTTTTACGGCGGTGATCGGACCGAACGGGGCCGGCAAGTCATCCCTGCTGAAATTGCTGTCAGGTGAAGTGGCGCCCGACCATGGTGAGGTCACCTTCGCGAACCGATCACTGAAGGGGTTTTCCGCGCTTGAGCTTGCGGCCATCCGAGCCGTGCTACCCCAGTCAACTCACTTGTCTTTCCCCTTCACGGCCTTGGAGGTGGTTCGTATGGGGGCTGTTGCCGCCGGCAGCTTCGATCCAGCACGCGCTGGCCGTCAGGCTCTCGCCCGCGTGGGTCTGGCCGGTTTTGAAAACCGACGCTACAATGCGCTCTCCGGCGGCGAGCAGCAGCGAGTTCAGCTTGCCCGGGTGCTGGCCCAGGTGCCAACGCCAAGTGACGCGACCGGTGTACGCACGCTGTTTCTCGATGAACCCACCTCAAGTCTTGATATAGGCCACCAGATCTCGGTGCTCGAGATTGCGCGATCATTCGCCAATGAGGGCGGAGCGGTTCTTGCCATCCTCCACGATCTGAACCTTGCGGCAGAATTTGCCGACGATCTCGTGATCCTTCACCGCGGTCGTGTCGTGGCAAGCGGCACTCCTGCCGATACATTGACGGATGATGTCATTGCCGATGTTTATGGGCTGCGAGGCACCGTGGGACGCATTCCTCCCGCCGCGATCCCCTTCGTGCTCCCACAATCGCGACAGATTTCTGCCGGCTAATCGGATCCTTCCGACCAGAGAACACTGGCTTTCGAGAGAACGACAATGAACTCGACTGGTTCATTCATGAGCCGGCTCACCAAACTTATCCACAACAATCCACAGGTGAAATCTGAGCACGCAGCACAAATTGGAGAACAAAACAAAAACGGCAGGGACCCGACTTGAGAACAGATAAACAACAAAAGTTTGTGGAGCGCACGGTCAACGCGCGATGATTTTCACCTGGGTGTGACAGGTTTCAATCAAGGATTATTGTCAACAATTGAGTTGGTGGGTGATGTAGGGCTCGAACCTACGACCCGCTGATTAAGAGTCAGCTGCTCTACCAACTGAGCTAATCACCCGACCGCCCCGGTGCCGGTGGCGTGACCGGGCGTATAAACAGGAACGGCAATCTTGTCCAGCCAGCAAAGCCAAATTCTTTCTCTTTCGGTCAAAAAAATTACATGAAGGCCGATTTATCGTTAAATTTCAAAGCTCCAGCACACCGCTGGCAATACGCACCGCCTGACCGCCGATACGGACACGGGCAACGGATTTGCCCTTCACATCGATATGGAGATGAATGAAGGACGGGCGCCCCATCTCTACACCTTGCTCAATCATCAGCGGATGATGTCCATCATCGAGACCATCAAATTGCCAGATCGCACCTGACAGAGCCGCCACAGCAGCCCCTGTCGCCGGATCTTCAGCAATCCCCATATCAGGGGCGAACATGCGGGCATGGAAGCTCGCCTGATGATGCCGCCCTCCGCGACAATAGACATAGGCAGAGGTCAGACGGCCTTCGCACAGTGGAGCCGCCTGCTCCCAGAACTGTGGATCGAATTCGAGTGATGCCATGGCCGCCAGATCATGCACCGGGACCAGCAGGAAAGGCACACCGGCGCTCCACACACCCGGAACATGGTTTTCGAAACCGATCGCTGTCGGGTTCAATGACAAGGCTTCGGCCACAGCCTCACGATCGATTGGCATTGAGTAGCGGCTGGATGTCGTTGGCAAATCGAATTCGGCAAAGCTCGCTTCGCCCGAACGAAGTTTCACACCACACCGAACCGGTCCGACATTTTCCTCTAGAACCGAAACGAGATCGATGGCGTCGCTGCGATTGGCATAGGCCCGTTCGGCCAAAGCAATCGCAGTGCCGACCGTCGGATGTCCGGCAAAAGGCAATTCCCGCGCCGGCGTGAATATCCGGATCCTCGCCGAATGCGTCGGGTGCGATGCCGGCTGAACAAAGACCGTTTCAGAAAGGTTCATTTCTGCAGCGATGGCCTGCATATCGGCATCAGACAAACCATCACCATCGAAAAATACTGCCAGCGGATTACCGGCAAGCTTGGTGTCGGTGAAAACATCATAAATCGAATAGGAACGGGCCAAGGCATTCTCCCTCTCTAATCACTGGCAGGATCACTCCTTCCGCGCCGCAGACTGCCCCAGCCGGAAATGAGAGGCAACCAGCCCGCTAGCGGAAATACCATTGCAGAAGGGCCTGCATCGCAGGGTTATAGCGATGGAGGGAGAGATCCGCTGACGTGATCGCCACCGCATCCGATATCTCCTTCTCGCCGCACTCTTGGGCATGCTTGCGTATGCGTGCGATGAGTTGATCGGCACTGTCGGAAAAATGAAACAGCTGAAACAGCGTAAGGCGCCGTGTTCGGTAGCTGGCATAAAGCTGACCATCTGTTTTTGCCTCGGAAAGGCTGAGCCCTGTTTCTTCCAGAACCTCCCTCGCCATATTGCCGGCCAGATCACACTCGCCTGCCACCACATCAACAGGCTCAACGGAGCCCGCAGCAAAGTAAACCTGGCCAGGATTGGCGGTATGGTCCGACATCCTGACCGCAATCAGGGCACCGTCTGAGGAGACGAGCACCGGATACCCGAAAAGGTGGCAGGCACCGGGGCGCCCCGGCACTTTCCGCCACCACAGGAAGCTCGCATAGTCGGCAACATATCCTCGCGCATGGATCTGCCGACCTTCCAGCGAAATCCGCTCCTGGAGGATCAGTTCGCCGTTGTAGAGGCTTGGGTTGGCGCGCTGTTCCAGCTGCCAGTTGGCGGCAATGGCTTCGGCATGGGCTTTTTCTATCGGATGACGTCCCTCCAGCACCTTGAGCTGATACCCGTCGATGGGGAGAACCGCCCCATCAACAGGAAGACCAGTATCGTCGACCACCGCAGATGACGTCATGGAAGAAACAGTTCCATGACGACGGGGCAATGATCGGACGCCTTGGGCCGGTCCCACCCGATCCGGGGATAGCGTTCGGTTTCATAACCGGGCGGAAAAACCGAACGGAACGGCTGGCCATTTCGAATAATGTCCGGGACGACATCGACATTTCGACCCGCGAGGTGTTGCGAGAGAAGGATATAGTCCAGCTGACACAGATGCTGCTCCTCCGGTCCCCGCGCGTGGTAAAGCGTCCAACGGTCCAGCGGATCTCTGGTGTTCATAGGGTTGACTGCAAATCCATCGTCAGTGAACACGTCCAGCGCGCTCGGCAGGCCATCCTGATGTATGAACTCATACCCGTGTCGACGGTCGCCGCGAACAATCACGCGTTCCTGATAGTCGTTCATGTCCCCACAGATGACGAAGTTGCGATTCACCGGAGACCGATCAGCAAATCGTTTCTCTATGATTTGCCGCACCGCTTTGGCTTCAGCAATTCGGATAGGCATGGTCTGCGTACGCCCATCACCCTCGCCGCGACCTGACGTCATCGATTTGAAATGCACGACATAGACGGTGAGCGGCCTGCCACCGATCCTCAGTTCAAGTTCCAGACAATCCCGCTTGAAAACACGATCACGCGGATTGACCCTGTCACCGAGCTCCGGGTCGTAAAGGTCGAGGTCCTGATAGGTCAGCGCCGCATGGCTGTGCACGTCGACAACCTCAATCGGCTCACCATGCCGCGTTTCCGATCTCAGCAGAACCGCGACGTCGATGCCCCGACTGTCATTGCCCTCCACGAGGAAATGCTGCCTGTAGCCGGCTCCCATCATCCGAAACAGATAGCCATATTCAAAGGACTTCAGCGCTTCGAGACTATCGACTTCCTGCAGGCACAGGATGTCGGCATCCGCATCCGCTATCGCAAGGGCCGAGAGCTGCCGGGTATCATCGGTCGTTGCAATAACGCGAGCCGCTTCCAGCGTCTTGTAGTCATGCTCCGTCTTGATATCGAAGAGTTTGATGACCCGATCCGCACGAAGATTGTTACGAAAACCGGAAAAATCGAACCTGTTGACCAGGTTTTCTATGTTGAAGGTGGCAATTCTCAACGACATGCTGAACCTCGACAAAAGCCAGCAAGGCCACCGGCTGCAACAATAGCTTGATCAAATGACCGTAGCTCTAGCAACAGAATCGCGATCATTTCGGCCAAAGTCTATGCCATGCGCCGACACATGCGCCACTGCGTTCAACACTTCGCACGCGCGGTAGAAAGAGTGGCACTGTCCACTTATGACAGTTCCGACGCAATGAGTCGGCCAAGTCGCTGTATCCCGTCTTCAATCATTGGCTCGCTGGCGCAGGAAAACGAGAGCCGGAGCGTATTGGCAGAGCTCCGGTCTGCAAAGAAAGCCTGTCCTGGCACAAACGCCACTTTCTCAGTTTTCACCGAGCGGGAAAGCAATGCCGTTGCGTCAATCACCTCCGGTAACGTGACCCAGACAAACATGCCTCCCTCCGGTCGCGTCCAGTCTGTGCCCGTTGGCATATGGCGCTCAAGAGCGGCCAGCATGGCATCGCGACGGGCTCGATAGGCCTGCCGTATCTTGGCCACTTGCGCTTCAAAATGGCGCTCTGCAACATGGGCGATCGCCATCTGATTGATGGAGGAAGAATGCAGATCAGCCGCCTGCTTGATCAGGACGAGCTTGCGTATGACCGGTTTGGCAGCAACGACATAACCAACCCGCAAGCCGGGAGCGAGCGTCTTGGAGAAACTGCCGCAGTAAATGGTACGGGTTTCCTCGATAGAACCGCTGCGCGCAATGTCGAGGGCCAGGATTGGCGGCACGGCCTCGCCGTCATAGCGCAGATGCTGATAAGCGGCGTCCTCGATCACGGGGATCTCCAGCTCATCTGCAAGTGTCAGAAGGCGGTGACGTTCCTCAAGACGGACGGTCTCGCCCGTCGGATTGGCGAAGTCGGGAGACAGGTAGGCGAACTTGACCGCACCTCCATGCGCGAGTGCTGCGGTGTGGTAGCTTTCGGGTGTCCGGTTGGCGACCCCAAGCTGATCGTAATTCGGCTCATAGGCGTTGAAGGCCTGCAGTGCGCCGAGATAGGTCGGCGAGGTCACAAGCGCCGTATCCCCCGCAGAAAGAAACAGTTTACCCAGGTAATCAAGTGCCTGCTGCGAGCCGGAGGTGATGAAGATATTGTCGATATCGCAGGAGATGCCGAACTGCCCCAGTTCCCTCTGCAACCAGTAACGCAGGGGTCGATAGCCTTCAGAAACGGAATACTGCAGTCCGGACGCAGCGTCGCCGCCCCCTAAGCACTCGCTGTAGGCCTCGCGGAAGGCATCAGTCGGAAAGAGGGCTGGATCGGGAATCCCTCCCGCAAAGGAGATGATGTCCGGCTGATCAAGAAGCTTCAGCAATTCCCGTATTTCGGAGGCACGCATGCGCTCCGCGCGCCTAGCAAAAACATGATCCCAGTCCAGCATGATTGATCCTCGCTTCTCCCAGAGCCAGATCAGATCACGCGCATTGAACTAAGTCAACAATGCTGACCTATTGACTTGTTGCCGAACGTCGAGAGCGACATGGCTCACCCGCCAGAAGCAACGCATGGCATACAAATTGTGTGCCGCACTATCAATCTATTAGGAATAATCGCTGTAAGGCGGCCAACAAAGCACAAACCTGGAGAGGCAAAGACATTGCGGATAAGAGAAGTTTTGACGCGGATCCTGGGGTCGCTGGAAACTGATCGTCACGAGTCTTGGGACCAGCTTACCGAGCTCTTTCGCATCTCTCCGCATCTGTTCGCTGCCTCGGCGATCGGGGCAGCAGCGATCAGCCCCGCCCTCGGCGGACAAAGGCTTGAAGTCGGCATCGCCCTGTCGCTTGTCGCCGCGCAGGTTCTGATGCGTGCGGTCGCATGGCATGCTTTCAGAAACAGGAGCCAAAAGACCTCCTATGAGGTCTGGTTTCGCCGCTTCACAATCCTGTCAATCCTATCAGGTATTGCATGGGGGACGAGTTTGGCCGTTCTCTTCGTGGGTGCCGAGCCGCAATCACAAGTGATTACACTGGCTGTTGGTTGCGGCATTGTGCAATCTGCTTCAGGCCGCGCCTATATGGCACCTCGGTCCACCCTGATCGTTCTGCTGATCATCATGGGGCTCATGAACCTTGCGGCCTTCACCGAAGGCCAGTGGATTTTGCTTCCTATCTGCGTGGCCTATCTGTTTTTCCAGGCGACATTCATGAGCCGTCTGATTGAACTGGAAATGAGCCGCCGACAGGCAGAAGACGAGACAAAACACCTGTTGCGGGAATTGGCTGATAGCAATCACAAGCTCAAGCGGGCCAACGAAAGGCTGCAACAGCATGCGCTGACCGATGCGTTGACCGGTCTGCCAAACCGACGAAGTTTCGACAGACAACTGACGCGGGCTGTTCTGGAACGGGACGAGACCGGTGCTCCTTTGTCCCTGATCCTGTTGGATATCGACCATTTCAAGCAATTCAACGATCGTTATGGCCACCAGGAAGGCGACAAGTGTCTGCAGCACGTCGCTGGCGTTTTGGCGCGACACGCCGATGAGAACGGCTATCAACCTGCCCGGTATGGTGGCGAGGAGTTTGCCGTGATCTTGCCGTCAACGCCGCGAGAGACCGCAGCAGACGTCGCCGAAAGACTCCGTCGACAAATCGCAAATCTCCCATTCCGGATATCGAATGGAACTGAAATCAAAATCACGGCAAGTTTCGGCGTGGCTCAATTTCAACAAGGTGACGTCGACGCCAAGAAACAGCTCATCGCCCAAGCCGACAGAAACCTTTATCGCGCGAAAGAACAGGGCCGCAATTGCGTGATATCACGCGAGACAGAGGCAGACCCTCTGCATTCCTGACCAAATTCAAAAGGCCGGGAAGGTCACCCTCCCCGGCCTGGCGCTAGTTTCGATCAACCCCAATCAGTTGCGGGTCTTGTCGACCAGCTGGTTCTTGGCGATCCACGGCATCATGCCGCGCAGCTTGGCGCCGACTTCTTCGATCTGGTGGGCGTCGTTCATGCGGCGGATGCCCTTGAAGCGGGCAGCACCGGCACGGTATTCCTGCATCCAGTCCGAGGTGAACTTGCCGGTCTGGATGTCGTGCAGCACGCGCTTCATTTCAGCCTTGGTTTCAGCCGTGATGATGCGCGGACCGGTGACATATTCGCCCCACTCGGCCGTGTTCGAGATCGAGTAGTTCATGTTGGCGATACCGCCTTCATAGATCAGGTCGACGATCAGCTTTACTTCGTGCAGGCACTCGAAATAGGCCATTTCCGGAGCGTAACCGGCTTCGACCAGCGTTTCGAAACCAGCGCGGATCAGCTCGACGAGACCACCGCAGAGAACGACCTGTTCGCCGAAGAGGTCGGTTTCGCACTCTTCCTTGAAGGAGGTTTCGATGATGCCCGACCGGCCGCCACCAACGCCACAGGCGTAGGAGAGAGCGAGTTCAAGGGCGTTGCCCGAGGCATTGTGATGGATGGCAACGAGGCAGGGAACGCCGCCGCCCTTCTGGTATTCGCCGCGAACCGTGTGGCCCGGGCCCTTCGGAGCGATCATAACGACGTCGACGGTCGACTTCGGCTCGATCAGGCCGAAATGAACGTTGAGGCCGTGAGCGAATGCGATGGCCGCGCCGTCACGGATGTTCGGAGCGATGTCGGCCTTGTAGATGTCAGCCTGAAGTTCGTCCGGTGTCGCCATCATCATCAGGTCCGCCCAGGCGGCAGCTTCGGCAACCGTCATGACCTTGAAGCCATCAGCTTCGGCCTTCTTGATCGTCGGCGAACCAGCCTTGAGCGCGATGACCAGATTCTGGGCGCCCGAGTCCTTGAGGTTCAGCGCATGGGCGCGGCCCTGAGAGCCATAGCCGATGACAGCGACCTTCTTGGCCTTGATGAGGTTCAAATCGGCATCCCGATCGTAATAGACGCGCATTGACGTTTCCTTCCCTATGCTTGTCAGTTGTGGTGAAGATTTGTGGAGGCAGATGTGGCGCGGCCAGCACTATCCAGACCGGCCAGAACGCGATCGGTACCATAGAGTGTCAAGAAGGCCTGAACTGCCTTCTCCGCCCTGCTACCGAAATTCGACGGTTGCGGTGCTTCGCCTAGAAGCATGCGCACATGGAGATCGCTGACGATGAGGCCATAAAGCGTGCGGTAGGCATCCTCTCCGTCGGTGAAGCGCAGGAGACCGTCACGCTGGCCCGCATCGAGCAGTGCGCGTGCGCGGCGATCGATCTGGCGGCGGCCTCGCTCCAGCAGCAAAGTGCCAAGCTTCGAACCATCGCGGCTTGATTGGCCTATGGCGAGCCGGTTGAGCGCGAGCGATACATCACCGGCCAGAACATCCAGAAGGTCGCGCGCAAACGTATCAAGATGATCGCGCAGTGACGCTGCCGTGAGCCGCTCGCCGGGCCTCTCGAAAGTGCGAACCTTGCTCGCCTGATAGGAAATCATTGCAGACAGCAGACCGTCGCGATCTCCGAACCACTTGTAGAGGCTTTCCTTGGAGCAATTTGCCGCCCGCGCAAGCCCGGCTGTCGTGACCGCCTTGTCACCGCCCTCGACCAGCAGACGAAGAGCCTCTGCCAGAACAGCACTCTGACGCGGTGAAAACTCAGAGACTTGGGTCGTTTCGGCAGACAAGAACCACTCCCTTTATGTACCGTACGGTACGGTTCGCGTCTTATGGCATCCGGCCCGTCGAGCGTCAAGTGGCTCATAAGGGGCATGAAAAGAAAAATGACACAGCGAACCGCCACATCCGCCGTCGGCACTTTTTTTCTTTCCGTGCTTGTGGGGTTTGGAAACGCTGTTGCCGGTGGTGGCGGGGGAAATCTGGGGCTGGGCGGATGGGCGCGGACCCTTCACAGCCCCTCCCAAAGCCCCAAACCAGCGTCACATAATCTTGATCAAAAAAATTTTTGATCGTTATATGTCATAGTTAAATGACAACAAGTCTCACATCTAACTCACTGTTTTTGCTGGCCTCCAATTTCAAGTGTCATATCGGATACCGAGTACTGACATTGAACCATTCGGTTCGATTGCGCGCAATCGACTATTGCATTCCCAAACAAACAGGTCCAAATATCAATTCATCGAACCAAGCAGTTCGATAAAGCAGGCCCCAACAGAAACCCAGAACAGACACTCACACAAACCCCGAAACCGACACAAAGGAAAGGACAGAGACCATGAAGACAATCGCAATCCCTTCTGCCTTTCTCCTCCTTGTCGCAACGGCAACACTTGCCATGGCCATCGAGCCCATCCCTGGCTCAATAACCTATGGCGGAAAGTCTCCAAGGGTCGACCTGGCGCCGGCTGGATCGAACTTCTTCCATAACTTCTATGCCAATGGCAGCGAGGTCCAGGAAATCTACAGGATCAATCCGGACCACTCTGTCAGCCTCGTCTCTCGCACCGTCGCAAACCGATAGTCCACCGCCTTGCTCCGGAGCCAAGCCGAGTTCTGCCAATCAATGCAATCATGAGGGGTATCCCTCATCCAAAAGTAACCCAGGATAAAGGAAACAGAACCATGAAGACCCTTTTCTCTGCCGCCATCATCGCCGCCGTTGCAGCTCCAGCCGCCTTTGCCGCCATCCCGCCCATGGAAGGCTCGCTGAACTTCAACCAGCCCATCCAGCTCGAAAAGGCCCCGGTCGGCTCCACCGTGCTCCACACCTTCTCCGATGGTTCGGGCCATAACGTCAACGAAGTCTACAAGGTCAATGCCGACCGCACCGTGACGCTCGTCAACCGCTCCATCTCGAACGAAAGCTGATCTCTCCCGATCATTCTTTCGAGCCAGTCTCGAACCTTCTTCCTCCCAGGGCGGCCAGCCTTTCCCCTCTCCCCGACCGGGCTGGCCGCCACCCCCGACACCAAACCCCAAGACACACCACTCAATCAAAAGGAAACAGACCCATGAAAACCATCATCTCCGCCGCCGTCCTCGCCGTTGTTGCCGCTCCTGCCGCTTTCGCAAGCCTTGCTCCGATCGAAGGTTCGCTGAACTACAACGCCCCCGTCCAGCTCCAGCAGGCCCCGGTCGGCTCCACCGTGCTCCATACCTTCAACGACGGTTCGGGCCGTGACGTTCGCGAAGTCTACAAGGTCAATGCCGACAAGACCGTAACACTCGTCACCCGCTCGATCTCCAACGCAAGCTGATCCCGATGCAGGCCGATGCCGCGCCTGGCTGATGTGACGCGATGGCACGGTATTGGCAGGGGCAGGCCCGACACGATCCCCGATCTTGCGGACTTGCCCTCCACGGAAAAGCGACTGGCCGTCCCCTCTCCCCCAGTAAGGCTGGTCGCCGACCCCCTACCGTCAGAGACCCTGACACAGACAGAAACCGAAGACACAAACGCAATCAAAAGGAAACAGATACATGAAAACCCTCATCTCCGCCGCCGTCCTCGCCGTTGTTGCCGCTCCTGCCGCTTTCGCAAGCGTTGCTCCGATCGAAGGTTCGCTGAACTACAACGCCCCTGTTCAGCTCCAGCAGGCACCGGTCGGCTCCACCGTGCTCCATACCTTCAATGACGGTTCGGGCCGTGACGTTCGCGAAGTCTACAAGGTCAATGCCGACAAGACCGTCACCCTCGTCACCCGTTCGATCTCGAACGCAAGCTGATCAAGCCACCCGGCGATCACGCGCAAAACGCCCCCGCTGCGAAACCGCAGTGGGGCCGTATAGCGTTTGGTAAGGCAAGGCAGATGGGTTCAGCGCAGATAGTCGACGGGAAGAGCTGACCCGCTTTTCAGTGTCTCCATCGAGATTGCCGCCGACACATCGAAGAGTTCGACACGCTTCACAAGACGTCGATACACCACGTCATAATGCTCCACCCGTGGCAGCACGATTTTCAGGATATAGTCGTAATGACCGGTCAGCCGATGGGCTTCCACGATCTCAGCTATATCGACCACCGCACGGCGGAATTCTTCGATCCAGTCATCGGCATGATGCGCCGTCTTCACCAGGGCATAGACGGTGGTCGGAACCCCGATACGCTCCCGGTCGAGAACGGCGATCCGCCGCGCGATGTAACCGCTTTCCTCAAGCTTCTGGATCCGCCGCGAACAGGCTGAAACCGAGAGGGCGACACGATCTGCAAGCTCCGTCACCGGGATGGAGCAATCCAGTTGCAGGAGATCAAGAATCTTACGGTCTCTATCGTCAATCACGCTCGATACTCTGCGTCTTCGATCCAGTTCGATAAAAACTTGGGCGCAAAAACGGAATAGCGCAAGGTTTTTTTGCGTCGACAACCCCCCGAATAATCGCAGTTCGCAAACATTCAGCGCCTGTTGCACGTCAATATGAGCGGCATGCAAACCCAGAGGAACAGACCATGCGCAAGATTGGATTGATTGGCGGAATGAGTTTCGAAAGCTCGGCAGTTTACTACAAGCTGATCAACGAGGCCGTCAGGGCTCGCCTGGGCGGCATCGCCTCCGCGGAAATCATTCTGCACTCCGTCAATTTCGCAGAGATCGTCGAACTACAGACGGCCGGTCGCTGGAACGACGCCGCCAGGCGTCTCGGCGATGCCGCAGAAAACATGGAGCGTACAGGTGCTGAATGCATGCTGATCTGCACGAACACCATGCACCTTATTGCCGACGAAGTCGCCGACCGCCTGTCCGTTCCCCTCATTCATATCGTTGACGTCACCGCTCGTGCACTGAAGTCTGCCGGCGTCAAGCGCCCTTTGCTGCTCGCCACGCGCTACACGATGGAACACGGCTTTTATGCTGAGCGCATGAAGACCAATGGCATAGACATCCTCGTACCGGATTCCGCAGGACGCGCACTGACCCATGAGATCATCTTCAAGGAACTCTGCGCAGGTCAGGTTCTGCCGGAATCGCGACAAAAACTCCTCGATCTGATCGACATGGCGCAAGCGCAGGGCGCTGACAGCGTCATCCTGGGCTGCACCGAAATATGCATGATCCTTGACCCGAACACCCTTACCCTGCCCGGCTTTGACTCAACGGCGCTCCATGCCGAGGCTGCGGTTGATTTCGCTTTGGCACCGAAGGTCGCAACGAGGGCAGCCTGACAGGGTTTCTGGCCTGCGGTCAGACAGTTTGACCGCAGGCGCGGCGGAACCGCCTTACGGTCTCCGCCATACCGAATTCAAGCGCATCCGCCGTCAAGGCGTGGCCGATGGAAACTTCCGCCAACCGGGGGATGCGCTTGACCAGTGCCGGCAGGTTCTCGACCGTCAAATCATGTCCGGCATTGACGGCCAGGCCCTCGGCAAGAGCGGCATCAGCCGTGGCGCCCAGCAACTCGATCTGGCGCGCCGCTTCTTCGCTGCGGTTAAAACATCCACCATAGGGGCCGGTATAGAGTTCGACGCGATCTGCACCGACGGCCTTTGCCTTGGTCATGGCCTCACTGCGTCCGTCCCCATCCACAAAGATAGAAACACGCATACCCTTTGACTTTAGCCGCGCAATGACTGTTGTGAGCAGGTCGGCATGGAGCGTCAAATCCCATCCGTGGTCGGACGTGGCCTGAGACGGATCATCAGGGACTAGCGTTACCTGCTCCGGTGCGGTGGCCTCGCAAAGCGCCAGAAACTCCTCCGAAGGATAGCCCTCGATATTGAATTCAGCCTCCGGGAACTCGTCATCGATCAAGGCGCGCAGATCAGGCAAATCACTGAAGCGGATATGGCGCTGGTCAGGACGCGGATGCACTGTCAGGCCTGCGGCACCGGCCTCAAGCGCGATACGTCCCATATGACGGACACTTGGCCACGGAAGATCGCGCCGGTTGCGCAGCATGGCGATAGCGTTGAGGTTGACCGAAAGCTTGGCAGGCATGCGTCAATTCCGAACTGAGAGAGCTTGTGCATCCATAGGCGATCAGATGGCCGAAGACCAACCACATTTCAAAATAATCCTATTGTCGACACTTATGAATGACACGAGCTCACTACATACACTTTGGGGTATTGACGGACTTCTGCTCTTGCTTGGACAAAACGATTGTGACATCGCGCACAATGAGGCGATGATGAACCATTGAGCCCCAGGATTGTGAGGCCGCAGCCTGATCTGGAATGCTGTCGAATTGGAGACCCGATGGAAGCCATGTCCGGCATCGAAAAGGAAAGAATCCAGCGCGCCCTCGACACCGTTCTTCAGAGCGAAACCTTTTCGCGCTCTGAGAGGCTTCGGTCCTTCTTGAAATACATTGTCGAGATGCAGCAGCAAGGACAGGCTGATCGCCTCAAGGGCTACACGATAGGCATTGACGTTTTTGGACGAGACGAAGGCTTCGACCCGACCACGGATCCTCTCGTTCGCGTTCAGGCGGGCAAGTTGAGGCGCCTTTTGGCGAACTTCTATGCCCATGAAGGGCAAACAGAGCCCTTGAGAATCCAGATTCCCGTCGGCGCCTATGTCCCACTCTACGAGCCGGTGGGGGTTTCAAGTCTTAACGGCGCATCGACGCCGGCCCAATCAAACACACTGGAGGATAGTCGCCTAGGTACAGCAACTGTGCGACGCGAAGATGTGGGAGACGGGCAGGATCTTCCCACTGTCTTCTACCGTGTTGTCGGCGACAGCGACTGGAGAGCCCAGGCTTATGCGAAAGCGGTCAGCCTGTGGAGCCATCGTCTCTGGGGCGTACAGCTGAGAACGCTGGATGAAATTGCCGTTGACGGTCGCGCACTGGACCCGATCTATTTTGTGCTCGATATCGATACGCAGGGGGAATGGAGTGAGCTGAGGTCCACTTTGCGCCATGTTGTTTCTGGCGATGTTGTCACGACGCAAAGCAGCACAACAGATCTAAGCAGTGAGACCCTCCAGATAGGCTCGCTTGCCAATCAATTTGTTGGCTGCTCCCTGACCATTCCCGGGCATCTGTACCGGTTCTGCCAAGAACGGAATCTTTCGAGTCCATTGATGGTATGCCTCGAAGCGACCTATCGATTCTCCATCGAGGCATCCCAGAAGAATTACCGGGAGGCAAAGCTGCATCAAAACCGCTATGGCGGCGCGCAAAGAAGGCACGGACTGGTTTTGACCATTCCGGACATCGTGGCATTGGCCCGGAGTCGCCGCTCAGAAATCCTTTAACTCTCAAGATAGGTCAAAGCTCGATCACGACAGGTGACAGCTTGGTGATTTTTTATTTTAATTTTTCCGCATATAATAGTAAGTCCGTGGGGTAAGGAGCAAAGGGAGAGTCGTCTTCGCCCGCCGAGCGGGCATGGCACACAGGCAGCACTGACAACAAGCGCTTTGGACGGAGGAGTCATGGCGAACGGGTCAAAGAGTCTGCGACTAACCGGAAGATCAGGGAGCCGCGATGCCGAAACGGCAGGCATCCTCCCCGACATTGCCCTGCCGCGAAACATTCCGGACGAACCGATCGCGATTGCTGATATGGCTGATCTGTTCGGAATAACCCACCGCACACTCCATTTCTACGAGGAAAAGGGCCTTCTGACAGCGAACCGTATCGGCCTGATGCGGGTCTATACCCATCATGATGTGGCCCGTATGGCCCTCATCAATATCTGCCGCGAGGTCGGCATTCCTGTTGCCGTCATCCAAGACTTGATGGAGATGTTGAAGACAACGGATTCCAAGGCCGAAGCGAACATGCTTTTGGAGGAAGCCCTCCTCGCCCGCCGGCGTGAACTGACAGCCGATCTTTCCAACACGCATCGTCAGTTACAGCAGATCAACACGATCCTCGACCATGACGATGCCCACAGACAGTCAAAGGTGAACGATGTCCGGGACCGTTTAAGCTTGAGCGAAGAGGAGCGGCAAATTCTGCACCTGATGGCGGAGGGCTATACATCATTAAGGATCGCGCGAACCTGTGAAATGAAACTGGTAGAGGTCGAGGCGATCGAGGAGCGCATCACCGGTAAACTTGGCGCCCAAAATCGATTTCAGGCTGTTGCGAAGGCCGTTTTGCTGGGTCTGATAGCCACCTAAAGCACGTCCAGCAAACATACGTCAGCGGTTTTGCGTCCGGGCTGCGTAAAAACAGAAGACAGCCATGATTGAACTTGTCCTGTCTGGATCTGCCGCGGAAGCCCCAGCACTGACTGGCCCGACACAAATCGAGTTGATCGATCGACTGAAGCCGCACCTTTTGACCGCCGCCGACAGCGGAGCTTCCAAGACAGGCTCACACCACTATCGGACGATCGTCAGCGTCTCGGCAGCGCGGGTTACAGCCGTATAGAGCCAGCGCTCACGCGTATCACGAAAGGCCCAGCTTTCATCGAAAAGCACCACATCATTCCATTGCGAGCCCTGGGCCTTGTGCACCGTCAGTGCATAGCCATAGTCGAAATCATCATACCGCTTGCGTGTTGACCACGGAATCTCGGTCTCGACGTCCTCAAACGCCGCCTTCAGAAGCTTTATCTTGGCCGCACCCCGATCCATATCGTCGTCTTCCGGCTTTATCAGCAGATTGATGCCGGGCTTTACTGTTTCTCGTGACGATGACATGACCTGCCAGAGAGACCCGTTCAGCAGCCCCTTCACCTGATCATTTCGCAGGCAGACAAGCTTGTCACCAGCCTGCGGATAATCAGCGCTGAAGCCCTTCAGTTCGCGCAGGCGCATGTTATAGCGACGCCGGGTCTTGTTCGTGCCGACCAGGACTTGATCCGCCCCGAGAACAAGATCCTGATTGACTTCATTCTTGGAGATGACGCGCGCCGTTGAGCCATAGTCGCCATACATGATCTCCTTGCCTTCGCGGATATGCATCGCAAGCTGGATGATCGGGTTGTCGCGCGCCTGGCGGTGAATTTCCGTCAGGAGGTAATCCGGCTCCTGCTCCGTGAAAAAGCCACCACCGGAGACCGGCGGCAACTGCCCCGGATCCCCAAGGACCAGGATCGGCGTTCCGAAACTCATCAGATCGCGCCCAAGCTGCTCATCCACCATCGAGCACTCGTCAATCACGATCAGCGCCGCCCTGGCGACCGGACTCTGACGATTGATGGCAAACATGGGCGCAATAGACGTCTTGCCGGTTTCCTCATCCTCGACAGACTCCTCCCCGCGCGGTCGGTAGATCAGCGAATGGATGGTTTTGGCATTGGATGCGCCACGCGAGCGCAAGACTTGCGCGGCTTTGCCCGTGAAGGCGGCAAACAGCACGTCACCATCGACATGCTCGGCAAAATGCTTTGCAAGGGTGGTCTTCCCCGTTCCGGCATAGCCGAAGAGCCGGAAGACCGGTGACTTCCCCTCCTTCAACCATCTGGAGACGGCCTTCAAAGCTTCATCTTGTTGCGGAGCAAACTGCATGCCTAGGTCATGCGCGGATTCGTGCTGCACATGCAAGGCAAAACGCCACCGGGACCTTCATATCCCGGTGGCGTAACAGACAGACGTCATCCCGCTGAAGTCGATCAGTTAAGGCATTTTTCCAGCAGGGCCTCATCAGGATATTTCGCATCCGGCCCGAACTCTCGATAGCAGGCCAGCGTCCACTCCTTGGCCACGTTCTCCCCGGCGGCGGCCTGTCCCTTGGGCGCTGCGAGCCGGTCAGACTTGACGATCACGAGACTGCCAGCCTTTGGCATGACTTTTGTTTCGGCCTTCGCTCCGGCGGTCATCGATACAGTCCCCACGACAATCAGGGCAGCGGCCATAGCAATCTTCATCATGATTTTGTCCTCTCTCCAAAATCGCGTTCTTGCGATTGTTCCTTTTTAGAAAGTGGCGGCTGAATGCTCCCGGAATAAGGCGTTCATCTGACGTTAACGATCTAAGTCTCTGAAAAGACGAAAAAAGGCGGCCTCACGACCGCCCCTGGATTGTGCAAATCGTGGCCTGCTTGGCCTACATCCCCTGTGCACCACGGTTCATGGCTGCAATGCCGGTGCGGCAGATCTCATTCAACCCGAGTGGCTTCATGATCGACAGGAACTGGTCGATCTTGGATGACTTGCCGGTGATCTCGAAAATGAAGTGATCGACCGTGGCGTCCACGACCTTGGCCTGGAAGGCGTCGGCCAGACGCAGGGTCTCAGCGCGCATATCGCCCACAGACACCACCTTGACCAGGGCCACCTCGCGCTCGATCGGACGCTCCTGCCCCAGTTCGCGGGCGCGAACCGTCAAGTCAACCACCCGGTGAACCGGGACGATCCGCTCAAGCTGAGCCTTGATCTGCTCAAGCACGGTCGGCGTGCCGCGGGTTACAATCGTGATGCGGGACAGATGCGCCTCATGCTCGGTCTCTGAAACCGTGAGGCTCTCGATGTTGTAGCCGCGGCCTGAAAACAAACCGATAACGCGCGCGAGCACACCCGGTTCGTTGTCCACCAGCACCGAAAGCGTATGGCTTTCGATCGCGGCAGTTTCCTTGGAGATGAAATAGGCCGAACCGGTCGGCTGAAGCTGTGCATTCATGTTCTTCAATCCTTCGGTTAGACGAGCTGACGACCCTTGGCGTCGATGGCATTTGCCACGACTTCATCGGTGGCCTCATCAGGCAGGAGCATTTCGTTATGCGCCTTGCCGGACGGGATCATCGGGAAGCAGTTGGCGAGATTGGCGACGCGGCAATCGAAGATGACCGGCTTCTTCACGTCGATCATCTCCTGGATCGCACCATCAAGCTCGTCCGGCTTTTCGCAACGAATGCCAACAGCGCCATAGGCTTCCGCCAGCTTGACGAAATCGGGCATGGCTTCCGTGTAGGAGTTCGACAGTCGGTTGCCATGCAGCAACTGCTGCCACTGACGGACCATGCCCATATACTGGTTGTTCAGAATGAAGATCTTGATCGGTGCGTCATACTGGATGGCCGCCGACATTTCCTGAATGCACATCTGGATTGAGGCATCACCAGCAATATCGATGACCAGCGCATCCGGATGGGCGATCTGAACACCGAGGGCGGCCGGCAGGCCATAGCCCATGGTCCCGAGACCACCAGAGGTCATCCAGCGGTTTGGCTGTTCAAAACCGTAGAACTGGGCGGCCCACATCTGGTGCTGGCCCACTTCCGTGGTGATGTAGGTGTCACGATGCTTCGTGAGTTCATAAAGCCGCTGCAGGGCATATTGCGGCATGATCACATCCTTGGACGGCGTGTAGGCAAATGAATTGCGTGCCCTCCATTTCTGGATGCTCGCCTTCCATTCTTCAGTCTGACTGGCCTCGGGCTTCTTGGGCAGAGCGCGCCAGGCCCGCACCATGTCCTCCAGCACTGTCCCGATATCGCCGGTGATCGGGACATCCACGCGGACGTTCTTGTTGATTGACGATGGATCGATGTCGATGTGGATCTTCTTCGAATTCGGCGAAAACGCATTCAGACGACCGGTGATGCGGTCATCGAACCGGGCACCGATGCAGACCATGACATCGCAGTCATGCATCGCCATATTGGCTTCGTAGGAACCATGCATGCCGAGCATGCCCAGCCAGTTCTTGCCGGATGCCGGATAGCAACCAAGCCCCATCAGCGTCGACGTGATCGGGAAATCGGTAAGACCGACGAGATCGCGCAGCAGCTTGCTCGCTTCGGGGCCCGAATTCACGACACCGCCGCCGGAATAGATGATCGGGCGACGCGCGGTCGCCATCAGTTCCACGGCAGCCTGAATGGCGCGTGCATCACCCTGCTTCTTCGGTTGATAGCTCTTCTGCACCTTGTGCAAGTCCGGCGGCGTATAGGTCCCGGTCGCGAACTGGACGTCCTTTGGAATGTCCACGAGGACGGGGCCCGGACGACCGGACTGGGCGATGCGGAATGCCTCATGAATGATGCCCGCGAGCTGATTGACATCCTTGACCAGCCAGTTGTGCTTGGTGCAAGGTCGTGTGATGCCGACGGTGTCGCATTCCTGGAAGGCATCCGAACCGATGAGGGCGGTCGGAACCTGACCCGAAATACAGACCAGCGGAACGCTGTCCATCAGGGCGTCCTGCAGCGGGGTCACGGCGTTGGTTGCGCCCGGACCAGACGTGACCAGCATAACGCCGACCTTGCCGGTAGACCGTGCATAGCCCTCAGCAGCATGTCCCGCGCCCTGCTCGTGGCGAACCAGAATGTGCTGGATTTCTTCCTGCTGGAAAATCTCGTCGTAGATCGGAAGAACTGCACCGCCGGGATAACCGAAGATATGCTCCACCCCATTGTCCTTGAGCGCCTGCAAGACGATCTCGGCCCCAGTCATTTGATTATCTTTACCCGTCATGCTGTGTTTCCATCTGCCTTTAGGATTTGGGGCTGATAGCCCGGATCAGGACATAAAAAAAGGCCCCTTGAGGAGCCTGTCTTCTAGCGCATGGGTGGCTTACGCCGGATGGTTACACCATCCTGCCCATGCGCCTTCCCACCACGATAAATGCGATCGAGTTTTTCATGGCGACTTTGATAACCACAAATGCCGCCAGCGTCAACGCGAAAACAGTTGGGTTGAAATCAACCGAGATAGCATGATTGATCTTTGTCGGCGCGAAAACTGTTCTTCCAAAAACCAAATTCAACCACTTTTTAAGATGCTTCTGCTCAATGTCGCTTCAGACAAGGAGTCCGTCTTGCATACTGTCGACCAGACCAGCCTTAACACCTCCAGTGACGAAGAACGCCGCGACCGGGCGCATCCCGGCAATCGGCTTCTCGGTCGCGTCGTCGCCTGCAATGGTTCGCGCGCAACAATTTCCGCGATTGCGGAGCACGGCGGCACCGACCTGACGGAACTCTGGTCTGTTGGCAGATTGATTTCCATCACCGTTGGCAAGAACCGCGTCGTAGCGCTGGTCTATTCGATGCAGACCGGCACGAAGATCTGGGGAGAAGGCGAAGACAACGCCTTCCTCATTGAGGTGGAGCTCCTTGGCGAAGTTCATGTGCGCGACGACGGCAAGGAAGTCTTTTCAACCGGCATCTCGCGCTACCCCTATCTCGGCGCGATTGCACATCGCATCCGCGCGGCTGACCTGTTGCGCATCTATGATTCAAACCAGAGCGATACCTGCGCGATCGGCAAGCTGACGCAGGATGAGTCAATCGACGCGACCATCCATATCCCCTCCATGTTGTCGAAGCACTTCGCGGTCGTCGGCTCGACCGGCGTCGGCAAGTCGACAGCCGTATCGCTGCTACTGCGCAAGGCGATTGAAAGCGACCCGAAGCTTCGCGTCCTGATCCTGGACCCTCACAATGAATTCGCCGCCGCCTTCCCCAACCATGCGGTGGTGATCGACACGGATACCCTCGATCTGCCTTTCTGGCTGATGCGGCTGGAAGAATTTGCGGAAGTGCTGTTTCGTGGCCGCCCGCCGATTCCGGAGGAAATGGATATCCTGCGGGATCTGATGCCGGAAGCCAAACGGGCATTCAGGGGTAGCGAATCTGCCCTTATGCGTCGTGCTTCAGACAAAACCGCGATCACCGCCGACACACCGGTACCCTATCGCATCGCGGACCTGATCGCACTGATCGACGAGCGGATCGGTCGACTAGAAGGCCGTGGTGAAAAACCGTTCCTGCGGTCGCTGAAGATGCGCATCATGTCCGCCGTGCATGACCCGCGCTATCACTTCATGTTCTCCAGCAATACGATCAGCGACACGATCATGGAGACGATCGCGCATATCTTTCGAATTCCGGGCGATGATCGTCCCATCTGCACATTCCAGCTGGCCGGCATACCATCTGAAGTGGTCAATTCCGTCGCCTCTGTCCTGTGCCGCATGGCATTCGAACTGGCCCTTTGGTCTAACGGCGCTATTCACATGCTTGTCGTCTGCGAAGAGGCGCATCGATATGTGCCGGCAGATCCCAACCTCGGCTTCTTCCCAACCCGCCAGGCGATTGCACGAATTGCCAAGGAAGGCCGTAAATATGGGGTCTCGCTCGGTATCATCACCCAGCGTCCAGGCGAGCTGGATCAGACGATTCTGTCGCAGTGTTCGACGCTCTTTGCCATGCGCCTCGCAAATGATCACGACCAGGAGATCATTCGTTCGGCCATTCCCGACAGCTCGATCTCGACAACCAGCTTCATTTCATCCATAGGCAATGGCGAGGCAATCGCGTTCGGTGAAGCAATTGCCGTGCCCATGCGCATGCGCTTCACAAGGGTCAAGCCCAACGAATTGCCCAAGGCGAACGGTGTCAACGCCAAAATCAGTGACGACAGTCCCGATACGGTCGATCTGAAACTAATCGTCAGCCGTATGCGCGCCGTTGCACCACCCGATATTTCGGCATTCCAGCAAAGCTATGAGAGCGCTTATCCTACGCCCCGCGCACCAGAGCCGCAAGGCAGTGCCGCGGTCGACGACGCGGCTGATCATCATGATTTCGAAGAACCTCAGCTGGATAATGACGCCACATTCGAAGAAATCCGCCAGGCGCTCCTGAACCCCGCGCGACCATCATCTGCGCAAACTGCTGTCACAAGCGCAGCCGCCCCCCTTTCGCGCATGCCGACCGAGTTGCCGCCCGGCCCAGTTGAACCCTACAACTCGGACATGCTACCTGGTCACGAGATAAGTTCTTCCAATCCCTTGCGCAGGGTATCGGACGTCCAACCAGTCCCGGACACATCGGATTATCGAAGCAGCCGTGATACGGGTTCCCCACCGGCAGGACGGCGCTTTGAATCCAGCGGAAATGTTCATCAGTCCGAACAGCCAGTGCTGCGCCGAGAGACGCCTTCTTTGCGTGAAAGCATCCTCAGAAAACCACTCTCCAGTCTCTACAAAAAGGACTGAGCACGGTTCGCGTGGTCCAACCTCGTCCAGCTATCGTCCATCTGATTGCGAAACCAGGTCATTTGGCGTTTGGCATATTGCCTCGTGGCGGCAGAAGCCCGCTCAATTGCCTCTTCTCGCGAAAGCCGTCCGGCCAGCATGTCGGCAATCTGCTGGACACCGATTGCCTTCAGGACCGGACGATCCGCCGGCAGATGTTTCGCAAGCAGGGCACGGACCTCGTCGACCGCCCCCTCGTCCATCATCCGGGCGAAGCGGCTGTTGATACGCGCGTGCAAAAGCGACCGTTCCGGCTGCACCACGAGTTTTGCAGCTCTTGTCGGATCGACAATCATCGGACCGGCACTGTCCTGAAACTCCAGAATGGAACGCCCCGAGGCCTCAAGCACCTCGAGAGCCCGGATCACGCGCTGCAAGTCGGAAGGGTTAAGTCGGATTCCCATGACTGGATCGCGTTCGGCGAGTTCAGCATGCAGCGCATGCGCTCCCTCCTCATCACCACGGCGGCGCAGGCGCTCGCGCACCTCGTCCGGGATGGACGGCATGTTGGACAGACCGCCGGTCAGGGCCTTGAAATAGAGCCCGGTACCGCCAACGATGACTGGTAACTTACCCTCTCCCCGAAGATCAGCCAGCAGCGATGAAATTTCCCGAAGCCAATCGCCGGTGGAATAAGCGGTAGCGACAGGAACGTGACCGTAAAGGTGATGAACAATCCCATCCATCTCCGCCTCGCTCGGTCGAGCCGTGACAACACGCAGCGTATCATAGACCTGCATGCTGTCGGCATTGATCACGACACCGTTGTTGCGGCGCGCAAGGTCAAGCGCCAAAGCGGACTTGCCGCTGGCGGTCGGCCCGGTTATCAGGATCGCATCGATATCCGACTTGGGATTTTTCATCATGGCTCTCGTTGCCACGCTTATCGCCAATCCGTCAAACCCTGTTCTGACAACTGCCTTGGGAGAGGCCTGCGCCAAGGCGGTCTCGGCATCGGGACTCTACTGGCTTGCTGATGGCGTGGCCTGCGACATCGCTCTTCCAGAGGGGACGGACCGAGAGCTGGCCGAGCGACAGTTTCGCGCGTTGATCGGCAAGACACAGGTGGATGTCGCCGTCCAGGATGCTGAAACAAGACGTAAGAAGTTCCTGATCGCCGATATGGACTCAACGATGATCGGCCAGGAATGCATTGATGAACTCGCCGCCGTTGTTGGCCTGAAGGACAAGGTATCGGAGATTACCGCGCGGGCGATGAATGGAGAGATCGCCTTCGAACCTGCCCTTCGCGAACGTGTCGCTTTGCTGAAAGGACTGCCGACATCTGTTGTCGATGATGTGATCGCCAGCCGGATCACTCTGACACCCGGCGGCCTTCAGTTGATCGCGACCATGAAGGCGCGTGGGTATTACACCGCACTCGTCTCAGGCGGTTTCACCGTTTTCACAGGTCCCATCGCGGCCATGCTTGGTTTTGACGAGAACCGCGCGAACATCCTTCTGGAAAAGGACGGGCAGCTGACGGGTGAAGTGGCAGAACCCATCCTCGGAAAGCAGGCGAAAGTCGATTCCCTGATCGACATTGCGTCAAAGCTCGCCATCGATCCATTCGACACGATTGCCGTCGGCGACGGTGCCAATGATCTGGGCATGCTCGGCATTGCCGGAACAGGGGTTGCACTGCATGCGAAGCCCGCCGTAGCGGCGCAAGCCAAGATCCGCATCGACCATGGCGACCTCACCGCACTGCTCTATCTCCAGGGCTATCGCAAGACCGATTTTGTTGACCCGGCGCAGTAACCCATGCTCATTCTTGAGACAGAGCGGCTAAGGCTGCGCAACTGGTGCAAGGATGACAGGGACTTGTTTCGCGAAATCAATCGCGATCCCAAGGTGATGGAATTCTACCCGATGCGGCGGAGCCATGAAGAAGCCGATGCCCTGATGGATCTGGTTAGCGATATGATCGCAAGCACTGGTCTTGGCTTTTATGCCTTGGCAGATCGAGAAACAGATGAAGCCTTGGGCTTTTGTGGGCTGGCAAAGGTCGAACTTCCTGGCATTCTGCCACCTGATGCGGTGGAAATCGGATGGCGACTGGCCACCCGCTTTTGGGGCCAGGGCTACGTCACCGAAGCGGCTCGTGCTTTGCTGTCTTTCGGCTTTCAGGAACGGCAAATCCCCCAGATATTTTCCTTCGCTGTTGAGACCAATCATCGTTCGATCGCCGTGATGAAACGGATTGGGATGTGCGAAGTGGAAGCAGGAGCATTCAATCATCCACGTGTTCCCGAAACTCATCCTCACTTGATGCGCCATGTGTTGTACCGCGCAGATTTCCCTTCACGGACAAAGAACCGGGAACGACAAACACGCATAAATCGCTAAAACCGATATTCCGACACATTCGATTCATCCGAATTTAAGTGACCGCTTGTATGCTCGGCACTATGTCGAACAGCATCTTGTCACCAGCCCAGATAAAGCAGAAGTCTCTTTGGGACCGGTTTCTCCATATTGGTGAAGCCGAACTGAGCGAGGATGAGGCTGCTTCCATTCGCGCCACGCGTCTCGGCACAGTGTTATCGAACACGCCCTGGATGATGGGCGCCAATGTCGCCAATGCGATTCTGACATCCATTGTGTTCGTCGACAGCCCGGTGGCGCCGGCGATCCTGACGCTGTGCGGCCTGCTGATCTTGCTGTTCAGCTTTACCGGTGTGACGTGGTGGCGCAGCAGAAATGCCCCCCAGCGGCAGCGCGCAAGTATCAAAGGTGTAAAGCGCGCCGTCGTCTATGCGGCATTGATCGCTGGTTTTTGGGCCATCCTGGCCATCATGACCTACAGCCATGCCAACGACAGCGAGAAGCTCGTGATCGTGGCTTTGACTGTCGGCATGGCAGGCGGCGGCGGGTTTGCGTTGGCGACGATCCCTGCAGCGGCAATTGCATTCACAGGCGTACTTGGCCTGGGTGGAGCGATTGCGCTGATGACACAACCCGCTCTCATCGGCGTCTACCTCTTTGCGCTCTACATCGTCTATAGCGCAATCATCATCGGTTCTTCGTTGAGACTTTGCGCTAGCCTTACGGAGCGCGACCGCGCCAAGCTTGCAGCCGACGAAAAGCGCGACTTGATCGGCCTTCTGCTCAACGACTTCGAAGAGAACGCCACCGACTGGCTCTGGGGCACGGACGAACAGATGATCCTTCGTCGCGCCTCCCCTCGACTGTCGGAGCAAATCGGTCAGGGCGCAAGCGAATTGTTGGGCTACCACTTCGCAGATGTGATCCCGTTCTCGAAAACACTGTGCACGATGCTCGCAAAGCTTGGCGCTCGGGAAGACGTGGTCACAGCTCTAGATAGCCGGCAACCATTCCGCAATCTTGAAATCTGTGTCGAAGTGGGTGGAAGGCATCAGGTATGGTCACTGAGCGGCAAACCGATTTTTGATATACTCGGAGAGTTCAGGGGCTATCGAGGTGTAGGCAACGATATCACCGCGACCCGGGAGGCCCGTCTGAGGATCGAGCATCTGGCGCGCCACGATACCCTGACCGGCCTCTCAAATCGCACCGTGCTTTCCGAGGACCTACTGCGGGCCGTCTCCCATCTGGAGAGATTTGGAGATAAATTCTCCGTCTTGCTTCTGGATCTGGATCGTTTCAAGCAGGTCAACGATACCCACGGCCACGGCGGTGGTGACGAGCTCCTGCAAGTTGTTGCAAAGATCATTCATGACCTCTGCGACGAACGAGACACGGTCGCGCGGCTTGGCGGTGATGAGTTTGCGATCATCCAGTTTGGCGGCGATGGCGCGGCACAGGCCGCAGACCTGGCGTCACGCATCATTCAACAGGTTTCCACACCGCTCGAACTGAGCAGCGGAGCAGTCCATATTGGCATCAGCATCGGTATTGCCTGTGCGCCCAATGATGGGTTCGATGCGGACAGCATTATGCGCAATGCCGATCTTGCCCTTTACCGCGCAAAATCCGACGGACGGAATCGCTTCCGCTTCTTCGATGTCTCGCTCGATGCCCATGCGCGGCGGAGAAACCAAATCGAGCAGGAACTGCGCCTTGCTCTAGCCGAAGGCACGCTCACACTGCACGCCCAGCCTCTTGTTATGGCATCAAACGGCGAAGTCGTGTGCGTAGAAGCACTTGTCCGCTGGAATCACGCACAACTTGGTACTATCAGCCCGGCTGAATTCATACCGATCGCAGAAGGTACAGGTCAGATACTCGACATCGGATCCTGGGTAATCCGGATGGCTTGTAAAGCCGCGTCAAAATGGCCTGAAACTGTGCGCGTGGCCATCAATCTCTCGCCTCGGCAATTCTCAAATCCGGCCCTTCTCCCAACCCTGGAAAAAGCGATACGCGAAAACAACCTATCCCCCGGTCGCGTTGAGCTGGAGGTGACAGAATCACTTCTGCTGGATCCATCGCCCGCGGTCGAAACCACATTGCTTGCATTGCGAATACTCGGCGTGCGCATCGCGCTCGATGACTTTGGCACGGGTTATTCGTCACTGAGCTATTTGAAGCGCTACAAGTTCGACAAGCTGAAGATTGACCAGACTTTCATCACCGATCTCGACAGCAATCCCGATAGCGCCGCAATCGTCGCATCTGTCATCACACTGGCCCGCAACCTGAACCTGTCGGTCGCTGCCGAAGGCGTTGAAAAGGCGTCCCAGTTTGATCGTCTTGCGGCGCTTGGCTGCAGCGAAATTCAGGGGTTTCTGATATCAAAGCCAATGCCAATTGACGATTTGAACGCCTTCATCCAGCGAAACCAGGGGAGTCTGCGATCGCGGAGGACCGCGCAGGCCTGAGGTTGGGCACCGTGGCTCAACTCGCTCGACGCTTTGACTATTCCAGCGGGACCGCAATCAGTCGAAGATCACCCTTCGCATCGGCGATCATCAGATAAGCGCTACGCCGCCCCTCACCCTTAAGGGACGCAAGCGCCTCCGCGACTTCCTGCGGCGTCTTCAGGAACTCCTGTGACACCTCCACGATCACGTCACCGGCCTTAAGGCCGCGCTCTTCGGCACGGGAACCCGGTAAAACCTTGCTGATCAATACACCTTCGACGCCATCGGCGATGTCATAACGTGTGCGCAACTCATCGGTCAGGCTGGAAAGCTCGACGCCGATCAATCCCTCGCTCAGGGGCGCGCTTTCTGCGGTGTCGCTATCGGAACCGTCTGCCCCTCCCTGGTCACCATTCTCGCTGCTGCCGAGTTCGTCGGCCGTTTCTCCGCCGTCGGCGGAGCTGCCATCTGCAGAAGCCACTTCTTCATCCTCAAGGCGACCAAGTGTCACCTGAACCGTCTGCTCCTCGCCGTCACGCAGGATCACCACATCGAGAGGCGTGCCAATGGCACTTTCGGCAACAATACGTGTGAGGTCGCGCGTTTCATTGATCACCTTGTTGTCGAACGAAAGGATGACGTCTCCAACTTCAATCGGCCCACTGGCAACAGGGCCCCCTTCCACAACACCGCTGATCATGGCACCACGCGCCCGATCCATGGCAAGGCTTTTGGCAATCTCATCGGTGACAGGCTGGATGCGCACGCCAAGCCAGCCACGCCGGGTTTCGCCAAATTCGACCAGCTGGTTGATGATGTTCTCAGCCAGTTCGGTCGGCACGGAGAAACCAATCCCGATCGATCCCCCGCTGGGTGAAATGATTGCCGTGTTGATCCCGATGACCTCGCCATTCATGTTGAACAGCGGACCGCCGGAATTGCCCTTGTTGATCGCGGCATCGGTCTGAATGAAGTTGTCATAGGGACCTGCGTTGATGTTGCGCCCACTGGCAGAGATGATCCCGACCGAAACAGAACCGCCCAGACCAAAGGGATTGCCGATTGCCATGACCCAGTCGCCAATCCGCATCTTTCGCGAATCACCGAGTTTCACGGAAACCAGCGGCTTGTCCGGCTCGACTTTCAGTACGGAGAGATCTGTCTTGGGATCGGTTCCGACGAGTGTGGCCTTGAGCTTCGTTCCATCGGAAAAAATGACCTCAATGTCATCGGCATTCTCGATGACATGATTGTTGGTCACGATGAAGCCGGCTGGGTCAATCACGAAGCCAGACCCGAGGGAATTCACGCGGTTCGAGCCACCACCGCCCTCGCGATTCTGATAGAAATCTTCGAAAAGATCTTCGAACGGGGACCCCTCCGGCACCCGTGGCAGAGGACCTCGCCCTTCCTCTCTCACATTCTGGGAGGTGGAGATGTTGACAACCGCACCAAGCAGACCGGCTGCGAGGTCAGCCACGGATTCAGGGCCATTGGGGGTCTGCGCCTGAGCAACAGGGATGTTTGCGAAGGTACCGACAGCGAGACAAGTGCCCACCAGAAGAGCCGGCAGAATCATTCGCGAAGCACGGGTTTTCTGGGTCATCGGCGATCCTCGTGAGAACATTGTGGTGGTGACAGAAAGGAACATAGGACGGAAGAGCAAAAGGGGAAATCACAATTCCCTGAAAATCCCTGCCGAAATTATCCGACAAAAGAATGTCAGCCTCTCACCATCCACACCAGGAAAACCCCGGCAGCAACTGCAACCAGGCCAGAAAGACGTAGCTGTCCTTCTGACAAAAAGGGCAGCATTTGCGCCATTTTCACAATGAAACGAGGGGCCAGTGCGTACACCAGCCCCTCGATGATCAGGAAAAAAGCAATTCCTGTCAGGACGTCAGACATTCGGCATCAATTGCCGGCAGGCGGCACCATACCGGCAGCGGGTGGAGCCACGGGCGTTCCCTGCGATGTCGGATTGCCAACGCCACCAGTTCCCGTTCCGCTGTTGAAGAAGCGGAAGAAGTCGCTGTCGGGCGACAAGACCATCGTGGTGCCGTTGTCGCTGAGCGAACCTGCATAGGCCTGCATCGAGCGATAGAACTCGAAGAAGGCCGGATCGCGCTGAAAGGCTTCAGCGAAGACACGGTTGCGTTCCGCATCGCCTTCACCGCGCAGGATTTCGGCATCACGTTGTGCTTCGGCCTGAAGCTCGACAACCTGACGGTCCGCGATCGCGCGCCGGCGCTGGCCTTCTTCGTTACCACGAGCGCGGATCAGTTCGGCTTCGGCCAGACGTTCGGCCTTCATACGCTCGAAGGTCTGCTGCGAGACTTCCTGCGTCAGATCCGTCCGACGGATGCGGACGTCACGAATGTCGAGGCCAAGCGTCTCTGCTGCCGTTTGCAGGTCAGCGCGAACCTCCTGCATCATCGACGAACGTTCGTCGGAAAGAGCCGCATCGAAGTTGCGCAGACCGTAGACCCGGCGGAGAGCCGCATCAAGACGGGTGCGCAGACGCGATTCAGCAGCACCCCGGTCACCCGACACCGTCTCCCGGAAGAGACGCGGATTCGAGATGCGATAGACGACAAAGGCGTCGACCTCGTAGAAGGCACCACCGCGCACCTGCACACGAATGTCATCGAGATCGAAGCGAAGCGCACGGTCTTCGACATACTGAACACGATCGGCATCCATGAAGGCGAAAGGCAGCTTGAAGTAGATGCCCGGCTCCGTCTTCACGTCCTGGATCTGACCGAAGCGGACGACAATGGCCTGTTCACGCTCGTTCACCACGAATATCGATGAATAGCCAACGATCAGGAGAACGCCCAAGGCGACCAGAAAATAGGGCAAACGATTTGACATGTCAGTTGCTCCCCGTGTTCTGGCGGTTGATTTCATTCAGCGGAAGATAGGGTACGACACCCTGATCGCCGTCGATGATGACCTTGCGGGAATTTCTCAGGACCTGCTCCATGGTTTCCAGATAAAGGCGCTGGCGGGTAACGTCCGGAGCCTTGCTGTATTCGTCATAGATCGAAATGAAGCGCTGGGCTTCACCTTCTGCTTCTTTCACGACACGATCCTTGTAGGCCGCTGCCTCTTCGCGGATCTGAGCCGCCTGACCTCGGGCCTGACCGAGACGCTGGTTCGCATACTGGTTGGCTTCTTCGACAAAACGGTCTTCATCCTGCTCGGCGCGCTGCACTTCTTCGAAGGCATCCGCCACTTCACGCGGAGGTGCGGCGTCTTCGATTGGAACGGCGTTGATCGCGATGCCGGCACCATAGGCATCCATGGTGCCCTGAATGATGTCGCGCACTTCGCTGGAAATCTGTTCACGATTGTCGCGGAAGACATCCTGTGCCGGACGACGACCGACAACTTCACGCATCGCACTCTCGGCGACCTGCTGCAGCGTATCCGTCGGATTGTCCAGCTGGAAAAGATAGGCTGCCGGATCGGTTACGGTATAGAGCACCGAAAACTGAACGTTGACGATGTTCTGGTCACCCGACAGCATCAGGCCTTCAGATGCACCCGAACCGCGACCGCCGCCGATATTTTGCTGCTGTTCTGTAACCTTGACGATTTCGACAGTCTCAATCGGCCAGATGTGGAAATGCAGGCCTGGCATTGAAACTTCGTCCTTCGGCTTCCCGAAGCGCAGTTCGACGCCGCGCTCATCCGGCTGAACGGTGTAGATCGACTGCACCACCCAGAAAACCGCAAGCACAAGTCCGATGACAATAAAGGCGCCGCCATTGATCCCGCCCGGCATCACATTCTTCAAGCGGTCCTGACCGCGACGAATGAGATCCTCCAGGTCGGGTGGCGTTCCATTGCCACCGCCACCACCGCCGCCACGCGGACGGTTTGGTCCCTGCCCCCAGGGACCCTGATTATTTCCACCGCCGCCGCCGCCGCCCCAAGGACCGCCGCCGCCGCCGTTTTGATTGCTCCAGGGCATCAATACCTCTTCAAATGTGAACCGCTCCCAGTCTTTCGCAGGCATGGTCTCACATGGAACCGCAAAAGTCTGCGAAGGTTATAGGTATCGCCGCGACCGCTTTCAACGTAAGCGGGCTAACTTCTTTGCGAGTTAAGGCAAATAGTCTCTTAGGAAGCCGTTCTGCGACGGTATACCGCGTATCGCGTCGGGTAATTGTCTTTTTCGCCGGCAGGAACTGCGCTTTCCTCGACCTTCTCGAATAAGGACGGATCAATCTGCGGAAAATAAGTATCACCCGCGATGTCAGCCTCTACATGCGTCACATGCAAAAGATCGGCCTGATCGAAAGCCTGGCGATAGATTTCGCCCCCGCCGATGATGCAGATTTCATCGGCTCCACTGTCCGCAGCAAGACGTTTTGCCAGCTCAAGCCCCGACGAAAGGTCTCGAACGGTCTGCACGCCTGGCAAATCATAGCTGGCGGTTCGGCTGATAATGACATGGGGACGACCGGGAAGAGGACGCGAGCCAAAGGATTCGAAAGTCTTTCTCCCGAGCAGCAGAGGCTTACCCATGGTCAGCGCCTTGAAGCGCTTCAGATCAGTCGACAGTTTCCACGGCATGTCACCTTCACGCCCGATCACGCCATTTCGGGCGACAGCTACGACCATGACGATGGGGATATCAGCCAATGCATTGTCCTTTTCTCAACGTGTGTCAAAGCTCCGGAGGCGTGATTGGTTCCACCGTCATCCGACCGTCCTCAAACGGCAATCGGTGCCGGTATGCTCGGGTCGGCCTCATAGCCTTGCAGCGAGAAATCCTCGAAACGGAAAGCAAAAATGTCGCGCACATCCGGATTAAGCTGCATCATGGGCAGCTTCTTCGGGGTCCGCGTCAATTGCAATTTCGCCTGTTCGAAATGATTGGCATAGAGATGCGCATCGCCGAGTGTGTGCACAAAGTCGCCGGGCTCAAGGTCGCAGACTTGAGCCACCATCAACGTTAAGAGAGCATAGGACGCGATGTTGAAGGGCACGCCCAGAAAAATATCTGCTGATCGCTGATAGAGCTGGCATGAAAGCTTGCCATCGGCGACGTAGAACTGGAAAAGGCAGTGACATGGCGGCAGCGCCATATCGTCCACTTCCGCCGGGTTCCAGGCAGAAACGATATGACGCCGGGAATTCGGATTCTTGCGAATACCCTCGATCAGATTGCTGATCTGGTCGATAGGCCCTCCGTCTGGCGTCGGCCATGAACGCCATTGCGCACCATAGACGGGACCCAGTTCGCCATTTTCGTCTGCCCACTCGTCCCAGATGCTGACGCCGTTTTCCTTGAGATAGCGGATATTGGTGTCGCCCTTCAGGAACCAGAGAAGTTCATGAATGATCGAGCGCAGATGCAGCTTCTTGGTCGTCGTGACAGGAAAACCATCAGCAAGATTGAAGCGCATCTGGTAGCCAAACACGCTTCTCGTCCCGGTCCCGGTCCTGTCGCCCCGGTCAGTGCCTGTTTCGAGCACGTGACTGAGAAGCTCATGATATTGCTGCATGATCTCACCACCGATTCTTAGATGAGACCATGTTAGCCCGCGGCCACGCCGGGACCAAGCCGCAAAGCCGACCCGTCAGAGACCGTCCCCACCTTAAAGTGAGGAGAGCTTGCCCAGTTCCTTGGCGACTAGATAGTAGAACGTCACACGGGACTTGGTACGGTCCCCGGACATTGCGGCACAAGTCGCGTCGATCGCCTTGTCGGCAGCGTCACCATCAATGCCAAGCTTCTTGCCGCACCATTTTTCCTTGACGCGGGCAAGTTCTGACGGATCGGAGCAGGACACCATGGACGAATCCCGGTTGCGCAACGCAATCCCCAGATGACGGACGATCTTCCCCACGATCGCCTCATCCGCATTCGCATCATATTTCTTCACATCGGCAACGTAATCCGTCATGCGACCCCTCCAGTGATCAAGTTTCTCTGATTTATTCTAAATTAGAGATGTACCAGCTACAGGCGATAGGTCAAGGCAAGTCCGAAAGGCAGAAACTCCCGCCAAGCCGACAGACTTCGAGGTCTGGCTGAAATCAGCAGGCAATATCCGCTTTCCATCATCAGGCTCTTTTCATCACCGTCAGGAACACCTATATGAGACGTGTCGGGTTTCGGCTCGACTATGGCAATAAACGGTCGATGAAATAAACCTATTGGACCCGGGGGCGGTACCCGGCGCCTCCACCAAAAACCGGTCGGCAGACAGGATGCTGGACCGGCTTTTGATGGGGGCGAAATAGGATCGACAAGGGTGTAAAGATCGAACTTTTGCCCGGCATGATACCGCCGTTATCGGGTCACAAGTGTAGTTGCAAACGACAACAACGCTAAGGGTTACGCTCTCGCTGCCTAATGGCGGTGCGGGAAACCCGACCTAAGTCCTCCAGGTTAGCCCCTTGAGGCGGGGTCCGAAGGCACCTGGCAACAGAAGCCTTCACCTTCCCTTCATGCTTGTCCGTTTCATGGTGCTTGCTCTGCTACCGCATCGAAATCAAATGGTGTAATCTATAGCGACGAGACTCGCGTTTCGGGGTTCCCCGCTGCACGAGGCCATGGCATATAGCCGTCGTTTGCGGCTGGACAAGGAAAGACAGGATCTGATGGGGCACGACCATATTCGCTACGACATTCTCGCTCAGGATGCCCTGCGCGGTGTCATTCGCAAGGTATTGTCAGAAGTCGCAGCGACGGGTCGGCTTCCCGGTGACCATCATTTCTTCATCACCTTTCTGACGGGCGCGCCCGGCGTTCGCATATCCCAGCAACTGAAGGCGAAATATGCCGAGCAGATGACCATTGTCATCCAGCACCAATTCTGGGACCTGAAGGTCAGCGAAAGCCAGTTTGAAATTGGCCTTTCCTTTTCGGACACGCCGGAAAAGCTCGTTATACCCTTCAACGCAATACGCGGTTTCTACGATCCGTCGGTGAACTTCGAATTGGAGTTTGATGTTCCTCTCGTCGAAGAACAGGAGGACAGCGCCGAGATCACCGCCTATCCGGTGGACGCAACGGCGCAACCAACCGAAGAAGGCGAAGCCAAGACCGATGAAAAGAAGGAAGGCTCCGTCGTGTCGCTCGACGCGTTTCGCAAGAAGCACTGAATTTTCGACGGGGCGCCGAAATCTGGCCCTGCATGGATGAGGACAGCTTCATGACTGCCGATGTCATCAATCTTCGACAGTTCCGTAAAGCCAAGGCGCGCTCCGTGAAGGAGTCACAAGCGGATCAGAACCGTGCCCTGCACGGTCGTACAAAGGCTGAGAAGAAGCTCACCGAAGCCTTGCGGCAAAAAGCAGACAAGCAACACGAACAAGGCCGGCTGGACAGGAAGGATCCCGACTAGAGCTGGAGAAATTCATATTTTCAATGGATTGGACAAGAAACCTCAACCAGTTCATCAACACGCCGGAGCAGTGGGACAATGATACGAAAGCATTCGATCACGCTCCATGGTCACCGAACAAGCTTCTCGCTGGAAGAACCCTTTCTTGAAGAGCTTCGCCAGATGGCCGAGCGGCGACAGATGTCGCTTGCCGCATTGATCGCAGAAGTGGATTCTCATCGGGGCACGACGGCCAACCTTTCCTCGGCACTTCGCCTGCATGTTTATGCTGACCTCAAGGCGAAGGTAGCGTCAGCGCCGACCGATACAGCCAAGGCCAATATCGAGCCCAGTTCACGCCGGGAGGATCTTCGAAACGATTGAGGCGGGCGGCAGCGTTTCCCGGCGATGAAGAACAGTGTCATGGGTAATCGCGGCCTAGCCGCTCGCTTTAGACAAAGAGGCCTGGTCCGCAGCAGCCATTTCGCAGAACCGACACTAGCCCGGCAGTTCGTCCACCCTTGGAATCTCCTCGCAAAGCCCATCCCATTCGGCTCGGCTTGCGTAGCAGATGTGCGCGCTCGGCTGGATGTCGATCATGCTGTCCATGCTTCCAGCAGGCACGACAACCATGCTTCCCTCTGACTGAACACTTGGAACAGCAGACCCGCATTGGGTGCAGAAGCTTTTTTCATGACGCGTCCCCGGAATCCGGTATGTCCGGATGCTGTCGAGACTAGAAATCCAGTTCAGGGTCGCCGTCGAAGAAAACAGATTGGCTGCATAGGCAGACCCCGTGTCCTTGCGGCAGCGTTTGCAATGGCAAAGGAAAAAACTCTCAAACTTGCCCGAAATCTCAAATTGAACGGCGCCGCACAGACAGGAGCCGCCTTTCGCGGGTTTCATCATACTCTTCTCTGTTTCATTCTCATTCATTTACACCAATGAGCGCACGGTCGCTGTAACCGGTGAGGTCACAGCCGATGTCTTCAATTCACACCGGGAAGATCTTCAAAACCATTGAGAACCGGCGGCAGCGGCTGTCGGATAACGCGCTCCTGTTGCGGCACGGGAAGTGTGCGGGTGCCGGTCGAGACGGGCGGAGTTTGAACTGGGGGCGTGCTGTTCGTCGTTCCCCCTTGCGGAGCGAACTGGTGCGGTGTCACCGCGTTTTCAGCATCTGTTCCATTGGCAACTCCAGTGCCTGATGTCGCATTAGCTGCATCACGCAACCTGGCCTCTTCTTCGAGCCTTATTCGCTCCGCTTCTGCTTCTGCGGCAGCAGCTGCTGCTGCAGCCGCTTCAGCCTCCGCCTTGGCGCGCTCGTCCGCATTGAAACGCGCCAGCGCAGCCTCCCGTCGCAGCCGCTGTTTTTCCAGCACATTTGCCTGCAGCGCCTCTACCCGGCGACGCTCGCGCTCGAAGGCCCGCAAGGCCACAAAATTGCTGAGATCAGTTGCACTGAGACTGCGTTTAGGGGCAAGTGCGCCGCCTGCAAAGCTCATCTGGAACTCGGGATCAGCACCCGTCAATGCTGCCTCGCCAGCAGCCAGCGCCACCCGCATATCCGCGTTCAAGGTTTGGGTCGGGAGGTCGAGGCGCAGGTTGCCTGTGACGATAGCGGGATCTGTCTCCAGACGTGCATTCTGCACGCGCACAGTCCCATCCACGAGGGAGAACGGCAGGAAGACTTCTTCAATTGTCGTGGAGCCCGATCTGACAAGCCGGTCTGCAATCGCGGTTACCGCAGGTTCGGCAACTTCGGTCCCCAGAGTGTCGGCTTCCGCGAGGAGCGGCGCCAGAATGTCGAGACGCATGGTGGGGACCAATACGTCTCGGGCGCGCAATTCACCCGATCCACTTACACCACTCATGAGGGCTGCAATCGAGGTTCCGGTGCTTTCTGCGACAAGCGTCAGATCATAGCGTCCTTCCATCCCCGCGACATCCAGCCCGCGTTCGGCAGCAAGTGTCGAGAGACTGGAAGCCAGATCGGCATTCTTCAGGTCGAGCCGCGCCTGCAGCAATCCCGACCCCTCCGCATTCGCCAGCGTCAGGCGCCCGGCCAGCGCCCCGCCAAGCCACTGTCCGCTTGCCCCTTCAAGAGCCACTTCCTGGCTGGTCCGTCGCAGCTTTGCGGTGAAGTCGGAGATAGTGCCGGCATATCCGGGGTCAAAAGTAGCAACCTTGAGGTCCGCATCGACATCCAGCACCGCACCCCTGGCGGCAAATTGCTCGGCAACAAAGGCACCGGAGGCCGCATCCGCGACTGGGCCCGTCACAGACTCGACCAACCACGAAAGATCGAGCGAACCAAGTGAAATCTCCCCGGTGAATTTCGGTGCGACAGGCAACCAGGCGAGTTCCCCCTTGATCGCGACATCGCCGGAGTTGACCCGCCCCTTGAGTTCACCAATCCTGGTCACCTCATCCGTGTGCGTGAAGGCACTCTCAAGGTCGACGGCAACGCCACTTGCGATCTGCGGTATGCCGGCTCCAACCGCAAGAAGATGGGAAGAGAGGTCCGGAGACTGGAGCCTCACCGACCAGTCACCTGCCAGAATGCTGCTGCGCTCTGGCAGTTGCGTTGACTGCGCATTCAAACGGGTACCGTCGCCGTCAGCAAACACGACGGTGGTCTTGGCCTGGCCGGCCTGCTGATCCACGGTGAGCTGTAGCTCGCCCCCCAAACCGGTATCGAAGGGCAAGGGAGACAACCCCGCCTGACCAAGCAGAATCTGGCTCTCCTGATTGCTCAGGGTAACGGATGTGCGCGTTTCTGCACGCCCGACAAGATCGAAGAGATCGTTGTTCTGGTATGATGCCGTCACGCGGCTGCCATTCGAAGTGCCGGTGATCGAGGCCGCAAGTCCACCGCCCTGCGCGGCGCCGAAAGCCACATCTGCGGAGAGGCTGGTATCGGCATACCAGGACGCGTGATTGCGCAGGTGGTGAAGCCACGGCGCATCACCCAAACGCTCCAACAGAAACTGAAGGAAGTCGGCGGGATCGGCAGCCGTCAGAAACACACGGGCCTGACCATCATGCTCCAGAATGGTCCCCTCAGCCCGACCGGTAAGTCGCAAGCTTGCACCGGCGATCTCACCGATATTCAGGCGCTCGACAGCAACCGACTGATGATCCAGAGTGAAGACGGTATCGAGATCGCGACTGTCGACCTCGAAGGCTCTCACTGTGTCGATCTTCAACCGTGCGGCAATCCGGTCGGCAAGAATTTGTCGTTCCGCCCCCTCTCCCACCAACAGGCCGGCAATCGCCCGCGCCGCATCAAGATCAAGGGCCGGTCCCGACAGATCGACTGAGAGGGAGGACGGTACGCCTTCAGGGTTTTCCCGTTCAATCCTGCCATTCAGGATCGCCGGGCCGATCGACAGTTCCAGGTTCTCGAACCGCTGAAGCCCGGCACTGAGATTGACAGAAGCGGCAAAGCCGAAGGACTGCAAACGCCGTAGCGCAGGGTCGACCGAGCCGGCAATCCAGCTTGCAAGGCCGGATGGCTGTGTCGATGCAATCAACAGATCACCGACAAAGGATGGTTGGTTACGCAGATCAAGACGCCCGCTGGCCTCGAGTTGCGTTCGCCCGGGGAAAATGGCCGTTGCCTTTTCGACCTGCCACCCCTGGCCGGCCGGGGCAACTTCGAGGGCAACATCGCGAATGACCGTATCTCCGGCGACAATGGCGGGGAGCTTGAGGCTTGCCTTTCCGGGTACGGTCGGCACCGGAATGGTCGAAGCCATTTCGATGACCCGCTCAAGCCTCTGCTGCAAGGACGCAGCGGGATATCTGGCCGTTTTGGCCTGTGCCCCTTGTCCCGAAAGACGGTTGACATCCATCTGCTGCCCGTCGGCAGTCAGCAGGAACTCGGGGATCAGGCCGGCATCAAGCTTCGCCTGACCAGTGACGACATAGGGGTCATCCAGCCCACCCACCTCCAGCCGATAGGCGGGAACATCAATGCGCTCATTGGTAAGGGTAAAATCGCCACGAAGTCGCGGTGCCGGAGTATCATCGTCTTCGCCCACGCCGTCTTCGCCTATGGGCATCAAGTTTGCCACAAAGGCACCACCATAGACCGGCTTTCCATCGACCAGTTCCAGAAGGCCATCAAGGAAAAGAGAGACCGGCCGCTCCTCAGGACGGAGCCGAAGCCGAAGCGGAAGGCCGGTTGGACCCGGCAGATTGGTAGAGAGGTTGAAAGCTGCTGCCTCGCCTTCAAGCAATACACGCCCATCGACGGACCACGGGCCTGCAAGAGTATCGGCGGAAATGTCCGCGTTCAGTCCCGTAAGTAGCCAGGTTCGGCTGGACTGCTCATCGACGAACTGGATCTCGCCACCCGTGACAGTGATGTTTTCCAGCACAACACTGCGGGCGGGGATGTCAACCTGGCTGCCGCGAAGCCAGTCCAGTGTACCATCCTCCAGCAATCGAAGACGTGCCTTTGGCTCATCGATTCGCATATCAAAGATGCGCGCCTCGCCCGAAAGAAATGGCGCCAACTCTGCATCGAGCGAGAACCTTGCGACATGAACAAGCGGCTGTCCGTCCTTGTCAGTGCCGACGGTGACATTTTCGAGTGTCACCGAAGGGAATGGCAGGAGTCGTGCGCTCACATCTCCACGGACCTCGACCTTCTTGCCGATGATCCGGCTGGCACTGACCTCAAATTCACGACGGAAATCCGTCCAGTTGACGAACAAGGGGGCGAGGAGAGCTGCAAACAGAGCCACAACCAACAAGCCGCCAAGCGTTACCAGGATGCGTCCGAGCACCGAATGCCACTCCTTACTTTATCGCCGCAAAGGTAATGGAATTCCCCCCGTGGACAAGTTCAAAGCATACCAACTAAAATCGGAAAACCTTGCCCGGATTAAGGATATTGTCTGGATCGAGACCTTTCTTGATGGCACGCATCGCCGGCAGCGCACTGCCGAGCTCCTGCTCGAGATAGCCGATCTTGCCCTGACCTATTCCATGTTCACCGGTACAGGTTCCATCCATGGCCAGTGCACGTTGGTTGAGCCGCGAGATAAAGGCTTCCGCTTTTTCAAGCTCAGCTGGCACTTTGTCGTTGAAAAGCAGCAGGACATGAAAATTGCCATCTCCCGCATGGCCGACAATCGGCGCAAGAAAACCATGCTCGCGAATATCGTCCTGAGTGGCGGCGACACACTCGGCAAGTCTTGAAATCGGTACGCAAACATCTGTGGACAAGGCACCAAGCTCGGGAGCCAGCGCACGACTGGCCCAATAAGCGTTGTGTCGCGCCTTCCACAATTGGGCCCGCTCTTCCGGATTGGTGGTATGGACGAAACTGTCGCCACCAAATTCGGCGGCGATATCCGCAAACTGCCGAGCCTGCAGTGAAACCGTTTCCTCGGTTCCGTGAAACTCGACAAACAGGGTCGGTCGCTCCGGATAGGACAGTTTGGAATAGGCGTTGCAGGCACGAATTTGCCTCTCATCGAGCAATTCGATGCGTGCGACGGGAACGCCCATCTGGATCGTCATGATGACCGCGTCGCAGGCATCCTTCAGGGTGGGGAAAGCGCATACGCCTCCACTGATCTTCTCGGGGATACCCTGCAGTCGAAGCGTAATCGACGTGATCAAACCAAGCGTTCCTTCGGAGCCGACAAAAAGCCGCGTCAGGTCATAGCCTGCCGACGACTTTCGCGCCCGCTGGGCTGTCCGTATCTCCTCGCCGTCAGCAGTCACCACGGTCAGTGACAGGACATTGTCCTTCATCGTGCCATAGCGGACCGCATTGGTGCCCGACGCACGCGTCGCCGTCATGCCGCCAATCGATGCATTCGCACCCGGATCGATAGGGAAGAACAAGCCGGTATCGCGAAGATAGGTGTTCAAGTCTTCCCGCGTCACCCCCGGCTCGACCGTGCAGTCAAGATCTTCGGCATTGACGGCCAATATCCGGTTCATGCGGGTGAAATCGACGGAGATGCCGCCGCTTGGCGCGTTCACATGCCCTTCGAGCGACGAGCCTGTTCCAAATGGAATGATGGGTACGTGATGGGCAGCGCAGAGCTTCACCACATCCTGCACATCACCGCTGCTCTCTACAAAAACCACACCGTCAGGCAATTGGGACGGCAGATAGGATGTCGTATGGCTATGTTGTTCTCGAAAGGCCTGACCAGTCTGGAACCGTTCTCCATAGCGCTGCTTGAGGATGCCAAGAACGGTCGATATTCCTTCCTCATTTCGCACTCCCGAAACAACATCTTTCAAAGCCATTGCTGTGCATCCTCCCGTCCACACCGCCGGACATCAGCAAGACCGGCTCCCTCTTGCTAGGCGACCGACTGTCACTTGTCCAGCGATGCAACCAAGAACGAGCCACGCCGTTGAGAAAAGGGATCGGATGCAGATACCCGATTCCCAAGCTTCGATGGACTGATAGCAAATCTCGAAGACAGGGACCTAGAGTATCGGCTTGATCGCCCCTGCTGGCTCGGAGAGGTATGCCGGGCGATCCTTGCGCACCGGTCGAGGAACTCGACGACGCCAGAAGCAACGAGAAGCCAACCGAAGGCAGCTTATGGCAGGCCTCCGGCGTTCTTGCGCCGCCTGGTCGATGCCACAGCATCGCCGGGCGCGTCGCGCCTCGCCAGCGACCCGCCATAAACCATCCTGCAGGTTCCGATCACCGTGATTTGATATGAGCCATCCGCATTTCCTTCGCCAGCTTGGCCTCATCCTCGGCATGAGGCTTGGAGAACCGCGCCAACATCAGATAGGCAACTGGCGTAATGTAGAGCGTCACGAAAGTCGCGAAGCCAAGTCCTCCGACGATGACCCAGCCAAGCGCTATTCGCGCTTCCGCGCCCGCACCGCTGGCCAGAACAAGCGGCAAGCCGCCCAGGACAGTGGAAATCATGGTCATCATGACCGGCCGCATCCGTATGGATGCCGCCCCTTCTATCGCCTCTCGCACCGACTGCCCCTTGTCGCGCAACTGGTTGGCAAATTCGACTATGAGGATGCCATTTTTTGCCATGACGCCAACCAGCAACACCAGCCCGATCTGACTATACACGTTGAGCGATGTCCCGGTGATCAGCAAAGCAAAGACGGCGCAGGCCAGGCCGAGCGGCACGGTCGCCATGATGATCAAGGCAGAAATCACGCTTTCGAACTGCGCAGACAGAACAAGAAAGATGATCACGAGGGCAAAGGCGAACGTGACCGCCATGCCGGATGAGTTCTGGTCGAGTGTGCGCGCCTCCGCAAGCGGCATGACCCGCGCCCCCGGTGGAAGCAAGGGTTCCGCCAGTTCCGTGGCTTCCTCAACAGCGGCACCAAGCGAGACACCTTCGCCGAGGCTGGCGCGAATGGACACCGCCGCCAGCTGTTGCTCGCGGGACAGAGAGGGCGCCACTGCCCTCTCCTCCAGCCGTGCAATCACCGACATCGGTACCGTCTTGCCGTCAGCGGTCCTGAGGAAGATATTTTCGAGATCTGTCGGATCGTCAATAGGGCGCGTTGTTGATGTCAGCTTGACCGGAAAGGCCTCCCCCTCGACATAGACTTCACCTATGGAGCGGCCATCCAGAAGCGCCTGGAGCGCAGTCGCCAGACCACTGATGTCAATTCCAAGATCCGCCGCCCGCTCACGGTCGATGATAACGCCAAGCTGCGCCTGGCTGACATCGTCTGAGAGCCGCGGAGAATCAAAACTAGCGGACTGTTCCATGGCCTCTACCAGCGATTTCGCCGCTTCCAACAACCGCTCATGACCTGTACCGACCAGCGCGAACTGCAGGCCATTTCCGCCGCCGCGAATGCGCAAGCTGTTGGGCTGCAACGGAAAAGCCTGAACGCCTGGAACCTGCATGAGTGCGCGGCGCAGATCACCGGCGATTTCGTCCTGGCTGCGCGTGCGCTCCTCCCACGGCGCCAGCGACAGAACCATGAAACCGGAGTTTGTGCTGCTGCCAAAGCCGGAGATCGAGAAGACACTCTCGACCTCGCCGTTCTGTCGCATCGGCAAGACCGCTTCCTCGATCCGCCGCATCTGGTCCTGTGTATAGTCGAGGCTGACGCCCTGCGGCGCGGAAACCCGAACCAGGAGCACTGCACGATCCTCTCTCGGCGTAAGCTCTCTGGTGACCTGCGTGAAGGCGATGAGGGCGGCTCCGATGAAGACCGCAGCGATGGTGAAAACAACAAGCGGTGTATTGAGTGCAGCAGTCAGTGAACGCTGATAAAGCCTCCCCAGAACGCCGCCGATCCCGTCAAGCATGCCCGGCTTTGCCGACTTCATCTCGGTGGAAAGAAGACGCGATGCCAGCATCGGACAGAGTGTCAAAGCGACCACTGAGGAAAGCGTGACCGCAAAGGCAAGGACAAAACCGAATTCCCGGAACAAGCCCCCAACCTGTCCAGGCAGGAAGGAAAGAGGCACGAAGACGGCAGCAAGCGTTGCCGTCGTGGCGATGACGGCAAAAAAGACCTCACGTGTCCCAAGCACGGCCGCCGCGCGGGGTCCCAGGCCCTGCCTGCCGCGCCGCACGATGTTTTCAAGAACCACGATGGCGTCATCGACCACCATGCCGGTTGCGAGAACGATGGCCAGAAGGGTCAGGATGTTAATGGAGAAACCAGCCAGATAGACGGCCGCCACGGTGCCGATGAGAGAGACGGGCATTGTTACCGCCGGAATGATGGTCGCACGCCAGTCCCGCAGGAACAGGAAAATCACCACGACAACAATCAATGCCGCGAGCAGCAATGAATTCACGACTTCGTTGATCGAGCCACGAATAAACACAGCATCATCGCTGGACACCCTCAGGCTCGTGCCTTCCGGCAGACCGGCAGAAAGCTGCTCCACCATCGCCTTCACGCCGTTTGAAATGCTCAGCGAGTTTGACTGGGCCTGGCGGATGATACCAAGACCAACGCCCGCTTCACCATTGGCACGAAGGACCGTCGAACCCGTGTCGGGCCCAAGCGTGACTGTGGCGACATCTGCAAGGCGCACGCGATCCTGAATGATCAGGTTTTCAAAGTCTTCTGGCGTACGGATATCTGCAGTTGCCCGCACCACGATGTTCTGGGTCGAACTGGTCAGCGAACCTGCAGGAACATCAAAGGCAATGTTCGAAAGTGCCGAACCAAGCGAGGCAAGCGTCAGACCACGGCTCGCCAAGGCTGCCTGATCCACGTCGATCCGGAAGATCTTTTCCTGATCTCCATAGATCTGGACATCGGCCACACCCTCAACCGATGCCAGCCGGTCGGCAATCTCGTTATTGACGAGCAGTGTGAGATCTTCGGTGTTCAACCTGTCTGACGTTACGGACAGCCGCATGATGGGGTCCGAATCGGAATCAGCCTTGATGATCCGGGGTTCATCAACTTGATCGGGCAGTGAGTTGCGGACACGCGAAATGGCATCACGCACATCGTTGGATGCGATGTTGATATCCGTGCTGTCGGAGAATTCGAGCGTGACCCGGCTCGAACCGAAGGACGAGGAAGACGACACGGACTGCAGACCGGATACCCGCGCCACAGCCCCCTCGATGACGGTCGTCACCTCCTGGTCCATGGTTTGAGCCGATGCCCCCGAATAATCGGTACGCACGGTGATCACTGGACTGTCGACGTCAGGAAGCTCTCGTACTTCTGCGCCGTAAAAGGCCGCCAGACCCGCTACCACGATCAGGGCGTTGAAAACCAGCGCCAGGATCGGGCGCCGGATGAAAAGAGCCGTGAAACCCGGCTGGACGTCATCCCCGCTCATTCCACTGTTCCCCGTCTTCATCGGCTGGCTACCGGCGCGCCGCCCGGCGTTGACTCAGCCGGTTGTTCCTGACCGATCAACGTGACCGGCGCTCCCTCACGAACCCGCTGGACACCTTCGGTGACGATCTGATCGCCGACCTCCAGTTCCGCTGCGACGAGAACCGCGTCAGGATTGCGTTGTACGATACGGACCCGAACCTTCTCGGCTTTGCCTTCATTGGCATGCCAGACATAGGAACCGTCGCTGTCCCACTGGATCGCAAGAGGATCAACCGCAGGATAGAGATCGCCGGGAAACTCCATGGAAACATTGAAGGCCATGCCCGCGCGCAGCTGGTCCTCCTCATTCATGATGCCCGCCCGGACCCGCAGCGTGCGGCTGGCCTGGTCAATACGGTTGTCGATGGCCGCAACAGTCCCTTGATAAACCTGCCCCGGGCGCGCGACGGAGGTGGCCATCAAGGGTTGCCCCTCCTCGATCAGAGGCGCAAAGCGCTCTGGGACCCAGAAATCAACCAAAAGCGCGGAGCGATCATCAAGCGTTACAATTGGCGTAGAGCTGGTGACATTATCCCCTGGAACAACGGTAACGATGCCGGCAATTCCATCAATCGGCGCAACAATGTCACGCCGGCTCAATTCCAGCTCTGCTGTCTGAAGTTCCAGCACGGCATTTTCCTCGGCAATCCCAGCATCGAAAGCGTCTATCCTGGACGCGGCAGAACCCAGATTGCTGTAAAGCGCGGTTCGCTCACGCGCACTCTTGAGAGCGACTTCAGCGCGATCCCTGGCAATCTCCTGCTCACGCCGTTCAAGGCGAGCGATAACCTGCCCCTTCTTGACCCGCTCCCCAGCCTTGATCAGAACCTCGGCAAGGGTTCCCGAAAGCTGCGGCATGACCACCACCGATTGGATCGCCTCGCCGGTGCCAATCGCCGTCAGCCGATCATTGATGACGCCCATGACCACCGGCTCGGCCACAACAGCTGCGCCGCCGCCCATGCCTGGCCCGCGCCGCATGCCGTTCGCTGGGTTGCCACCTGCGTCACCACCGGAGGACGAAGGAGTAATCGCCGCGACCATCGTCTCCGGCAAACCCGCGCGTTTAAGCATGGCATCGGCGCCGGGGACAAACCAGGCAAAGCCGACAAAGGCGATGAAAAGCACCGACAGACAGAGCACCAATTGCTTCCAGACAGCCATGAACAACTCCAGGGGGCCCGGTTCTCATCAGGCGGTACGTCGCATCTGTGAGCCGAGCTAAGGTAAGAAGAAATTTTGATCCAATATTGAGCGCTGATTGCATAGCGGCAAGCTTCAGCTGCAGACATTACAAATTTGTCATCGAACACCACTCAAAATTGCAGGCATTTCCTGTTCGGCATGTTCCGCCAGAGATTTTGCTGCAAGTCGCACAAGGAGACAGTGCCTGAAGAATGAAACCAGAACGCTTTGACTGGCCTTTCCAACCCGAATCACTACATTGGGGCGTATGAGTAATGGATTTGATGACATTCCCTTCTTTGATGAAGAGCCCGCGCCGCGCAAACCCGTAGCCGGTAGCAAAGTGCCCCCTGCACCGGGTGCAGGTCTTGGCATTGCCGCCCGCGCCATGGCTGCACGGGACCAGGCGCGCATGCCTGATTATCTGTCGGGACTCAATCCGGAACAGCGGGAAGCGGTCGAATCTGTTGACGGCCCGGTTCTGGTGCTTGCCGGTGCCGGCACCGGCAAGACCCGCGTGCTGACAACCCGTATCGCCCATATTCTTGCAAGCAATCGCGCCTTTCCGAGCCAGATCCTTGCGGTGACTTTCACCAACAAGGCTGCCCGAGAGATGAAGGAGCGCATCGGCCATCTTGTCGGCGGCGCGGTTGAGGGAATGCCCTGGCTCGGCACCTTTCACTCGATCGGCGTTAAGCTCCTGCGGCGACACGCGGAACTCGTCGGCCTTTCCTCCGACTTCACCATTCTCGATACCGACGATGTGGTGCGCCTGATCAAGCAGATCATCCAGGCCGAAGGGCTGGATGACAAGCGTTGGCCGGCCAAGCAGTTTGCCGCGATGATCGATGGCTGGAAGAACAAGGGCCTCGATCCGGCGCGAGTACCCGAAGGTGATGCAAGAGCCTTTGGCAACGGCAAGGGGCGAGAACTCTATGTTGCCTACCAGAACCGCCTGAAGACCCTGAATGCCTGCGATTTCGGAGATCTGCTGCTGCATCCTATCCGGATGTTCAAGGCAAATCCGGATGTGCTGAAGGAGTATCACCAGCGGTTCCGCTACATCCTGGTGGACGAGTATCAGGACACCAATACCGCCCAATACATGTGGCTGCGCCTGCTCGCGCAGCGCCCGGAGGGCGTGCCGCAGAATGTCTGCTGTGTTGGTGATGACGATCAGTCGATCTATGGCTGGCGTGGCGCGGAAGTGGACAACATCCTGCGCTTCGAAAAGGATTTCCCGGGCGCCAAGGTGATCAAGCTGGAGCGCAACTATCGCTCCACCGAGCATATCCTCGGCGCCGCCGGCCACCTGATCGCCCATAACGAGGGCAGGCTTGGCAAGACGCTGTTTACGGATCGCATCGATCCGAATGACGACAAGGTTGTCGTGCACGCGGCCTGGGATTCGGAAGAAGAAGCCCGCGCGGTCGGCGAGGAAATCGAACAGTTGCAGCGCCAGCAGCATCCGCTGAACGACATGGCGATCCTGGTGCGCGCCTCCTTCCAGATGCGCGAGTTCGAAGATCGCTTCGTCACCCTCGGTCTGAATTACCGCGTCATTGGCGGCCCGCGCTTCTATGAGCGGCTCGAGATCCGCGATGCGATGGCCTATTTCCGCCTCGTCTGCCAGCCGGCAGACGACCTCGCCTTCGAGCGCATCGTCAACACGCCGAAGCGCGGCCTCGGCGATACGACGATCCGCAATCTTCATGACTATGCCCGCGCCCGCGACATTCCGATGCTTGCGGCAGCGGCCGACATCATCGAGACGGACGAGCTGAAGCCGAAGGCCCGCAAGGCGCTCTTCGACGTCGTCACGGATTTCCGTCGCTGGCAGTCGCTGCTCGAAAACACGCCGCATACCGAGCTCGCCGAACAGATCCTCGACGAGAGCGGCTACACGGCCATGTGGCATAACGACAAGTCTGCCGAAGCGCCGGGCCGGCTTGAAAACCTGAAGGAACTCATCCGCTCGATGGAAGCCTTCGAAAGCATGCGTGGCTTCCTCGAACATGTCTCGCTCGTCATGGATGCCGAGACCAACGAGAATCTCGATGCCGTATCGATCATGACGCTGCATTCGGCCAAGGGTCTCGAATTCGAGACCGTTTTCCTGCCCGGCTGGGAGGAAGGTCTCTTCCCGCACCAGCGGGCGCTGGATGAAGGCGGGCGTAGCGGATTGGAAGAAGAACGACGCCTCGCCTATGTCGGCATCACCCGCGCAAAGCGCCGCTGCCACATCTGGTTTGTGTCGAACCGCCGCATCCACGGCCTCTGGCAATCCACCCTGCCCTCGCGCTTCCTGGACGAACTGCCGCCCGCCCATGTCGAGGTCGCTGAAACGGAGACCTCCTATGGCGGCTACGGCCGCAACCCCTACGGCCAGTCCCGTTTCGACAAGCAGGAACCCTTTCAGAACAGCTATTCGACGCCCGGCTGGAAGCGTGCCCAGGCCAACAGGACCGACGCCACCCGCGACAATTGGGGCACGCGCTCCGGCCATGCGGTCGAGCGGATCGGCTACGGTGAAAGCGGACCCCGCGCAAAGACGATCGAAGGCGAACTCGTCGCGAAATCGACGACGACCGAGCCGTCACGCTTCTCGGTCGGCGATCGCGTTTTCCATCTCAAGTTCGGTAACGGCAACATAGCATCCATCGAAGGCAACAAGCTGACCATCGATTTCGACCGGGCTGGCCAGAAGCGTGTACTGGATGGTTTTGTAGAAAGGGTTCAGGCCTCCTGACAGGCTGGCATGCCCCGAACTTGACGCGGGCAACAGCCCTGCTAAGGACAGCGCAACGAACTTTCCGTCCGGAGCCCAGCCTTGCATTTCCTGCCTGACAGCCAGACCAATCTGGCGATCTATCTGATCAACATGGATGGCGCGACAGAGCGCCTGACCGCGATGCAGGAAAAGTTGTCGGCTCTTTCGCTGAATTTCGAGCGCGTCGCCGGCATTGATGGGCGAAAGCTGGAGTTTCCAATCAAGGAATTCAGCGAGCTTTCCTACAAGCTGATGCATGGCCGGCGCACGACACCGGCGGAAGTCGGCTGCTATCTCAGCCATGTCGAATGCGCAAAACGGCTTCTCGACAGCCATGCCGATTTCGCGCTCATCCTTGAGGATGATGTGACGCTGGAAAAGGACATCCTCGACACGATTGACCGCGCCGCACGGCATTCCAATGATTGGGATCTGTTGCGGATCACCACAGTCAATCGTGGCAAGAAATACCCCTTCCGGGCTCTTGGCAACGGACGGTCGCTGGCCTTGGCCTTGACGAGGGAAAAAGGTGCAGGGGCTTACGTGATGAATCGCGAGGCCGCACGCTGGATCACCAAGCGCCTCGTTCCGATGCGCCTTGCCTATGATATCGCATTCGATCTGGAATATCTGGATGGCTTGAAGGCGGCCTTTGTTTATCCCCTGGCAGGCAGCCAGTATTCACCGCATGAGACGCAGATCCAGCATAACATCAGACAGTATAAGCTGCCGGTCTGGCGCTACCTGACGGTCCTGCCCTATCGAACCTATCTGGAAGTATCCCGCTTCTTTGCGCGTGGCAGCGATCTGCTGGCCTATAAACTGTATCGCCGCTAACGGCCAGGCCTTCCGTCAGCCGCGTGCTTCGTCCGAGCGGTGAAGCCACATCAGTTCCATCTGGACTGCTGCCTGAAAATCCATGATTTCCGCCCGCATCTCGTCTTCGGGACAGCCGAGCTCAAGCAACTCGTCGCCAAGGCCACGACATGTGCTTTTCCAGAAATCAGCGGCAGCGCGACCATTCAGTCGGTCAAGTTGCTCCGCAGAACGACGGACCAGATCCCGTCTGCTCGCAAGAGGAAAGAAGGCGATGGACGGGTTCGGCTGGCCGATCATGGCGTCGTTACTCATGGAAAACATCCTCACGTTACAAAACGTGTTTAGATTCAACATGGTTAACACTTCGTTGCATTCAACCCGCCGAAGATATCAAACCGAAAAACCCTGCTGGTTGAAAGCCAGGGCAGCTTCAACTCTTCGTCAGACTTCGTGTTCGATTGCCGGATGGTCTTTGTGAAACCAGCCCTGCTTGCGGAACGAGATCATGTCATTGGGCCCTCCGTGCAGTGGACATGCCGCAGATGAGACCTTGATTCCAACCGCGTCGATTGCCATCTTGCAACGCACACAGATCGGGAGTGACCCATGACCAAAGCCCTGCTGCTCATCGATATCCAGAATGGTTTTTGCCCGGGCGGCAATCTGCCGGTTGCCGAAGGGGATGCTGTGGTGCCGGTGGCCAATCGCCTGATGGCAAGCGGTCAATATGACCTGATCATCGCGTCACAGGACTGGCATCCGGCCAATCACGGCAGCTTCGCATCCCAGCACGACAGGAAGCAGCCCTTCGAAATGGGGGAACTCTCCGGGAAACCCCAGATGATGTGGCCGGACCACTGCGTCCAGGGAACGAATGATGCAGCCTTCCACCCGGATTTGCGGGCGGATCAGATCGACTATATCCAGCTAAAGGGAGAAAACCCGGCAGTCGACAGTTACTCCGCGTTCCGCGACAACGACCAGTCTGCCCTGACAGGCCTTGCAGACTATCTGAAATCAAGGCACGTCACCGAACTTGATATCATGGGCCTCGCAACCGACTACTGCGTCCAGTTCTCGGTGCTGGATGCCGCTGAAATGCTACCGGGCGTCAAGTTGCGCCTGATCGAGGATGGCTGCCGGGGAATTGATCCATCTGGCGTCGACGCAGCGCTGAAGGCCATGGCCGCAGCAGGCGTCGCCATCATCCAGAGCCGTGACATCGCAGCCTGATCGCTGCCCGTTCCAACGACAATTGATTGCCTTTTTTTGCGCCACGGGTTAGAGGCCAGCCAGAAAGAGACAGGGAGGACGCCGGTCATGGAAACCATCACCACGATCGCCGCATTGCGCGAGAGACTTGCGCCCCATCGCCGCGCTGGACGCAGCATCGGCTTTGTTCCGACAATGGGTTACCTGCACCAGGGGCATCTGAGCCTTGTCTCCCATGCCCGGGCGGAAAACGACGTGACCGTCGTGTCGATTTTCGTCAACCCGCTCCAGTTCGGCAAGAACGAGGATCTCGACAAATACCCCCGTGACCTCGCCCGCGATAGCGCCATGCTGGAGGACGCAGGAGTAGACATCCTTTTCGCCCCTTCTGTGTCGGAGATGTATCCGCAGCCCATGCAGACGGTCGTTGATCTGCCCGAGTTGGGCTCGGAACTGGAGGGCGAAGCAAGGCCCGGTCATTTCGCAGGCGTGGCAACGGTGGTCACCAAGCTCTTCAACATCGTCCAGGCGGATGCGGCATACTTCGGTGAAAAGGACTACCAGCAGGTCACGATCATCCAGAAGATGGTGGAGGACCTTGCAATTCCGGTTCGGATCGTGCCCGTCGCAACGGTGCGGGAGTCCGACGGCCTCGCCTGTTCCTCTCGCAACGTCTATCTCACACGTGAAGAGCGCCTGGCCGCGTCGATCATGCCAAAGGCACTGGCAGAAGCAGAACGCCTGCTCTTGAGCGGCGTTCGCGACGTATCAACGCTCGAAGCCCGGCTTTCCGACTTTATCCGCTCAGAACCCCTCGCGGCGCCGGAAGTGATCGCCATTCGTGATCCCCGCACGCTTGGGAGGCTCGACACGATCGAGGGCCCTGCCCTTCTTCTCCTCTACGTGCGCTTCGGCAAGACGAAGCTGCTCGACAACCGCGTCATTGGCCTGAGAGTCGCGCCCGGCAAGGAGGCCGCCTGACATGAGCACACCACCCCGCCAGAAGCGTCTGACGCCCGCCGATATCACCGCTCTCAAGGGCAATCGTCCGGTGGTCTCGCTCACTGCCTATACGACCCCGATGGCGCGGCTCTTCGATGAGCATTGCGACCTGCTCCTCGTTGGCGACAGTCTCGGCATGGTGCTCTACGGCCTCGACACCACCGTTGGCGTGACCATGGAGATGATGATCGCCCATGGCCAGGCCGTCATGCGGGGTGTCAAGCGTGCCTGCGTGATCGTCGACATGCCCTTCGGCTCCTATCAGGAGAGCAAGGAACAAGCCTTCCGCAACGCAGCCCGCATCATGAAGGAAACGGGTTGTGATGGCGTGAAGCTTGAAGGTGGCGCGGAAATGGCCGAAACCGTGGCCTTCCTTGTCGCCCGTGGCGTTCCCGTCTTCGGCCATGTCGGCCTGATGCCGCAACAGGTCAACACCTCCGGCGGCTATCGTTCCAAGGGACATAGCGACGCCGAACAGGACAAGATCCGTCGTGATGCTGTCGCCATCGACGAAGCAGGTGCCTTCGCCATGGTCATCGAAGGAACGGTAGAACCGCTCGCCCGTGAAATCACCGGAACCGTGCGCTCTGCCACCATCGGCATTGGCGCATCGCCCGCATGCGACGGTCAGATCCTCGTCTCCGATGACATGCTCGGCCTGTTCAATGACTTCAAACCACGCTTCGTCAAGCATTTTGCCGAACTGGCGCAGGTCATTTCCAAGGCGGCGGAGGACTATGCGACGGAAGTTAAGGCCCGAAGCTTCCCCGGACCGGAACACACCTTCCAGATCCGCCCGGCGAAGTAACCAGCCGGCAACACGACTCCTTTCTCAGGCTGCCGCAAGGCGCTCCACCGCCAGCATTGCGGAGCATGCAACTTTCTGACAAGACCCCAGCCGGTCGCCTAGGCATGACGGTGACGGAGCGGCCCATCAAGAATGATGGTTCGTTCATCAATCCTATTGGTTTGTTCTCGTTGTAAAGCGGGAGTAACCGGATTGGGTCACAAGAGAGTTTCGAGCATGTCACGATCAGAATTCGGCGACGGCGTTGCTAAAGCCGTCCCGGTCATCATTTCTGCAAGCCCATTTGCCGTCCTGTTTGGTGCCATCGCAGTCGCCAATGGCCTCACAGTATTTGAGGCTGGGCTCACCAGCGCCACCGTCTTTGCAGGCGCAAGCCAGTTGGTTGGCATCGAACTCTTCGGCAATCATGTCCCCGCCTGGCTGATCATCCTCTCGGTCTTCGCCGTGAACTTTCGCCATGTGCTCTACTCAGCCGCTCTGACCCCGCTGATCGAACATTTCAGCCTCGGGCAAAAGGCGGCGACCCTTTTCCTGCTGACCGATCCCCAGTTTGCTGAAAGTCTGAAACGGAGAGAGATCGGTAAGCAGGTGACATTTTCCTGGTACATGGGACTGGGCCTCCCGATTTTTGTGGCCTGGGTTGCCATGACGCTGGTCGGCGCATTCTTCGGAAAACTCATTGGCGACCCGGCCCGCTTCGGCCTCGACGTCTTGCTACCAATCTATTTCATGGCCCTTGTGCTTGGTTTCCGCCGGCGCTCCAACTTCCTGCCCGTTGTTGCCGTCAGCGCAGTCGCCTCGGTCATCGCTCACAAGACTGTGGGCTCACCATGGCATGTCAGCATCGGTGCGATTGCCGGCGTTCTGGCCGCAGCGCTGATGCCGCCACCCGTCAAGCGTAAACCAGACGAAGAAGCACATTCGCTGGAGGCCGGCCAATGAACACGCTCCTGACTGCGGACATGCTGGTGATCATCCTTGGCTGTGCGCTTGCGACCTATGCCACGCGCATCTCCGGATATTTGTTGATCCGCAGGATGAAGAACATTCCGCCGCGAATGGACGCAGCCTTGAACGCCGTCCCGGCGGCGGTTCTGACAACCCTTGTGGCTCCAGCGTTTGTGGCCGGCGGCCTGGAGGTGAAGGTAGCACTTGCCGTAAGCCTGCTGGCAGGCCTCTGGCTCTCCACGATACCCATGCTACTCGCCGGCTGGGCGGTTGCGGTCGCAATCCGCCACCTGGTGCTTTGAATAATATCAGCCTCAGCGACCGAAAGGTTCGGTCGCCTTTATCAGCCAGTTTCGAGCCTTCTCGTCTGCCATCAGGGGCAAGAGTTCCTCGCGTGTGCGCTCATGGTAACTGTCGAGCCATTGCAACTCCTCGCGTGTCAGCAGTTCTTGCACCACCAGATAGCGATCGATCGGCACGAAGGTCAGCGTCTCGAAGCCGAGCATCGGCTGGTCGCCGCCTTCGATCTCTTCGGCCTCCCGGACATAAATGAGGTTCTCGATCCGGATTCCAAAGCTGCCCGGACGGTAATAACCAGGCTCGTTCGACAGGATCATGCCCGGCAGAAGCTCCTGGGTGGACAGGCGCGAGATACGCTGCGGGCCTTCATGCACGGACAGATAGGAGCCGACACCATGACCTGTTCCATGGGCAAAATCGGCACCGGCCTTCCAAAGCGCGATCCGCGCCAAAGGGTCCAGATCGCAGCCACGGGTACTCTTTGGAAAGCGCGCCGTGCTGATCGCAATCATTCCCTTGAGCGCCAGCGTAAAGAAGCGCTTCTGCTCCTCCGGAACAGCCCCGATGGCGATGGTGCGTGTGATATCGGTCGTGCCATTCACATACTGGGCGCCTGAATCGATGAGGAACATCTCGCCCGCGTGGATCGGCCTGTCACTCTCGATGGTCACACGGTAATGCATGATTGCGGCATGCTCCCCGGCCCCGGAGATCGTGTCGAAGGAGATGTCCTTGAGCGGGTTCTGCATCCTTTCGCCAACCCGCATGCGCGCCGCCTCAAGCTCCTGGGCAGCGCCGATCTCGGTCACGGTGCCAGCGGGTTGCTGATCAAGCCAGGTCAGGAACTCGACAACGGCCACGCCATCCTGCAGATGAGCGGCGGCGGAACCGTTGAGCTCCACCATGTTCTTGACCGCCCGCCCGAGCTTGGCTGGGTCGTTGCCTTCCACCACGACACCACCCCTGGCGCGCACCAGATCCGCAAGCGCCTGCGGCGCAAGATCCGGGTCCAGCAGGATGCGCTGGCCACCCGCGCATAACTGCTCGAGACGCTGCGACAGCTCAACAGGAGCCACCTGTTCACAGAGATCACGCAGATAGCTCTCGACCTCCAGATTGGTCTTGCGGCTGTCGAGAAACAGGCTGCACCGACCATTGGCCGCAATGATCGCGCGCGCCAGCGGATGCGGCGTATGCGGCACATCCGCGCCCCGCAGATTGAAGATCCAGGCGACCGACGATGGATCTGTGATCAGCACTGCCGCCAGCCCCCGGTCCTTCAGTTCGTTGACAATGCCTTCAATTTTCTCCTCGGCCGGAACGCCGGAGTAGCTGATTGGCTGGATGACCACAGCGCCGAGCGGTTCAGCCGGGCGATCGGTCCAGATCATGTCGACAGGGTTTTGTGGAAGCTTGACGAGGCTACCGCCAACTTCAGCGAGAGCCTGCTCCAGCTTGCGCACCTCCGCGCCTGTATGAACCCAGGGATCGATCCCCAGCCGAAAGCCCTTCAGGTTTGAAGTTGCAATGAAGCAATGCGGCGGATGACCGACCAGATCTCCGGCTGTAAAAACTTGGCGATCAATCTGTTCTGCGACCTGCGTCACATAGCGGCCATCCACGAAAACGATGGCAGCGGTACGCGTCACCAGCAACTGGCCGGCAGAGCCCGTAAACCCCGACATCCACGCAAGGCGTTCGGCGCATTCGGGAACATATTCGCCGAGATACTCATCAGACCGCGGTATGAGTACGCCATCCACGCCCAGAGCATCGAAATGGGAGCGAAGGGCGTCGACCCTTGCGCGCCCATGTTGCGGAGTGGATTTGACCTCGAAGCTCTGGAACATGATGGACCTATCTCATGGAATCTCACCGACGCTTATAGCAAGCCCCGCGCCTGTCGCACCATGTGATTGTCAGACACAACCCCTGCTGCAGTGCACAACATTTGACCGCAATGCCACCCGAATTGGCACAAAAGTCAGCACAACATAGTCAAATCCATATTGCTATGCAACAATTGCAGGTCTGACTTGTCTTGCTCCACCTAACTGAATGCCTCTCATTCACCTATATTCAGGTCAATCGGAACGCGGCGGTCGCGTTCACTTGAAAAGGATTACAGCAATGGCAAAGTCTTTCCTGCGCGCGGCATTTGATAACATCGTCGACGCTCGTCAGCGCCGTGCCGATCTTTACGCCACCGGCGCTCTTCTGTCGCTTGATGACAAGTCTCTGGCAGCCCTCGGCCTCACCCGTGACGAGTTGCGTCGTCGCCCTTCGATGACATCGATCATCTGAAGCAAGACAAGAAAGTGCACTGCTTGAGCTGACCTCCCACGGCTCGCAGTTCAGGCAGGACGTCACGTCCTGCGCAAAGCGACCCAACCCGGGTCGCTTTTTTCATGTCATGTCATGACATTCTAGTTTGAACGCACTACTGGCGCATCAAATGGATGGTGACCCAACCATTTCGCCAGATCGTGCGAATATGGGCAAGACCGGCACCGTTATAGGCGGAAAGCACCTTCCAGCGCTGCTCGGCCAGAATGCCAGACAGGATCACCGAGCCGCCCGGCGCCAGATGAGCGACCAGCTGCGGCGCCATCTTCATCAGCGGACGCGCAAGAATATTTGCGATAATAAGGTCAAAAGGACCATGGTCGGCAAAAGCGGTGGAGTGAAAGCCGGGGGCAGTGCGGAAATCAATACCGCTGACAACTTCGTTTCGCCGGGCGTTCTCTTTTGCAACACGAACGGCGATCGGATCGATATCGGTCGCAAGAACCGGAACCTTGACCAGCTTGCGCACGGCAATGGCCAGAACGCCGCTGCCAGTGCCGAGATCAAGCGCGTTTCTGACATTGCGTGCACTGACGACCTTGTCGATGACTTCAAGACATCCTGCAGTCGTTCCATGGTGACCTGTTCCGAAGGCCTGCCCGGCATCGATTTCGATGGCAAGATCGTTCGGTTGAACCTTGTCCCGGTCATGCGAACCGTGAACAAGAAACCTCCCTGCCCTTACCGGCTTCAAGCCTTCAAGCGACATCGCGATCCAGTCGACGTCAGGAATGACTTCACGCTGGATGACATCGTCCGGATACTCGGCTTGAAGAACGCGCAGGAACCTCGGCTGCACCTCTTCTTCCTGATCACCCATCAGATAGATGGAGACCTCCCATACATCCGCCTTTTCATCGATCTCCGTGGTGGCGATTGCATAATCTTCCTCGCCAAACTCCAGGCTCATCAGGTCCAGGATGCGGTTCGCATTGGCTTCGGTCGTCGTGACAAAGAGGCGGATTTCACTCAAGGCGGCGTGTCCTGTCGATCGGGATCATCAAGCGGCTGCGGTACAACGCAATCCGCATCAAGGCAACCTTTCAGCGCTGCACCGACAGAGCCCATCAATGAAAACGTCATCCTTTGGCGAGGTTCTCCAGCTTTTGAATAGCGACATCGGGATTCTCGCCATAGGCAATCGTGCCCTTGAAGCGCCCTTCCGCATCGAGGAGGAAGATGGATGCCGTGTGATCCATCGTGTAGTCGCCGGTTGGGTCCGCCTCATCAAGGGGCACTTTCTTGGCATAGACGCGGAAACCCTTCACGACTTCAGCCATCTCTACCGGATCGCCTGCAATGCCGACAACGCGATCGGTGACATTGGAGATATAGCGGCCCAGGATTTCCGGCGTGTCCCGCTCAGGATCGACGGTCACGAAGAAGGCCTGCAGGCGATTACCTTCCGGATCAACGGTCTTCATCCAGCCATCGAGTTCGTAAAGCGTGGTCGGGCAGACTTCGGGGCAATGGGTGAAGCCAAAAAACAAGGCGGTCGGCTTGCCGCGCAGCGCCTGTTCCGTGATGGGTTGCCCATTCTGATCGACAAGCTGAAACGGCACGCCAAAAGGTGCTTCGCTCGCCTGCTGCCCCTGTTGGGTGACCGTCAGCGTTAACCAGCCAAGAACGCCTGCCATGACGACGACGGCGCTCCACAAGGCTATTCTGACACTGCGCATCACATTCCTCATTCAATACGGTCTAGTTGTACGTTGAGGCGATACCGCCGCGCGCAATCAAAGGCAATTCAACAGAACGGTATTTGACTTTGGCGCGAAGAAATGTCGCGCATCAACAACCTGTCGCACGCCAGCGCGAGAATTCCTGGTGCGTCAAAAACAATAGGAGAGACCGGTTTCCATCAGGGTCAGCAGGATCGATGGACCGTGCATCACCCATCCTTGAAAGGCAAACATCAGCCCGAAAGCCGCCAGCATCGCTAAGGCAGCATAAAACGCGGTACGGATCGATGTCGAATGAATGTCCATGCCTCACATTATAATCAAAACATCTTGTGGCGAAATCAATTTGTTTGCAACCGGCGGCGAAACTTGATGAAAATCAAGGTGCAGCTTTTGAAATCTGGTCAAACTGTCGCAGAAGCAGACCTTGGGAGGGGCATGTGGAAGAACAGGTTGCAGCGGCGGCGCCGCAAATGAAATTGAAGATCAACAAGTTGACGGTTGACGACGTCAAGGCGGCATTTTCGGCGGGCTTCGATGACTTCCGCAGGGTTCCGATGTTCGGTTTGTTCTTCGGCGCAATCTATGCTGTCGGCGGGATCTTTATCACAATCGCCCTCACCTATCTTCACCAACCGTGGATGATCATTCCCGTTGCAATCGGGTTCCCGCTTGTCGGCCCCTTCATTGCTGTTGGCCTTTATGAGGTGAGCCGACGTCGCGAGAAGGGAGAGGACATTACCTGGTCCGGAATTCTGCGAGAAGTTTTCCGCCAGCGAGAACGCCAGCTATCCTGGATGGCATTTGTCGTGCTCTTCATATTCTGGATCTGGATTTATCAGGTCCGCCTTTTAATGGCGCTGTTTCTTGGCTACCGCATCCCGGCTTCGCTGGAAGCCTTCGCTACCTTCGCCCTGACGACACCCGAGGGGCTTGTCTTCCTTGCCGTCGGCACCGTTGTCGGTGCGGTCATCGCGACAATACTTTTCAGCATTACCGTCATATCGATGCCGCTTCTCCTCGATCACGACCTTGACTTCATTACGGCCATGCTCACCAGCATTCGTGCCGTTGCGGAAAATGTCGCGCCGATGCTTGTTTTCGGCCTGGCAGTGGCTGTTGCCGCCCTTTTGGCACTTGTGCCGGCATTCCTGGGGCTCCTTTTCGTTCTACCGATTGCCGGTCACGCGACCTGGCACCTCTATCGAAAGGCAATATCGACAATCTGAGATCGTTCATATTGGTAAAGGCTACACGCAAAAACGGCAGAACATTAGCTGTTGTTTAACTAATATTCGCGATTCTTCTGAAGCACGATGGCAACGACGCCATAGGACATGACGTCCTCCGATCTACGCTCGGTTCTGCATGTGGGGTGAACCATCACACAGCAAGCGGGATCAAGCGGCGGGGGAAGCATGCTGAATTACATCACTGGCAAAAACCTGAGTGTGCGCCAGCGGCTGATGACGCTCGGCGCTGCAGCCGTTCTGGGTATTGGTTCCATGCTGGGCGTGGGCTGGTACGAGAACCTGAGAGTCGACACTGCATTAAACCACGCCGTCGAGTTGCGCGAATCTGTTGAGACAATCAACGAGATGCGCTTGGCGAACGCCAATCTCACGCTTGCTGCCATGGATACGATCATTGATCGCGGCGAAGGCAGGATTCAGGACGAGCGGCTCGCCGTCATGGAAGCTTCACTGCGGGTTCTTCGAGATGGCAGCCCCGTCCTGAAGGCGGTTGCCGCAGAGGCGGGTCTATCTGCAGAAGTTGCCACCTACGACGCAGACCTCGAAGCCGTCGGAAAAGTCATCCTGGTTGAACTGAAACAGCTCGTCGAAAGCGGTGCCGAAGAAAGCGCCTATGCGGCCATTGATGATACCATAGACGGCGCCGGAGAACGCCTCGCTGAGGCATTGAACAATATTTCTGCCCTCGGCGGCAATCTGGTGGACGCCAGCATCGAGGAAGCGACGGCGGGAACCCGGTACTCGCTTGTCAGCCAGCTCGTTCTGGGGACCCTCGCCTTTCTGACCGTGATCGGCCTGCAACTCCTGCACGGCAACGCCATTGCGAATGGTATCCGAAGCGTGCGCAACGCGATGCAGCGCATTGTCGACGGAGACTATCAAACCCTGATTGCGGAAACCGACCGCGCTGACGAAATCGGCGGCATGGCCCGCGCTGCGGACATCTTTCGCAAGGCAGCGATTGAGAAGCAGGAACTGGAAAGCTCCTCACGAGAGGCTCGTCGACAAAGCGAAGCCGAACGTGAAAGCCGAGCCGCCGCCATGGAGGCCGATAATCGCGCGATCAAGACAGCGGTTGATTCCCTTGCCGAAGGCTTGAACCTCTTGTCCGACGGCAATCTTGGCGTTGAAATTTCAACGCCCTTCCCCGCCGATCTCGAACGGCTTCGCAATGACTTCAATCAGGTTTCGAAACGCCTCGAACATGTGATGAGCGAGATTGCCCATAGCAGCAGTTCCATTCGAGCCAACGGTCTGCAGATGCGCTCAGCGGCCGATGATCTCGCCCGGCGCACAGAACAGCAGGCAGCGTCTCTTGAGGAAACCTCGGCAGCTCTCGATGAAATCACGGCAACGGTGAAGGTCGCAACCGAGCGCGCTGAAGAAGCAAGCCACATGGTTGACACTGCCAAGGACTATGCCGAGCAATCAGGCACGGTCGTCAACGATGCCATGGCAGCGATGGAACGCATCGAGGATGCGACAGGTGAAATCGGCAAGATCATCAATGTGATCGATGAAATCGCCTTCCAGACGAACCTCCTCGCCCTCAATGCGGGCGTCGAAGCCGCACGCGCCGGCGAAGCAGGCAAAGGCTTCGCTGTTGTGGCGCAGGAAGTGCGTGCCCTGGCAGGGCGGGCAGGCGAAGCCGCGCGTGACATCAAGACCCTCGTAGGTCGTTCAACCGATGAAGTTCGCACTGGAGTTGAACTGGTGACAGCCACCGGCGAGGCTTTGCATCGAATTGGCGAAGATGTTCTCAGAATTAATGAGCACGTTAAGGCAATCGTTACCAGCGCTCGTGAACAATCAGTCGGACTGAGCGAAATCAATTCTGCTGTCGGCCAGATGGATCAGGTCACACAGCAGAACGCGGCGATGGTGGAAGAAACCAATGCCGCAAGCCACACGCTGGCAGGCGACGCGGAGAACCTTTCGCGCCTCGTCGGTCAGTTCAAGTTGAAAGGTGCCGGATCCGGCACCGCGCATGAACCGAAGCCCGTCAACAAGGCAACGGAACCAAGGCCGTCTCCCGCGAAGGCCCTGATCGACAAGGTCGCGGGAACGTTCAACCGAATCGCTCCAGCCAGGGCTCCGGCCACGGCTGCAGCAACAGAACACTGGGAAGAGTTCTAACATGAGCAATGCAATAAAGCAGTCGGGCGCCTATCTCGAAATCGTCTCCTTCCATTTGGGCGATCAGGAATTCTGTATCGACATTATGGCAATCCGCGAAATCCGTGGCTGGGCACCTGTGACCCCGATGCCGCACACACCGCCATATGTGCTGGGCTTGATCAACCTGCGCGGCGCGGTGATCCCCGTGATCGACATGGCCTGCCGTCTTGGCATGAAGATGACCGAACCGTCCGAGCGCGCCGCCATTATCGTGACGGACATCGCCGGCAAGCTGGTCGGTCTGCTTGTTGAACAAGTTTCCGACATGATGACGATCCGTTCAGAAGACCTGCAGCCGGCTCCGGAAATCATTCCGGAAGCACAGCGCGCCTTCTGCCGCGGCATCGTTGCGCTGGAGAAGTCGATGGTCTGCTTCCTCAACCTCGACACCGTAATTGCCGACGAACTGGCCCAAGCGGCCTGATACGAAGGCCTGACCTCTCTTCCCAGGGAAGGCGCGTCGCAGCCATGCGGCGTCCCTTCCCTTCAGGTGTTTGGGCTGCGACCACGCTGAGATCAGCCGCTTTCCCCGGCGGCAAAAGGTCGGCAAAAACCAGACCTGGTAAACGAGCCGTAAAAGAAATTCGGAACCACCAGTCCAGTGCGGCGTTCTCCCCGCAACTTCCAAACAAGCGGAAGTATATGCAAGAAAACAAGGAGAACACCTATGAATTCTGCAATCAAACTCGCCCTTGCCGCTGCCATGTCCGTTACCGCCCTGTCGGGCGTCGCCGTGGCACAGACGACGAATTCGACAAATACCACGACCAGCACCCCACTGCGCGGCGGTGATGCCACCGAAGGCTTCACCATCATCTATTTCGATAGCCTGGACAACGATACGAACCGCGAGCAGCATACGCGCCTGGAACAGATGATGGCCGATGACGCTGCCATGGCGGAAGCCCAGGCAAAGATCGCCGCTGACCCGGCTATCGTTGCAGAGTTGCAGGAACGCAGCATCGAGCTTCAGAACGTGATCGACGTCCAGACCGCGGCTGATGGCTCCATGGTTGTCTATGTCCGCTAAGGACACACACTGAATGGACGAAAAAAATGCCCTGGTACCGCGAGGTACCAGGGCACAATCGTTTCAGGTCCTGCTTGAAGCAAGGCCTGAACCGGGCCAACCAGCCGCGTCCGCTATTGGGGTTCGCTTTCGCGGAGGTTGAACCGAGTTCCGAATGCCAGTTTGATGGCGAGCGCGGAAGTGATAGCGCTCACACATAAGGCCCAGGCACGCTGTTCCACCCAGGATTGGCTGACTATTCAGGCTTGCCCGAAAGCCAGACCACGGGCTCACCGAAGAGCGGCACGGTCGAAATGGCCATTTTCGCCGAACCATCAACGACCTGCCGCGAATGGATCAGGTAAATCAACGTGTCATTGGTCTTGTCATAGATGCGATTGACCAGAAGCGACTTCCAGATGATCGATCGCCCCTCGCGAAACACCTCTTCACCCTCTGTCGAGAGATCGATATCGCCGATCTCGATCGGGCCAGTCTGGCGGCAGGCAATCGAACTGTTGGAGGGATCCTCAAACCAGTTGCCTTTTGACAGACGGTCGATGAGGGACCGGTCGAAATAGCTGACGTGGCAGGTCACGCCCTTGACCTTCGGATCTGACACCGCCTCGACAATGATATCATTGCCGACCCAGTCGACTCCAACTTCGCCAACAACTTCGGCTGACGCCGAAACTGGCGAAGCGACAATAACCGCGGCACCCAGAAGATTACGCAGTGAAGGAAGAAATCTCATGACATGAACTCCGCTTTCATCCGCTCTGACTTAAGCATGAATTGTGGGCTTACAAGGCGCGGGCAGCCACCTTCCGGGCCGAACAGGCCTGATAGCCCGTCGGATGAAGGCGCCCCGGTGTCAGATCGATGAAGCGTGCCAGATCCAGCACATGAGCCACCCCTTTGTCGCGCGCCATGGCAATCGATGCCGCAGCACAGACAGCCGCATCCTCTGCCGCATTGTGATGAACAAAGCGCAGACCGAGATGTCCCGCAAGAATGTTGAGCTTGTGGGATGGCAGATGTGGCCAGACCTTCTGGGCCATTTTGACGGAGCATAGATAGCTGAAACTCGGATAGGACAATCCATAGCCGTCCAGTGACGCCCGCCACACAGAAAAGTCGAAGGCCGCATTATGGGCGATCATGGTCGCACCGGCGAAGTCATCGGCAAATTCATCCATTACTTCCGGAAATTCGGCAGCATCTTCAACATGCTCGGGGCGGATACCGTGGATCGCGATGTTGAAGGAGGAGAAGCGCATGCTCTTTGGGCGGATCAACCGCTCTTCGATCCGCACGACTTGCCCACCGTCGATCCAGGCAAGCCCGACGGAACAGGCGCTGCCGCGCTCTTCGTTGGCGGTCTCAAAATCGATGGCAATCGTCTTGCCGGTGGCTTCCAATGCAGATGACATGACCCTGACTTAAACTGTTGACCGGTTTCGGACAACATCAGGGTCGGTGATTGCGGACCGCAGCACACAGTGCCCCGCTGTGACTGACGGGCCCATGCCTCCATCAGGTGAAGCACCGGTACTCAGCCGTCTTCACCATAGTCGCCCCTTTTGCACCCAGCCCCCTATACTTTCAGGGCGTGTGCGAGTAGGAACAGGTCAACATACCCGCAATCGGCGGGCGCGGTGCTTTGGCCCGCTTTGGTGACCCATTTCGAAAGACGAACCGATGACTGATTTTGACGGCATCGTCCCGGCGATTGCCGAGGCCTTGCGCAAACGTGGCTATGACACGTTGACCCCTGTTCAACAGGCCATGATCGACCCCGAACTTGAAGGCCGCGATGCGCTGGTTTCGGCCCAGACAGGATCAGGCAAGACAGTCGCTTTCGGACTGGCACTGGCACCGACATTGCTTGGCGAGGAGCAGCGGTTTGGTCGCGCTGAACGTCCTCTGGCTCTGGCAATTGCACCGACGCGCGAACTGGCCATACAGGTCAAGCGTGAGCTGGAATGGCTTTACGAGATGACGGGCGCCGTTATCGCCTCATGCGTCGGCGGCATGGATGTTCGAAACGAACGTCGCGCGCTTGAGCGTGGTGCCCATATCGTCGTCGGCACCCCCGGTCGACTTCGCGACCATATCACACGTGGTGCGCTCGATCTTTCGCAACTGCGTGCGGTGGTTCTGGACGAAGCCGATGAAATGCTCGATCTCGGCTTCCGTGAGGATCTGGAATTCATCCTGGAAGCATCACCCGATGATCGTCGCACATTGATGTTCTCGGCAACGGTGCCGCGTTCGATTGCGGATCTCGCCAAGAATTTCCAGCGCAATGCGAAACGCATCGAAACGGTGTCGGAAAAGAAGCAGCATGTCGACATCGATTATCGCGCGCTGGTGGTGGCCAATCCGGACCGGGAAAACGCCATCATCAATGTGTTGCGTTTTTATGAGGCACGCAACGCTATCGTGTTCTGTTCAACGCGTGCCGCCGTCAATCACCTGACCGCGCGTCTGCACAATCGCGGCTTCTCGGTCGTGGCGCTTTCCGGGGAGCTGTCACAGAATGAGCGCACCCACGCGCTGCAGGCCATGCGTGACGGTCGCGCCCGCGTCTGTATTGCGACCGACGTTGCCGCCCGTGGCATCGATCTGCCGGGCCTGGAACTTGTCATCCACGCCGACCTGCCGACGAATTCCGAAACACTGCTGCACCGTTCTGGCCGCACAGGACGCGCTGGCAACAAAGGCGTTTCTGCGTTGATCGTTCCAGTCAACGCCCGCCGCAAGGCCGAGCGCTTGCTGGGCGGCGCCAATGTCCAGCCAACCTGGGCGCTACCGCCCTCCGCCGATGAGGTCATCGCCAGAGATGATGAACGTCTGCTGGCCGATCCCGTTCTCTCGGAAGCGATCAACGTGGATGAAGCCCCCTTCATCACAACCCTGCTTCAGACCTATAGTGCCGAACAGGTCGCCGCAGCCTTTGTCCGCCTTCAGCGCGGCAACCGTTCGGCGCCCGAGGATCTCATCCCGGTCAATATGCAGGCCGAACGCAAGCGCAAGGAACCCGACTACGCAAACCCATCCAGCGCCGCGACCAGGCCCCGCAGCGAATTTGGGTCGGCTGTGTGGTTCTCCCTATCAGTCGGACGCCGCCAGAATGCCGAACCGCGCTGGCTGATCCCGATGCTCTGCCGCAACGGCAACATCACCAAGAACGAAATCGGCGCCATCAAGATGCAGCCCGAGGAAACCTTCATCGAGATCGCCCAGAGCAATGTCGATGCTTTCCTGGGGGCCCTTGGTCCAAACAAGCAGTTGGAGCGCGGGATCACCGTGAAACAGTTGCCTGGAGCACCTGACTTCTCTGCACCGCCCAAGGACCGCCCTGCCCGTCCGCCACGCGAAGAGACCGAACGCAAGTCTTTCGGCGATAAGAAGGCCCATGGCGACAAGAAGCCTTACGCTGGCAAATCCGGAACCAGTGAGCGGCGAACCTACAAGGACGACATGGCCCGCGCCGATGCCGAGGTCTGGGGAGATGCGCCTGCGAAGGGCAAGCGCGACGATTCGACTGGGGCGAAATCCTCTGGCCCGAAGAAACCGAAAGGCGCCTCGAATGCCTGGGACAAATCCGGAAAGGCGGACTGGTCCGGCAAGCCGAGAGGCAAGTCGAACGACCGCAAGCCGGCAGGAGCCTCAGGAAAAAAATTCAAGCCGAAGTCTGGCGCCTGAAGGAACAAATGACGCTCGCCGACATTGCCAAGGCAATGAAAGGCGGGCGGGGAAATGGAAGATTGGGGCCTCAGGCCGACTGAAAAGATCGACAGGACCGATTTTCTGAAAGGCTTGGCGCGTGCCATGGCTGGCGCCTTGATCTTCGCCCTGCCGATGCTGATGACAATGGAGATGTGGCAGATTGGCGCCTCAATCAGCCGCTTCAAGCTGCTCAATCTTCTCCTGGTCAGCCTGCCCCTGCTCGCGCTCCTGTCCCACCGCATGGGTTTTGAAGAGACCCATGACTGGGGTCAGTCCCTGCGTGATACTATAATCGCCATGGCCCTCGCGATCCTGACATCTGCCTTGCTGCTCGCGGCACTTGGCGTATTGAAAACGGACATGTCCGTGGATGAATGGGCCGGCAAGATAGCAATACAGGCGGTACCCGCCAGCATTGGTGCCTTGCTCGGTCGCAGCCAGTTGGCCAATAGGGACGAGGACGAGGACCAGGAGAAGAAGCGGCGCTACAGCTATGGCGGTGAACTCGGCCTGATGACGGTCGGAGCATTGTTTCTGTCACTCAACGTGGCTCCGACGGAAGAGATGGTGCTCCTGTCCTACAAGATCACCGACTGGCACGCCATCCTGTTGATCCTGCTGTCAGTCGGGATCATGCACGGCTTCGTCTATGCTGTATCCTTCGACGGAGGTCATGAACTCTCACCCGACGCCCCATGGTGGCACGCCCTGATCCGCTTCACGCTGCCGGGTTACACGCTTGCCGCGATTGTCAGCCTCTTCACGCTCTGGATCTTCGACCAGACAGCAGGGACTTCGGCTATGATGATCGCTCTTTCTGTCGTCGTCCTCGCCGTGCCAGCAGCCATCGGCGCTGCTGGAGCGCGCCTCCTTCTTTAGGCTCACAATGACAACCAAGCACAGGGACATGCACCATGAAACGACAAGCGGCCATTGGATCGAATGGGCAACCGGCGTGCTGTCTGTTTTGCTGGTCATGTCCTTGATTAGCTGGATCGGCTGGCGGGCGCTCACCGGCGTGGACGAACCGCCTCTTTTCGAAGTGAAGCCGCACCTGAGTGAAGCAGTGCACCAAGACCATCGCGTAGACTTTACCGTCACCAATCAGGCCCGACAAACGGCGGCCTCGGTCGTGATAAGAGGCATACTGTCTCATGGTGCCGTAAAACTGGAAGAAGTAGATGTGACTTTCGACTATATCCCCGGAGAGTCAGAGGTCCGTGGGGCAATGATCTTCCGAACTGACCCAACAGAAGCATCGATAACCATGGGCGTAGTCAGCTACAGAGAACCTTGAAAGAATTCGAATGACAACTCAAGTTTGAGAAAAGACTTATATACAAGTAAAAGGTTGCATTCCAGGTAGTCTATCGATAGTATACTTTCGGTTGAGTCGATGACAATTCAAGTGGCTGTCACGAGGCCATGGACCCCGCGAACCGCGACCGGCCAACCAAGTTTCTTGGTACGGACCTTATCAGAAAACATCTCGTCTCACGTGGCATCGTGGCGGGTTTCAAAAGGAAAAAGGCCAGAATGTTCAAAGCGTTTATTCAGCGAAGCATAAGCCAGGATTTCGATCTGGCCCAGTTCGTTAACGCCCAGACGATCATTCGCTTTTCTCTCCGGTTGGCGATCCGAATCGCACTGCTGGCTGCCCTGATCGTGATACTGGCACTGTCTGTGATGGATCTGTTTGGAATCCTGCGCTATCCGCTGATGCGCGACCTTCTGATCGGAGTGGCAATCACCCTGCCGCTGGCTTTCACGCTCACCATGCTGACATCGCTCTATGTCGGTTATGGCGTCATGCATCTGGCGACCACACGGCGGGAGTACGAGCATCTCAGTCGAACGGACATGTTGTCCGGCCTGCTCAATCGCCGGGCCTTCATCTCGGAAATCACCGACCACATGGAAGGCCATCTCCTGCTGCTCGATATTGATCGTTTCAAACAGGTCAATGACCATTTTGGCCACCAGACCGGCGACCATGTTATCGCCGCCGTATCCGAAAAACTGAAGCAATCGATCGGCCCTCAGCATCTGATTGCCCGCCTTGGTGGCGAAGAATTTGCGGTCTTTTTTCAGGATGTGGAGGACACTCAAGTCATACGCCTCGCCGAGAGAGCACGCCACGCCATAGCGTCGACCGAAATTCCAGCCGACGGACAAATCATTCGGGTCACCGTCTCCGGTGGCCTTGCGAGACGCCGCAGTGGACTGAGCTTTGCCCAGGCCTACGCCATGGCGGATCGTGCGCTCTACTGCGCGAAGGCGTCCGGTCGCAACCGTCTCGTGAGCGAGCGCGAACTGGACCCGGTCATTGCCGAGGGATTACCCGTACCCATGGCCAGGCATGATCTGGCCGTTGCGACCTGAATTTCGTCCCTCGATCGTGCTCCTATTTGGTGCCGTTGAGATTCCAGTCATAGCTGAGATAGCGCAACCGGTAATCGCCTCTTCGGGCGGCTTCCTGGGCCGTAGCATCCAGTCCCATCGCCTCACCATACAGCGCCAGGAACGCACCGATCGTATTCGTCCCGCGAAACCCCGTCTCAAAGTCCTCGCCATACCATTTGAAGATCGAGGAAATCTCGAGAGCCTGCCCATTCAGCCGATTTCGCGTCCTGTCCGCCAGAAACAGTTTCGTCTGCTCGTCAAGCTGCCGGTCAAGCGCTTGGCCGCTATAGGCCTCGGCACGCAGATCCGGGCAGCCGATACTGGCACAATTGACGGCAAAGTGGATCCGGGGATCATTGTAGCGGCCAGAGCCTCGGATCATCCCGTGTTCGACATCATCGAGCGAATGCATAACGCCAAACAACGGCACGATCTCGCGCTTCCAGGGTGACGCAAAGACCCCGCCCAGGTCCCGGATGGACTTCAGCCCCGGATACCCTGTCAGAATCGATTCGATCGTATGGGCATTATAGACATTGATCAGAAATGCCAGTTGCTCGTCTTTCGACCAACCGTCAAAGGTTGCCCGCGACACTGCCGCCGTCTTTTCGAGATAGCTGGCAAGTCGCGCCCTGTCCCTCTTGAAACCATCATAGTCCACGCGCGTGGCACGACCCTTATCCCACGGCTTCACATGGGCCTTGAGCAACGCATCCAAGGCCGAATGATCGAACGAGGCCGCCTGAGCTCCACCGGCCACCCCCAGGACAATCATGATCGCAACGCACAAACGAGAAATGAAATACAGCAACGGAGACCTCCTGAAAACCCGGACAAATGTCCGTCCTCGCAGATAGCGCACAAACGGACGGATCAAGAGGTTGGTCGCCGGTATCACGCAATTCTTACAAAGGCGGACCGTGGTGTTGATGGTGTTGGAGAAGCCGCAGCTTATCCGCCAATCAGGCTCAGCCACTCATCTTCGGTCATGACAGCGACGCCCAGTTCCCGCGCCTTGTCGAGCTTTGAGCCGGCGCCGGGGCCCGCCACCACATAGTCGGTCTTCTTGGATACGGAGCCTGCAACCTTGGCTCCGAGACTTTCCGCCCGTGCCTTGGCTTCGTCCCGCGTGAAGCGTTCCAATGAGCCAGTAAAAACGACGGTCTTACCAGCAACAACGCTATTGCTGGCGACAGGCATCTCGGCATCGAGCGGAGTGACCTCGTCCAGCAGACGGCCCACCACCTGGAGATTACGAGGCTCCTTGAAGAATTCGACAATGGAGGCCGCCACGACCTCGCCGATGCCTTCAATGTTGTTCAACTCGTTCCAGGCCTCGCCGTATCGAGGGCCGGCCCCTTGCATGGCCGCCGCGAAGGCAGTGTAGGAGCCGTATGACCGTGCCAGAAGCTTCGCCGTCGTTTCTCCGACATGGCGAATGCCGAGCGCAAAGATGAAGCGGTTGAGGGCAATCTCTCGCCTCGCATCGATGGCATCGAACAATTTGCCGACACTCACGCGCCCAAACCCCTCGATATTCTCCAGCTTTGTCAGGGAGCGTTCCTGCCGGGTCTTGAGAGTGAATATATCAGGCGCCGTACGGATCATCAGCGCCGGGTCCTCACTCTCGAAGAAGAAATCAACCTGCTTGGTCCCCAGCCCCTCAATGTCGAAGGCATTGCGCGAGACGAAGTGCTTGATGTGCTCGATCGCCTGGGCACGACAGACGAAGCCCCCTGTGCAGCGGGTTACGGAATCGAGCTTGCCGGTTTTCTCGTTCTTTTCCCGCACAGCATGGCTTCCGCAAACCGGACAGTTCTTCGGAAACACATAGGACACAGCCTCATCTGGGCGTTGGTCCATGACCACATCGACAATTTGTGGAATGACATCACCCGCCCGCTGCACGATGACCATGTCCCCGACACGGATGTCGCGCCCGTCGCGGAGCGGTTCGCCCGAATTGCCGATCCCCTTGATATAGTCCTCGTTGTGGAGCGTTGCATTCGTCACGACGACACCACCGACAGTGATCGGCTCAAGCCGGGCAACGGGCGTCAGCGCCCCCGTTCGTCCCACCTGAATGTCGATGGCAAGGAGCCGTGTCGTCGCCTGCTCGGCCGGGAACTTGTGGGCCGTGGCCCAGCGCGGCGAGCGCGAACGAAAACCAAGCCGCGCCTGAAGATCGAGCCGGTCAACCTTGTAGACCACACCATCGATGTCATAGTCGAGCTCTGCTCTTTGCAGGCCGATGTCGCGGTAATGGGCGAGTATCTCTTCAACCGAGTTCAGACGCCGCGTCAGCGGATTGACCGGGAAGCCCCAGCGATTGAAGGTCTCAACCATGCCCCATTGCGTCTCCGCCGGCATCTCGCTCATCTCGCCCCAGGCATAGGCAAAAAAGCGCAGCTTGCGGCTCGCCGTTACCTTGGGATCAAGCTGGCGAAGCGAGCCGGACGCCGTATTGCGCGGATTGACATAGGTTTGCTTGCCCTCGGCCTCCATCAGCGCATTCAGCGCCAGGAAATCGGATTTCGCCATATAGACTTCACCGCGCACCTCGACCACATCGGGCGCATCAGCAGGCAGTTCGGTCGGGATTTCCGTGATGGTCCGGATATTGGCGGTGACATTCTCGCCGGTCGTCCCGTCACCGCGCGTCGCCGCCGTCACCAGCTTGCGGTTCTCGTAGCGCAGCGACATGGAAAGCCCGTCGATTTTTGGCTCTGCAGTAAAGGCGATCGAGCCGTCAGGAAGTTGCCCAAGAAATCGGTAGACCGAGGACACAAAATCTGTGACGTCTTCGTCCGAAAACGCATTGTCGAGGGACAGCATGGGGCGCGCATGCACGACCTGGGCAAAGATGCCGGCGGGCGCAGCCCCCACTCTCTGGGAGGGACTATCGCTGCGGACAAGTCCCGGAAACCGCTCTTCTATGGCGTCGTTGCGCCGCTTGAGCGCATCGTAATCGGCATCCGTGATCTGCGGCGCGTCCTTGCCGTGATAGAGCGCATCGTGATGGGCAATCTCGGCGGCCAGTCGCTGAAGCTCAAGAACCGCCTGTTCTTCTGTGAGGTCCTCGACGGCAACAAGATCAACAGCCATGACATTCTCCCGGTTCTGACCCACTGGTCTTAGCCGAATTATGCGGAATGAAAAGACGCCCCGGAGACTGGCTGCGGCCTAATCCACCGTCGTGGCCAGGTCGAGCCTGGCAAGCAGCGGAAGATGGTCGGACGCCCGACGCGCCAGCGGACTGTCATGTACGGAAACCTCGGAGATCAGGCCCGGACGATTGGCCATGATCCGGTCAAGCGACAGCACCGGAAGGCGGGCCGGAAAGCTCGGAACCGGTGGCGGAAGTGGTCCGAACATGGGTTCAAGCCGCGTCAGGGCCGAGCCTGGCCCGAGCCGCCACTCGTTGAAGTCGCCCATCAAGAGTGTCGGTCGCGCATCACGCTTTTGCAGGAGGTCAAGGATCACATCGGCCTGCTGCCGACGCGCCCAGCGCATCAGGCCGAGATGCGCCGCAATCACCCGAAGCGACGCACGCCCCTCCAGATCGATTTCCGCAACCAGCGCGCCGCGTGGCTCAAGACCCGGCAGGGCGATCTGATGCACGTCCTTGACGATCCCCTGGCGGAAAAGCAGCACATTGCCCCGCCAGCCATGCGCGCGCGCATGGGCCTTGGTGGCCGGCGTGACAGGGACCGGCACAAGTCCAGTCTCAAGCCGCAACCGACCGAGATCGAGAAGTCCGATCCGCTCGCCAAACCGTTTGTCGGCTTCCTGCAACGCAATCACGTCCGGACCGATCTCCCGGATCACATCAATGACCCGATCCGGATCAAACCGTCCATCCGTGCCGACGCATTTGTGTACATTGTAGGAGGCAACGGTGATGTGATCACTCGCCGACGAGAGACCCGCATCTGCCGGACTGCGGTCACGATTGCGCAAGGATGCGATCATGGTGCGCGCGAGACTGGGCTTACTCTTCGCCATGACCGTCCTTCCTTCTTACATCCTCTACATTCTCCTGGATCATAGATAGGGTGATCCGAGCCAGAGAAAACGTTCAAACAGGCGAAGCGGAAATGGTCTGGCCCGCAAGGTGGGCAGATCGAGTTCTTCGGAATTGTCGATGGACCGCTGGATCCGCCTGTTGATCTGTGCCGTGAAGTCCCTGTCATAGACCTCCAGATCGATTTCGAAATTCAGGCGAAGCGAACGGGAATCCAGATTGGATGAACCGACAAAACTCCATTGGTCGTCAACGGTCAGCAGTTTTGAATGATCAAACGGACCGAAGGCCCGATAGACCCGGCACCCTTCCCGCAGCACGGGTTCGAGCTGGGCCATCATGGCGTGGCCGACCAGCGCCAGATTGTTGCTTGCCGGCAGCACGATTTCGACAGAGACACCCCGGCGCGCGGCAGTGTTCAGTGCGGAGAGGAAGATATTGTCCGGCAGGAAATACGGCGACATGATCCGGATCGAACGCTGCGCCACTGAAAACGCGCCGATGAGCACTTTGTGATTGGCTTCCAGATTGGCGTCCGGCCCGGAGGCAACCGCGCGCGCCAGACAGGGTTCGCCGGGCGGCAGATCATCGAACGCGATCTGCCAGGCTCCCCCGACAAGCGCCTCCCCCGTCTCGAAATGCCAGTCTTCGGCAGCAATCGACAGGATTTCCGCAACCACGGGTCCCGCGACCTTGAAATGCGTGTCCAGCGAAGCATTCGGCCCGGCAAAGTCCGCACGAATGTTCATCCCGCCGACAAAAGCGGTCTGGCCATCCACAACCATGATCTTGCGGTGAGTGCGAAGGTTCGCATAGGGAAGTCTCAAACCGGCAATGACCTTACCGTTGAACGTCTCAACCGGAACATCGGCATCTCGCAGATGGCCGATGATGCTCGGTACGCTGTAGCGGGCGCCAACCGCATCCACCAGCACACGAACAGCCACTCCTCGCCGATGGGCCTCGATCAGACGGTCGGCGAGCCTGAGCCCCACCTCGTCCCGGTCAAAGATATAGGTCTCCAGAATGATGCTGCGCTCAGCCGCGTCGATCGCCGCACCCATCGCTTCGTAAGTCACATCCCCGGTTTCAAGCATCGAGATGCGATTGCTGCAGGACAGCGGATGGCGGGTTACATAATCGCCGAGCCGCTTGAGCGCACCGAACGCCGAACCGAACTGGCTTTCGACAGTGCTGCGGCCAATCGTGTATTGCGAAAGGTCGCGCCAGATTTCGTCCAGCTGATAGGCGCGCCGAGACCTTATGGACGCGCGCCGTATCCGATTGATGCCCACAACCCCGTAGATCATGGCACCGATCAGCGGCGACAGCACGATAACGCCGACCCAGCCAAGAGCCGAGCGCACCTCGCGCTTGGTCATGGCGGCATGAGTCGCTGCAATCGTCCCGAAAATTACCGAGAGTGTCGCAAGAACATGCGGCCAGTAGACGGTGGAAAACTCATACATGGTGCCGGAGCGAAACAGGTTTCTTGCAGGATTGCAACGTCCATATGGGGATCACCCAGCTCGGTTGCCAGCCGCCAGCAACTGCGCGGCCGCTGCCCGCGCCTCATCGGTGATCGAGGCCCCGGCCAGCATGCGGGCGATTTCCTCCCGCCGATGATCCGGCTCCATGATCGCGACCCGGGTGGCGATCTTCTCGCCATTGTCGCCAGTTGGGCCCTTGGAGATCAGAAAATGGGTCGATGCGCGCGCAGCCACCTGGGGCGCATGGGTCACCGACAGCACCTGCACCTTGTCAGACAGGCGTTTCAGCCGCTGACCGATCGCATCGGCAACTGCACCGCCGACACCGGTGTCGATTTCGTCAAAGACCAGCGTTGGCGCCGAACCCTTGTCCGCCAGTGCGACCTTCAAGGCGAGCAGGAAACGGGACAATTCGCCGCCCGACGCCACCTTCATGATCGGCCCAGGGCGCGTGCCCGGATTGGTCTGCACATGAAACTCGACCGTATCGATACCCTCAGCCGTCGCCGCCTCCGAATCAGCGGTCACCTCCACCATGAAGCGCGCCCGCTCGAGCTTCAGCGCAGGCAATTCGGCCATCACCGCATCCGACAGGGCCGAGGCGGCATTCCGGCGCTTTTCCGACAGCGCGCGCGCCAGATGGTGGTAATGCGCCTTCGCCTCGCCCACTGCAGCCTCAAGCTGACCGAGACGCTCCTCCCCGGCATCAAGATCGGCAAGGTCCGCCACCATCTTCTCCGCAAGCGCTGGAAGGTCGGCAACAGGCACCGAATATTTGCGACCGGCGGCCCGCAAGGCGAAAAGGCGCTCCTCGACCCGCTCCAGTTCCCGTGGATCGAATTCCGTCCGCCGCAGCGCCGCTTCGACCTCCATCTGCACACTGGACAATGTGTCGAGTGCGGTTCCAAGCAGTTGTACGGTCTCTTCGAGCAGCCCCGGAGCCTCATGGCTCTTGCGTTCAAGCCGGCGCATCATGGAAGCAATCAACGGCACCGGTGATGCATTGCCGTTCAAGAACTCGGAGGCCTCGGCAATATCGCCCGCAATCCGCTCGGATTTCTGCATCTGCGCCCGGCGATCTGCGAGGTCGTCTTCCTCACCATCCTGCGGCGAAAGCGTCTCAAGCTCCTCGACCGAGGACCGCAGATAATCGGCCTCGCGCGCGGCCGCCTCGACCTTGGCCTTGTGCACCTTGAAAGCGCGCTCGGCCTCCCGCCAGCGCCGATAGCTGTCACCCAGCGACAGCGCCTCGTCCGTCAAGCCTGCAAATGCGTCAAGGAGTGTGCGGTGGGCATCCGTGTCGATGAGCGCACGATCATCATGTTGGCCATGGATCTCGACCATCAACTGGCCCACCTGGCGCATGAGCTGCACACTCACCGGCTGGTCGTTGATATAGGCCCGTGTACGCCCGTCGGCGGATTGCACGCGTCTGAAGATCAGATCACCGTCGTCATCGACGCCATTGCCCCGCAGGAGCGCCCTGGCGGGGTGACTGCCTCCCACGTCGAACACCGCCGTGACCTGTCCCTTGTCCTCACCATGCCGCACCAGCGATCCGTCGCCCCGCCCGCCAAGGGCGAGAGACAGACTATCGAGAAGGATGGATTTACCAGCACCCGTTTCACCCGTGAGCACGGAGAGACCATTTTCGAACGCCAGATCAAGCCGCTCGATCAAAACGATATCGCGGATCGACAGCTGCACCAGCATGGTTCAATCACTCGCTCAACGGATAGGGGGAGCTTAGCTCCCGATCAGGAGATTGCGGCCTGCCCTGGCAATCCAGGAACCGGAGTTCTCGCGGGGCTCAAGACCACCGCTCTGCAGGAGCTTATAGGAATCTGCATACCACTGGCTGTCCGGATAATTGTGCCCAAGCACTGCCGCAGCAGTCTGAGCCTCCTGAACCACGCCCATCGCAAAGTAGGCCTCGACCAGACGCGCAAGCGCCTCTTCAATCTGGTTGGTATTCGGATACTGCTCAACAACGGTGCGGAAACGGGATACGGCTGCAAGATATTCCTTGCGCTCGAGATAATAGCGACCGACCTGCATTTCCTTGCCGGCCAACTGGTCGCGCGCGAAACGCATCTTAACCTGGGCATCCTCGACATATTCCGAGTTCGGATAGTTATCGACCACGCGCTGCATGGCTTCAATGGTACGAACGGAACTTCTCTGATCCTGGGTCACTGTCGGGATCTGCTTCCAGTGAGACAGCCCCACCAGATACTGGACGTAATCGGCATCTTCTGCCTCCGGATAGAGGCTCATGAACCGATTGCCTGTCGCGATCGCTTCATTGTAGCGACCGAGACGGTATTTCGTGAAGGTGCTCATGACCAACGACTTGCGCGACCAATCCGAGAAAGGATGCTGGGCATCAACGGCATCAAACTTGCGTGCCGCCTCCGACATATTGCCAGCCTTGATGTTGGCAAGACCCTGGTTGTAGAGAACCTCCGGCGGATCGGTTTCAACGCCCAGCTTGGTGATGTCGATATCAGGGTCCGTCTGGCAGGATGCAAGAACGCCCGCGAACGACATCATCAAACAAATGCTGGCAACACGCGCGGCTTTCTTCACAATATCCGACCCTACTTGATACATCCGAAAGTTCCCAATCGACGTTTCGCATTGAACGAAACATACGTTGGCGTTTCTAGCCACAAAAGCGGCATCAGGGCAACGCAGTGACGCCCATTTAACGCAAATTTATGGCAAGTCCGCCTTCACCAAAGTTTTTTACCGGTTGAACCTTCGGTTTTCCCAGGTCCATATGAAAAAGCCGCACACAAGGCGCGACTTCTCAAATTCCTTGAACTCATAAGAGGTTTCATGCGCTCCAGGGCGCGAATTCAGCCACCTGGACAGGCACGAATTCGCGGGCGCGAACCTGAAGACTGCGAACCGGCGATTCGACAACCTCGTAGCAGTCACGGCTGTCGAGGAGCGCCTTCAAGGCATTGGCATTCAACTTGTGGCCACCGCGATAAGAACGATAGCAACCGATAAACTGGGCTCCGGCCAAAGCAAGATCGCCGACCGCATCGAGTGTCTTGTGACGCACGAACTCGTCAGCGTAGCGCAGGCCTTCCACATTGATGACGGTATCGTCATCGGAAATGACGACCGAATTTTCCAGCGAAGAGCCAAGCGCAAAGCCAGCAGCCCACAGACGTTCAACGTCGCGCATGAAACCAAAGGTGCGCGCACGCGACAATTCGGTCTTGAATACATCTGCAGTCAGATCACCCGCCCACTTCTGGCGACCGATCAGAGCGCTTTCAAAATCGATTTCAACTTCGAACCGCGTCCCGTCATAGGGTCGGAACTCCGCCCAGGATGCCCCCGATTCGATGCGCACCGGCTTGGTGACGCGGATGTAACGACGCTTGGCCCCGAGATTTTTTACACCAACCTGCTCGATGGCATCAATGAAGACCTCGGAACTGCCGTCCATAATCGGCATTTCAGCGCCATCAACCTCGATGAAGAGATTGTCGAGTCCGAGCGCGTATATCGCAGCCATGACGTGTTCGATCGTCGCCACGGAATGCGCTGGCGATGTACCCAGAACCGTGCAGAGATCCGTATTGCCAACCTGAGACGACACGGCCTTGTACTCGCTCGTTGAACCGTCATCGTGCTGACGAATGAAAACGATACCGGTACCGGCCTCGGCGGGCTGCAGATTAATCGTCACCGGACGCCCGGAATGAACCCCAATACCCGTCAGCGAAATCGGTGCTGCGATGGTGGTCTGGAAACCGAGCAGAGCAATAGCCATGTGTCATGCCTTGTGTCGCAAATAGCCGCCGCGAAAAATCCGCGCGAATATCTCTTCGTTTTGTAAGATCCCCGCACATTGAAGAAATGCACCTGTGATCCTTGTCCCGACTGCATACATACGGCGGGTCCAAAGCGAATCCAAATCACTGTTTCTTTCGCTTTGTAACGGAAGTAGGCATCTGAAAAACAAGGCTTTTTCCGAGAGCTCACACATCTTCGTTACAATGAAAAACCCGGACCTGAGGCCCGGGTTCAACGACTCGACGGAAGCGATCAGTTCGATTGGCGCCGCAGGAAGGCAGGGATTTCCAGCTGGTCATCCTCGTGACCTACACGCGATGCAGGAACCTGACGACCCTGATCATCAAGATTGCCACGACGCGGTGCGTATAGGCTCGCCTCGGCAGACAGCGGGCGACGCTGCTGCGAAGCTGCAGGCGGCGCAGACGTCGTCATGTCACCAACCACGCTTTCCTCTTCGTGGTGACGACCGAGCGAATTGGTAATCCGCTTCAACAGACCCATCGGGCCGCGCTCATCCTGGCTCGGCGAAGCCGCCGTCTGGGCACGCTGGTCGATCTCCGCCCGTACGACCGGCGGGAAGTCCTCGACCTTCGGCATGCGCGGCGCGTCCATGGCCGGACGCGGGGCCACCGGCTCTGCTACCATCGGCGCGGATGCGACCGGTGCATGCATCGGAGCAGCCGGACGAGGAGCCATCGGTGCCGGAGCAACAGCGGGCTCGGCCATGCGCGGTGCAGGCGCCGGAGCCATCATCGGCTCAGCGGCAGGTGCAGCAAAGAGCTTGCTGACGGGCCGGAATTCACTTGTCGCAGGCTGCGGCGGGGCAACGGGGGCCGGACGCGTCATTGCGATTTCAAGTTCGCGTTCCATTTCGGTTTCAGCCGAACGGATGGTTTCTGCGACCGGATCCATGGTCTTGGGTGCCTGCGCCATTGCAGGCTGCACTGCGGCCGGAGCCGAAGCAACGGCCGCGGAAGAACGGACAGCAGGTCTCGCCATCGGAGCCGCGTCAAAACCCTTGTTCGCCATCGCGGCACGATCAATACCGGTCGCAACAACGGACACGCGGATGATGCCTTCCAGCGCCTCATCGAATGTGGCGCCCAGGATGATGTTCGCATCCGGATCGACTTCTTCGCGGATACGGGTCGCCGCTTCATCAACTTCGAAGAGGGTCAGATCGCGACCGCCGGTGATGGAGATCAGAAGCCCCTGAGCACCCTTCATCGACGTCTCATCAAGCAGCGGGTTGGCGATGGCTGCTTCGGCGGCCTGCATGGCGCGACCTTCGCCCGACGCTTCGCCTGTGCCCATCATCGCGCGGCCCATCTCGCGCATCACCGAGCGAACATCGGCGAAGTCGAGGTTGATGAGACCTTCCTTGACCATCAGATCGGTGATGCAGGCAACACCGGAATAGAGAACCTGGTCTGCCATCGCAAACGCGTCGGCAAAGGTGGTCCGGTCATTGGCGATGCGGAAGAGGTTCTGGTTCGGAATGACGATCAGGGTATCGACGGACTTCTGCAGTTCCTCGATTCCCTGCTCTGCAAGACGCATGCGGCGACCGCCCTCGAAGTGGAACGGCTTGGTGACGACACCAACCGTCAGGATACCCTTGTTGCGGGCAGCCTGGGCAACGACGGGAGCTGCACCGGTACCGGTACCGCCGCCCATGCCGGCAGTGACGAAGCACATATGCGTGCCATTCAGGTGATCGATGATTTCATCGATGCATTCTTCTGCCGCCGCGCGCCCGACCTCGGGCTGGGAGCCGGCACCGAGACCCTCGGTGACATTGACGCCGAGCTGGATGATCCGCTCTGCTTTCGTCATGGTCAGCGCTTGGGCGTCCGTATTGGCGACGACAAAGTCGACACCCTGCAGACCAGCGGTGATCATGTTGTTCACGGCGTTGCCGCCGCCGCCGCCGACACCGAAAACGGTGATCCGGGGCTTCAGCTCAGTGATGTCTGGCTTCTGCAGCTTGATGGTCATTGTACCAGTCCCTTCTTTATCCGGCCACTCGCCTAGCCGGGCTCGTCATTTCAACACGTTAGCCTGTCGTGAAGCTTGCAAGCTCACTCAGGCCGAATTCAAAAACTCTCTTTCAGCCACTGCCCTACCCGGGCAAATCGACTGTTGCCGCCGCTGAAGGGCGAAAACAGACCGCCCTGTCCGGCATGCGTTTCCTGGTCTGCGACTTGCGGATAGATCATCAATCCAACCGCCGTCGAAAAGGCTGGCCCCTTGGCAGCAGTCGGCAGACCCGAGACTCCCATCGGGCGGCCTATCCGCACATTGCGGGCCATGATGCGCCGCGCAGCTTCCGGCATGCCCGTCAGCTGGCTTGCGCCGCCCGTCAGCACCACGCGTTTGCCAACGACAGGCGAAAAGCCAGACTTCTGGATCCGATCCCTGAGCATCTCGAGGGTTTCCTCGATCCGCGCTGAAATAATTCGGGTGAGAAGGGCTCTCGGAACCTGAGATGGCTGATCGCGATCATCTTCGCCGATGGGCGGAACCGCGACCATATCGCGATCATCCGCACCGTTTGCGACGGCCGAACCATGAACAACCTTCAGGCGTTCTGCATCCTCGATACGGGTAGAGAGCCCGCGCGCCAGATCGGTGGTCACATGATGACCGCCAATCCCGATGGCGTCCGTATGGATCAGCTTACCTTCCGCGAAGACCGAAATGGTCGTCATTCCGCCACCCATGTCGATGGCGGCACAACCGAGCTCAACTTCGTCGTCGACAAGTGCCGCCAGGCCGCTTGCATAGGGCGTGGCAACCACGCCTTCGACGGTCAGATGGGCACGATTGATGCAGAGCTCCAGGTTACGAAGCGCTGCGCGTTCGGCAGTGACCACATGCATGTCGACGCCGAGGACGTCGCCATACATTCCAAGGGGATCGCGTATTCCACGCTCGCCGTCAAGCGAAAAGCCCGTCGGCAGAGAATGGAGGACGGCGCGGTCATTGCCTTGAGACTGCTGCCCTGCGGCCACCAGCACCTTGCGCAGATCGCCTGCTTCTGCTTCCTGCCCGCCAAGATCAATGGTTGCGGTGTAGACATCAGAGCCGACACGGCCCGCCGAAACATTGACGATCAGACTGTCGACGGTCAGGCCGGCCATGCGCTCGGCCGCGTCAACCGCGAGCCGCACCACATTTTCGACCGCGTCGAGATCAGCGATGACACCGGATTTGACGCCCTGCGACCGCTGGTGACCAATTCCGATCACTTCCACATTGTGCGTTCGCCCTGGCAATACCGCGCTTTCCTTGCGCGGGGTCAGACGCCCGATCATGCAGACGACCTTGGTCGAACCGATGTCGAGAACAGAAACGACATGAGACCGCTTCGAAGAAAGCGGCTTGATGCGCGGCAGACCGAACGAGGAGGAGTTGAAGATACTCATGTGTGCTGCCCCGTCCGCTTGAGCATCTTGCGACGCTCTTCCAGCGCAAGCTCACGCCTCTCCACCGCTTCAGGCGTTAACCGGATAGTGGTGCGATCGGGCAAGCGAAGGTCTACGGCGGCAATGTCGCGCTCAAGGAGATCCTGCTCCGCGTCGAAGCGGGCCAGAAGAGCAAGCGCAGCATCGATGTTTGCCTCCGGAAGCTTTACGATCACCCCGTTCTGCAGATGAATATCCCAGCGACGACCGGCAATTCTCACGAAGGCCTTTACGCGCGAGGCAATCGAAGGCCATCTGGCAAACTGTTCCTCGATGTCAGCGGCGGCCGTTTCAGCATCCCGACCAACAAAAAGCGGAAGATGGGCAAACTTGTTGTCACGCAGAGGCGCAATCACGCTGCCAGAGCGCTCGATAATTGAAAGTTCGGATCCATGCTGCCAGATGCCATAGGCTTCACGCTCATGGAGCACCACCTCCACCGTCGCAGGATAAATCTTGCGAACATCAACTGAGGCTACCCACGGCAGTTCGGCAATCGCCTTACGGGCCTCGGCGATATCGAGGCTCAGAACACTGGTACTGCCATCGAGGCCCAGAAGCTGCAGGATATCGATTTCTGAAGTGTGGCGATTGCCGGAGACCCTCACATCCTCGACGGCAAATCCCGCCGTCGATGTGATGGTTTGCATCACGACGGGACCATGCCCGCCAGCCACCGTCCCGTGAAGTGCAACGACAGTGTAGAAACCGGCCAGAGAGAGCTTTCCGGCATGGCGGGGAATGGCAACGCGGCCCGAGCACAGGCTGACGATGAAGCGGACAATCCGACGCAAGGGACGCGGCAGGACGACAGCGTCGCCACCGAGGGACAAGCCCGCCACGCCCCGATCTTTGTCAGCCAATCTGTTTCCGCTCAACGCAAACAAGAGGCATCCTCCACCATCCAACGCACCAGCTCGCCAAAGCTCATGCCAACATGAGCTGCCATTTCCGGCACCAGAGAGGTTGGGGTCATGCCTGGCTGGGTATTCACCTCCAGCCAAATCAAGTCGCCATCTTCGGAGAGACGATCGTCATAGCGGAAGTCGGATCGACTCACTCCGCGGCACCCGATTGCCTCATGGGCCTTCAGCGCCAATGATTGTATTCTTTGGTAAATTTTCGGTGAAATTTCAGCAGGAAGGACATGCAGAGACCCGCCCGCAACATATTTGGAATCATAGTCATAGAAGCTGTGACCCTGCGGCACGATTTCCGTCACGCCGAGAACCTGATCGCCCATGACACCGCAGGTCAGTTCGCGACCACCGACATAACGCTCGACCATGACGGTATCTCCGTAGCGCCAGTCCGAGGACACGAGAGACTGAGGGGGATGAGCCATGTCTTCACGGACAATGACGACCCCGAAGCTGGAACCCTCGCGCACCGGCTTCACGACATAGGGCGGCGCAATGGGATGCTCCTGACCAATCTCAAACCGGCTCATCACCCGCGCCTCGGCAACCGGCACACCAGCTGCAGACGCAACGATCTTTGCCTGCGCCTTGTCCATGGCAAGCGCTGACGCCAGCACGCCAGAATGCGTATAAGGGATCTGCAGATATTCGAGGACACCCTGGACAGTGCCATCCTCTCCAAACGGGCCATGAAGGGCGTTGAAGGCAACGTCAGGACGCAGCTCGCCAAGGACCTTGGCCACGTCGCGCCCCACATCGACACGCGTTACCCGGTAGCCCACGCCCTCAAGCGCCTCGGCACAAGCATTGCCACTCGAAAGGCTGACCGGGCGCTCCGACGATAATCCCCCCATCAGAACAGCGACGTGCTTGCCACTCATAAACGCCTCTTGAAATCCAGAACCATGATTTCAGCAGGATGCAACTGGCACGCCTGCCCTTATGGGGCAGTAGAACAACATTAAGGTTAATGAAGTGTTTACTTTCGTTAACCGACACACAAAACGGGCAAATGGGAGATCTAACTCAAAACACGAAAGTTAGAACGTAAGCATCTGTAATATCGAAATTTTAGGCTAGGAAGCAGAGCGCTTTCTCGTGGAAGTTTCCGCAACGGCCAAATCAGAAAGGCCGACGCTCATCCGCTTGGCCACCTGAATTAGGGAGTTTGCACAAACGATTCGGTCGCGCCCCTCTGCCTTGGCAAGGTAAAGCGCACGATCAGCGGCAGCGAAGATTTCGGCAAAGCCGATTTCCGCAGGTGCAGTGACGGCACCACAGGAGATCGTCACCTGAAGCCGTCTGTCAGCGACATCGATAGGCAGTACGCGCACATCCGCGACTATTTGCTCGGCCAGGGACAACAGCTCCCCCTGTGCAGGAGCAACAATCAAGGCGGCAAACTCTTCGCCACCGATCCGAGCGCAGAGCGCCTTGCTCCCGCATCGACGCGTGATGGTGGCAGCGACGGCTGCGATCACGTCGTCACCCGCCTGATGCCCGTGGCTATCATTGATAACCTTGAAGCGATCGATGTCGAAGAGCAGCATACCGACCTCCCCCCGCGCCCGATCGAAGGATTCAAGGAAAGCGCGCCGATTGCTGAGCCCAGACAGCATGTCAGTCCGGCTCAAGCGCTCAAATTCCCGGCGAGAAACACCAAGGTCATAGACGGCAAGTCCGACAACGGCATAGGCGACGAAGCCGACGACCAGTGAGACCGGCGGCGTGAGAACGGTCGCCATCACCAGACCAGGACCGAGCTCATAGGGCAACAGATCAAATGCGTAGAGGACCAGATGCGAAATCAGGTTCAGCGAATAGGCAAACATGGCAATGCGCGCCGCCATGCCGAAGGATCGATAAAAGACGGCTTGCCGGGACGCGAACTCGCCCAACGTCAGCTGGGAAATCAACCAGTTCTTTATAAAGCCAACCATAAGCCCCTCGGATGCCATTGGGAGGCTACAACAGAGGGACTAAATATTTCTGAATTTGACTGGTTTAACTCGAAAGATCACCCATGAATGGCTTCACTTCACGGCCGGGCATGAAGATGCCAAGACGCTTGATCTCCCATTCGAGCTTGACACCCGATGTGTCGAAGACCCGCTGACGCACGGTTTCGCCCAGATATTCGAGATCATAGCCCGTCGCATGGCCAACATTGATCATGAAGTTGCAATGCAGCGACGACATCTGGGCACCACCGATCATCAGACCTCTGCAGCCCGCCTCGTCGATCAACTCCCAGGCCGAGTGGCCTTCGGGGTTCTTGAACGTTGAACCACCGGTCTTCTCCTTGACCGGCTGAACCGTCTCGCGGTGATGGCGTACGGCATCCATATCCGCGCGGATCTTGGCCTTCTCTTCCGGATAGCCTTCAAAAACGGCACTGGTGAAGATGAGCCCTTCGGGCGCTGCCGAATGACGATAGCTGTAGCGCATATCGGCCTTGCTGAGAACGTGCAGATTACCCCTGCGGTCGACGGCTTCCACCTCGACCAGGCGCATCGCCGTCTCACCACCGTTGGCACCGGCATTCATGCGGACTGCCCCACCGATCGAACCAGGAATGCCATAGTAGAAGTGGAAGCCACCAATGTTATGGTCCATCGCCATTGCAGCGATATGCTTGTCGGGGCAAATCGCACCGGCGCGGATCCGATTTTCGCCGGCAAGCTCGACCTGACCAAAACCCTTCGCAGACAGGCGGATCACGACGCCGGGGATGCCACCATCTCGAACCAACAGGTTGGAACCGACACCGACAACGGTCACCGGCACATGCCCCGGCAGCAATTTGAGAAAGCTGACGAGATCATCCGTGTCATGCGGCTGGAACATCAATTCGGCAAGACCGCCCGCCTGAAACCAGGTGACCCGATCCATCGGTGCGTCCGGCGTCAAGCGCCCCTTCAGTTCATTGACACCCGGCCCGAGGGAAGCCAGCAGCTTTTCGCCATCAACCTGTTTCATTCACGACTTTCCCGAAATTGCATCCAGTTCCGCAGGCAACACGGCGGCCCATTGGGTGATGTTGCCAGCCCCCAAGAGGACCACGAAATCACCCGGTTGCGCAATGCCTGCGACCTGCCCGGCGAGTTCGCCGGGCGATGAAAGATAGCGCGCATCGCGATGCCCGCCAGATTTGATCCGCGAAACAAGTGTTTGCGAATCGATTCCAGTCACCGGATCTTCGCCCGCCGCATAGACTGGGGCGATGAAGATTGTGTCGGCATCGTTGAAGCAGTTGGAGAAATCATCGAAAAGGCTTGAGAGCCGTGAGTAACGGTGCGGCTGGTGAACCGCAATGATTCGGCCAGAGCAGGCCTCCCGCGCCGCCTTCAGCACGGCCTTGATCTCGACGGGATGATGCCCGTAATCATCAAAGACCTGGACACCATTTGACGATCCCGTCAGCGTAAATCTGCGTTTGACACCGCTAAAGGACGAGAGCCCTTGGCGGATCGCCTCTTCCGGGATGTCGAGTCGGTTGGCGACCGCAATCGCCGCGCAGGCATTCGAGATATTGTGCCGTCCCGGCATCGGCAGGACGAGATCCTTGAAGACGAAGTTGCGCCCCGTACGTCTGCGGCGGATCTCCACATCGAAGATCGAGCGAGTGCCATCCAGCCGAACATTTGAAAAGCGCACGTCCGCCTGCGGGTTCTCGCCATAGGTAATGACCTTGCGATCTTCGATCTTGCTGACCAGCGCCTGTACTTCCGGATGGTCGAGGCACATGACGCCGAACCCGTAGAACGGCACGTTTTCGACAAACTGGCGGAAAGCTGCCCGAGCATTGTCGAAGGTCCCGTAATGGTCAAGATGCTCAGGGTCGATATTTGTGACGACAGCGACATCCGCTGGAAGCTTGAGGAAGGTGCCGTCTGATTCGTCGGCCTCGACGACCATCCACTCGCCCTCGCCCATTCGAGCATTGGTGCCATAGGCATTGATGATGCCGCCGTTGATGACCGTCGGATCCCTTTGCCCGGCTTCCAGCAGCGAGGCGACCATTGAGGTAGTTGTCGTCTTGCCATGGGTGCCGCCGATAGCAATCGCATTGCGGAAACGCATCAATTCCGCCAGCATCTCGGCACGCCGAACAATCGGCAGCAGCTTTTCGCGGGCTGCGACAAGCTCCGGATTGTCCTTCTTGATGGCGGTGGAAACAACGATGACTTCTGCATCCCCGATGTTTTCAGCGCGATGGCCGACAAAGACCTCAATGCCCTTGTCCCTCAAGCGCTGAACATTGGCGCCGTCAGCCTGATCGGAACCTTGAACCTTGTGGCCCAGGTTATGCAAGACCTCGGCAATCCCGCTCATTCCGATGCCGCCGATCCCGATAAAATGGACCAGCCCAATCGACTTCGGCATTTTCATCTTTGCATTCCCTTCAGATCAGTCAGGCCCCTTCCAGCCGCAATAGCCTCAACAACGTCGGCGAGCAAGTCGGCAGCATTGGGCCTGCCTGCCGTCCGGGCATCTCGCGCCATGGTCGCCAGCCGCTCCGGATCATCCATCGCTTCGGTCAGCAGATCGGCAATCGCTCGCGCGGACAATTGGGCCTGCTGGATGACCTGCGCTCCGCCAGTCGCCGCAAGAGCCTCGGCATTGGCCGCCTGGTCATGATCCAGGGCATGGGGATAGGGAATGAGAATTGCTGGTCGTCCAATCACTGCCAGTTCAGATACGGTGGACGCACCGGAGCGCGAGATGATCAGGTGTCCGTCAGCAATCCGTTCGGCCATATCGGTGAAGAACGGAGAAATCTCCGCTGCCACACCAAGCTGCCGATAGGCCTCGGTTACCGCAGCCTGATCCTCGGGCCTCGCCTGTTGCGTAATGGCGAGCCGCGCACGCAGCGAAGGTTGCAGCAGGCCAACCGCCTCGGGAAGCGCCTTGGAAAAGAACTGCGCGCCCTGGCTCCCGCCGAAAACCACGAGGCGGAAAGGCTCGCCTGCTCGTGATGGCTGATAGGCACGTTCGGCAGCGGCGATGACAGCGGGGCGTACGGGATTTCCGGTCACCACAATCTTGAGTGCATGTTCGCCCGATGGCGAGAGGAACCCACCGGCAATGGCCCGGACCCTTGACGCGAGCGCCCGATTGGCACGTCCCATGACTGCATTTTGCTCATGCAAAGCCGTCGGCACATTGAGCGCCGCAGCCGCCATCAGCGGCGGAACGGTCGGGTAACCACCAAAACCGATGACCGCCTGAGGCTTCAACTGCCTGATCAGACGCTTGGACTGCTGGTAACCACGCCAAAGGCTCAGCATAGCCTTGGCGATCGCAACGGGATTGCGCGAACCGATCGTGGCCGAGGCGACTGTGTGAATGGCATCGGCAGGAAACGAAGCAGCATAACGCTCGGCCCGCGCATCCGTCACCAGATGGACGGAAAAACCACGCGCTTTGAGCGTATGTGCCAATGCTTCTGCTGGAAAAAGATGGCCGCCGGTACCCCCGGCGGCAAGAAGGATGAGACCTTTGGACATAGTCTACTCCGCAGGAACGCCATGTATGCTGCGGAAAAGCCGCCGCTCTTGCGCTCTCTTTTCGGGGCGATGACGCGTCAGCGCCAGGATGAAGCCCGCTGTGATACAAACCGCCACCATCGATGAACCACCGTAAGAAATCAACGGCAGCGTCATGCCTTTGGCCGGCAGCAGCTCAAGGTTCACGCCGATATTGATCATCGACTGGATGCCGAGCAGCAAGACGAGGCCGGCAACGGCAAAACGGTTGAAATCATTGCGCTCCTTGAAAGCGTGGCTGAGACCGCGCAAGACCAGGAAGGCGAAAATCGCAACGATGAGCATGCAGAAGATGATGCCGAATTCCTCTGCCGCGACGGAAAAGATGAAATCCGTATGGCTGTCCGGAATGATCCGCTTGACGATTCCCTCACCCGGACCCTGACCGAACCAGTCGCCGCGTATGATCGCCTCGCGCGCCGTATCGACTTGGAACGTATCACCCTCACCCGTCAGAAAGCGATCGAGGCGACCGGCAACATGCGGCAGCGTCACATAGGCCCCGAAGAGCCCGGCAACCGCCAATCCACCGAGCAGGATGATCCAGAGCCAGGGCATGCCCGCCATGAAGAACATGCCGCCCCAGACAGCCGCAACGAGAATTGTCTGCCCAAGGTCGGGCTGGGCAATCAAGAGCGCCGCGACGATCGCAAAGAGCAGAACCGAAAACAGATTGCCGGGAATCTCGGGCTGGCGCGCATGCTCGGCAAAAAGCCAGGCGCAGATAACCACGAAGGCAGGCTTCATGAACTCGGACGGCTGGATCGATATCCCGGCAAGCGAAATCCAGCGGCGCGCGCCCTTGATCTCGACCCCGAAGAACAGAGCCGCAACCATCAGAAGCAGTGAACCAGCAAGGATCACCATTGCCGCACGCCGGATCTGCCGCGGAGACAGGAAGGACAAGCCGATCATGACCCCGATTGCCGGGATCATGAACATCGCGTGCCGTTTCACGAAGTGGAAGCTGTCGAGCCCCAATCGCTCGGCAACCGCCGGCGACGCAGCAAAGGACAGCATGAAGCCGATCCCCATCAAGAGCAGGAAAATCAGGATGAAAAGACGGTCAATCGTCCAGAACCACTCGGCAAACGGGCCCCTTTCAACGCGACTCACCATATCACTTGCCTCCTGTCGGCACGTCGACCAGCATTGTTATTCCTGAAAGCGCCGCGACATTCGCCACGAAGGCATCGCCACGAACTTCAAAATTCCTATACTGGTCGAAGCTTGCGCAAGCCGGGGATAAAAGCACGGTTGAAGGCAGCGGATCAGCCGCCGCATCTTTCGCAGCGTGCTCAAGAGCGTGGGTTAGCGTGCCCGAGATTTCATATGCGACGGCATCGCCAAGCGTCGCCGCAAATACCGATGCCGCCTCCCCGATGAGATAGGCCTTTGCAACATTGGGAAAGAGCGGCTCAAGGCTCGCAATGCCGCCTTCCTTGGGCAGGCCGCCCAGGATCCAGTAAATCCGGTCATAGCTTGAAAGTGCCGGTGCCGCCGCATCGGCATTGGTAGCCTTGCTGTCATTGACGAAGGTGACATGCCCACGCCGACCGACCGGCTGCATCCGGTGCTTGAGCCCCGGGAAACTGGCGAGCCCAGCTCGAACCTCCTCAACGGAAACGCCGACAGCCATGCAGGCTGCAATCGCCGCAGCTGCATTCTGGGCGTTATGGCTGCCCCGGAGCGTCTGACTACCCGCAAGATCCACGATCTCACGCGTTGCTCCGTTGCTCGCCTCAATAATCCGGCTGCCCTCGGCATAGAGCCCGTGAACCAGTGGCTGGCGCTTCGATACACGGGTTACCGGCGAACCGGCACGCTCGATACGATCCGCGATCCGCTCACAATAGCTGTCATCGACGCCGACAACGGCTCTACCGCTTCCGGCCACAAGCCGCTCCTTGACGTCGGCATAGTGCTGCATCGTGCCGTGCCGGTCGAGATGATCGGGGGTGAGATTGAGCAGGATGCCGGCGGTGGGATCAAGTGTTGGTGCCAGATCGATCTGATAGGACGAGCACTCGACGACAAAGAAACGCCCGGATTTCGGCGGATCGAGCGTCAGAACCGCCCGCCCGATATTGCCACCAAGCTGCGTGTCTCGACCGCTTACGCCAAGAATATGCGCAATGAGAGCCGTCGTGGTCGATTTCCCGTTCGTGCCTGTAATCGCAATAAAGGGGCAATCCGGCGCATGGGCGCGCCGCTCGCGCACAAAAATCTCGACGTCACCGATGATCTCGACGCCCTCGGCCCTCGCGAGGCCAACAGACCAATGCGGTTTCGGATGGGTGAGCGGCACACCTGGCGACAGGACGAAACTGTGAACGGCACGCCAATCGATATAGCGAAGATCCTCTGTGTGGATGCCTTCACCGCCTGCTTTTGCAATACTGTCCGGATTGTCGTCCCAGGCAACCACATCCGCGCCACCGGCCATAAGCGACCTGGCGGTCGCCAACCCCGAACCGCCAAGGCCGAAGAGAGCGACACGCTTGCCTTTGAATGTGGACGCCGGGATCATCCAAACCTCACCGCAGCTTCAGGGTGGAAAGACCAAGCATGGCAAGGCCGACCGCGATGATCCAGAAGCGGATTACCACCTGGCTTTCCGTCCATCCCAGTTTTTCGAAATGATGGTGGATGGGCGCCATCAGGAACACGCGCTTGCCGGTCAGCTTGAAATAGCCAACCTGGATGATCACAGAAAGCGTCTCCATCACGAAGAGACCGCCGATGATGATCATGACGATCTCATGCTTGGTTGCGACCGCAATCGATCCGATGAGGCCGCCAAGCGCCAGCGATCCCGTATCTCCCATGAAGATTGCCGCCGGCGGCGCATTGAACCAGAGGAAGCCAAGCCCGGCTCCAATGACGGCGCCGAGGATAACGGCCAGTTCGCCCGTTCCAGGTACGAAATTGATCTGCAGGTAATTCGAGAAGACGGCGTTGCCGGTCAGGTAGGCAATCACCCCGAAGGAGGCGGCGGCAATCATCACCGGAACAATCGCAAGGCCGTCCAGACCGTCGGTCAGGTTGACCGCATTGCCGGCACCAACAATGACGAAAGCCCCGAATATGACAAAGAAGATGCCAAGATCGATCAGGAAATCCTTGAAAAAGGGAAAGGCAATCGAGGAACCGAAGGTCGAACCCTGTGGACCGGAACTGAGCGCCGTCGTCATCATGAAATAGACAGCGACACCGGCAATCAGAAACTCGATCCCCAGTCTGGCCTTGCCGGAAAAGCCCTTGTCCGTCTGTTTCGTGACTTTGAGATAGTCATCGTAGAAGCCGATCGCACCGAAACCGAGCGTCACGAGCAGGGTGGCAACGACATAGACACTCGATAGATCAGCCCACAACAGGGAAGAGACGACGATACCGGCGAGGATCATCAGTCCGCCCATGGTGGGGGTGCCGGCTTTCTTGAAATGTGTCTGCGGTCCGTCAGCGCGGATCGGCTGCCCCTTGCCTTGGCGCACGCGCAGCGAATTGATCATCATCGGCCCAAACAGGAATACGACGAGCGCCGATGTAAAAAGCGCGGCCCCTGTTCGAAAAGTAATGTAGCGGAAGAGGTTGAAGAATTGAAAGTTGTCAGCCAGTTCCACAAGCCAGATTAGCATCGGAGCCCTTTCCAAAAGCCCATTAGATTCGGCGCTCCGTGTCGGGCAACACCGGATACTTGTCAAGCAGCGCAGAAACGATCCTGCTGAAACCAATGCCGTTTGACGATTTGATCATCACTATGTCCCCAGCCTTTACGGCGGAAACGGCAAACTCCGCCAATTGCTGGGCATCCGGGCGGTATTCCACCTGCACCGTGTCCGGCAAGGCATCCCGCAGGGCGACCATTTCCGGCCCGGCGAGCCAGATATGCTCTATGCCGGCGGCCAGCAACGGACCGGCAAGCTCGGCATGCACATCTTCCGCGAACGTACCCATTTCGAGCATGTCGCCCAGAACGGCGATCCGCCGGCCCTCCCCCTGCGGCTGGGCAGCGGCCAGAACGGCGATTGCGGCCCGCATGGAGGCCGGATTGGCATTATAGCTTTCATCAATGACGGTCAGAACGCCACGCCCGATGGAAAGCTTGTGGCGAACACCACGGCCCTTCACGGCAACCGGCTGGGCAAGAGCGGCAATCGCCCCATCAAGATCGGCACCGACAAGTGTGGCAACCGCCAGCACGGCAAGTGCGTTCTCGGCAATGTGGCGACCGGGAGAACCAATCGTCACTTCGCGCGTCTCCCCGCCAAAGCTCACCCAGATCGTTGAGCTTTCTGCGGCTCCGTCGAATTCCGCCAACTGGAACTCCGCTTTGGCGTGCTGACCAAAAGTATGGATGTTCTCTATGCCGAGATTTGCGGCGGCCTGATCGAGGATTGGGAAATAGGGATTGTCACGGTTGAGGACGACATCCCCACCAGTGACCAATCCTTCGAGAATCTCGGCCTTGGCCTGGGCAATCTCGTCGACACTTGCGAAATTGCCAAGGTGGGCCGGTGCAATCGTGGTAATCAGTGCGACATCGGGCCGGACCATCCGCGACAAGGGGCCGAGTTCGCCGGAATGGTTCATACCAAGTTCGAAAACACCGAAACGCGTGTCGATCGGCATGCGGGCCAGTGTCAGTGGTACACCCCAGTGATTGTTGAAGGAAGCAACCGAGGCATGGACCTTGCCCGACGGTTCAAGCGCAACCCGCAGCATCTCCTTGGTCGTGGTCTTGCCCACCGAGCCTGTCACGGCGATGACTGTTGCAGATGTCCGTTCCCTCGCCGCCATACCAAGCTTTTCAAGCGCAACCAGAACATCCTCGACAACGATCATCGGCACGGTCAGTCGACCAAGGGCCGGCAATTTCGCTTCGCTGACGACGAGAAGCGCTGCACCATTCGCCATGGCGATGCTTGCATAGTCGTGCCCATCCACACGGTCACCTTTGATGGCAAAAAAAGCTTCACCTGGTGAAATGGTCCGGCTGTCGATCGAGATTCCCGTAATGCCCTCCGGCAGTGTCCCGAAAGGCCGCCCTGCCATGGCGGTTACCATGTCCTGTGCCGTCCAAAGAAACTTCAATGCTCAAACTCCTCAAGGGCTTTGCGCAGCTCCGCATGGTCGGAGAAAGGCAGTGTCTCCGTCCCGACCGTCTGGCCTTCTTCATGGCCTTTTCCAGCAACGATCAGTGTGTCGCCGGATGAAAGCATGGCAACGGCTGCGCGGATCGCCTGCGAACGATCGCCGATCTCGATCCCCTTGGGCGTCGCCGCCATGATTTCGGAGCGGATTGTCGCCGGAACCTCGGAGCGCGGATTGTCGTCGGTCACGATCACAATATCGGCGAGCCGCGAGGCGATCTCACCCATGATCGGCCTCTTGCCCTTGTCGCGGTCACCGCCGCAGCCGAAGACGACGATTACCCTGCCGGTCGTGAACGGGCGAACCGACGTCAGCACGTTTTCCAACGCGTCAGGTTTGTGAGCGTAATCGACATAGGCGAGTGCGCCTGCCTTGTTCTGCCCGACAAGCTCAAGGCGACCGGAGGCCCCCACCAGCTTTTCAAGGGCTTTCATCGCCGTCTTCGCCGGGACACCCGTGGACATCGCCAATCCGGCAGCAACCAGCGCATTGGCAATCTGGAAGTCGCCAGCCAATGGAATATGGACTTCGAAAATCTCATCGCCGAAGTGGATCTCGGCCACCTGCTTGTGCCGGGAGTGCTCGACCCGTTTGAGGGAGAGATAGTCACCCTGACGTCCGACGGTCCGAACTTCATGTCCCGCCGCTCTGGCCGCAGCAATGGCTCGCGCCGACCATGTGTCATCTGAAAACACGACCGCCGGTGCACCCGCCGGGAGCAGCGTATCGAAAAGCCGCATTTTGGCGGCCATGTAATCTTCGACCGTGGGGTGATAATCCATGTGATCGCGACCGAGATTGGTGAACCCCGCCGCTGCAAGTTTCACACCGTCAAGGCGGCTTTGGTCGAGACCGTGGCTGGAAGCCTCCATGGCGGCATGTGTGACACCTTCAGCGGCGAGCTCCGCCAACAGCCCGTGGAGTGCAACCGGATCCGGCGTGGTGAGCGAACCATAGTCGTTTCGTCCCGGCGCAATCACACCAGTCGTGCCAATCTGGGCTGCCGCGTGACCGGCATAGGCCCAAATCTGCCGCGTGAAAGACGCGACAGACGTCTTTCCGGCGGTGCCGGTCACCGCCACCATTGTCTCCGGCTGGCGGCCAGCCATCCTGGCTGCGGCAAGCGCGAGAAAACGTCTCGGATTGTCGACTACGACCACCGGCACATCTGCGGACACTGCATGCTGGCTGACAACCGCAACGGCCCCCTTCGACACAGCATCGGCAACGAAGGCGGCACCATCAGCCCTCGAACCCGGCAAGGCGAAAAACAGACATCCCGGTGTCACCGTCCGGCTGTCGGCCGAAAGCGTCGTTACATCCAATCGCGCGGTTTCAGCAGACAGGCAATCCTTGAACTCGTCCGCCGCCAGTGTCCCCAATAACATCGTGGTATTCCAATCATTCCGGGCGATCGCATTCGAATCGCCATGCCATTAGATTAGCTCAATAGGATACGAGCAATGCAGACCCGTCCTCTCCGAATTTCGGTTCTACACCCAGAATTGCGGCACTTCTGCGAATGATGTTCCCAACAATCGGAGCGGCTGTCAGACCCGCTGTCCGACCGCCGCCTTCACCGGTTTGTGGAGCGTCGATGAAGCTCATCACCAGATACTGCGGATTATCGATCGGAAAGGCGGCGAGGTACGAGTTGAAGTTCTGGTCGTCGGAGTAACGTCCATTGACCACTTTTTCCGCCGTGCCGGTCTTTCCGCCAACATTGAAGCCGGGAACCAGAGCATGCCGACCGGAACCGCTCTGACCATTGAGTTCGAACAGATACTTGATGTTCTCGCTCGTCTCGGGCCGAACGACGACCTTGGCAATCTCATTCGCCGTTTCCTCGTCGCGCGGGAGAAATGTCGGATTGATCAACTTGCCGCCGTTAACCAGCGCAGCAGCAGAAACGGCAGTCTGAAGCGGCGTGGTGGAAACACCATGTCCGAAGGAAATCGTGATTGAATTGATCTGCTTCCACTCACGCGGCTGGGAAGGCGCCTTAACCTCGGGCAATTCGGTCTCAAGCCGCGTCAACAACCCCATGCGGGTCAGGAATTCGCGATGGCCAGTAATCCCGACGGCCTCGGCCATACGAGCCGTGCCGATGTTGGAAGAATACTGGAAGATTTCCGGCACCGTCAGAACCCGGTTCTTACCACGGAAGTCACGGATCGTGAACCCGCCAATGCGGATCGGATAGCGCGCATCAAAACTGTCCGTCATTCTGACCTTGCCCGAATCGAGGGCCATCGCGGTCGTGAACGTCTTGAATGTGGACCCCATTTCGAAGGTGCCGTTCGTCATTCGGTTCATCCAGCCCTCTTCCGCCCCTTCCTGTGGACGATTTGGGTCGAAATCGGGAATGGATGACATGGCAATGACTTCACCCGTATGGACGTCCAGCACCACGGCTCCGGCAGCAATTGCTTTGTAATTAGTCACGGCATGGACCAAAGCGTCACGCAGGATGTTCTGGACACGGATATCGATGGACAACCTGACCGGCTCAAGCGGCACATTACTGGTCATGCCGAGAGCCCGGAGGTCCGCCATGCCCTGATTGTCGATATAGCGCTCCATGCCGGCCATGCCGCGATTGTCGACATTGACGTAGCCAACCACGTGGGACGCGGTGGCACCACCCGGATAAAAACGTCGCTTCTCCGGCCTGAAGCCTACGCCGGGAATTCCAAGGGCGAGGATCTGGCTCTGTTGCTTGGGCGTGAGCTGGCGGCGCAGCCACTGGAAACGGGAGTCGGATGTAAGCTTCCGATAGGTATCGCGGATATCAATATCCGTCAGAACGGTCGCAAGCTTCTCGACGGCTTCGTCAGGATCGACAATCTTGTGCGGCTCGGCAAAGAGGGAGACCGTCCTGATGTCGGTTGCCAGCACTTCACCATTACGATCCAGAATATCCGGCCGCGAGGCCATGAGGCGGTCAGCAGGCATGATGCTGGAAACCGTTTCTGGCTGCGCCTGACCATATTGTACCAGACGCCCGCCAATCACGGCATAAGCCACGACGAAACTGAAAATGATCAGGCCGACGCGGTTGCGGGCCATCTCGGTCTTGCGCTTGGCCGTACCCTTGAAGGTGGGCCCCTCGGTAGTCACAGAGGCGCGCCCCACATCTGCGGAGAAATGCGCCTGGCTCTTCAAGAGCATGATGCGGGACAGAAAGGACATTAGCGCTCCACAGATCCCGTTGTGATCAGGTCGCGGACCGGATCTTGTGCGATCTGGTCCGCCGGTACTTCCGGCACCGGCAACTCATCTCTTCGCATGGGCAGTTCGACCGGCAGAGCCAGTTGCTCGGGCGCCGTAGGCTGAAGCTTCAACTCCTCGGAGTAGACATTGACAAGTCTGTCCAGCCGGTTCGGCTGCGTCAGCAGCGCCAGGTCCGCCTTCAGCAGATCGATCGTGTCCTTTTCCATGCGGATCTCGGCTTCAAGCCGACGCACTTCCGCAGCCTTGTTATCGGTCAGATGCTTGATCTTGTAGGTAACAGTCGCGGCGGCAGCCATGACACCAATGATCACGATATCGAAGGGCCTCAACATGGTTCAGACTCCGATTTTTTCAAGGCTTGCCAGATCGGGCAGGTCAAAGATCGACATGTCAGCAGCTTCCGGGGGCGCAGCAGTGCGCATCCCAGCCCGAAGCTTCGCCGAGCGGGCACGCGGGTTGAGTTCCGCCTCCTCGTCTGAGGCGGACACCATCCCCTTGCCGATGGGTTCAAACGTGGCTGGACGCACCTGCACCATGGGCAGATGACGGGAGCCGGACGCCTTGCCGGATCGCTCGGAGAAGAACTTCTTGACGATCCGATCCTCAAGCGAATGGAAGGTGACGACGACGAGACGGCCACCCGGCTTCAGCGAACGTTCAGCGGCAAACAGCGCTTCGGCAAGTTCGCCGAGTTCGTTGTTCACAAAAATCCGAAGAGCCTGAAACACCCGTGTGGCAGGGTGGATCTTGTCCTTTGCCTTGCGCGGATTGACCGTCTCGATGAGGTTCGCCAGGTCACGCGTTGTCGAAAACGGCTCGCTTGCACGCCGCTTGTCAATGGCGCGCGCGATCCGACCCGCATGCTTTTCCTCACCCAGAAAGCCAAAGATGCGAATGAGGTCCGCCACTTTCGCGCGGTTAACGACATCCGCAGCCGAAACGCCGGATGCCGACATGCGCATGTCCAGCGGCCCGCTTCTCTGGAAGGAAAAGCCGCGCTCGGCCTCGTCGATCTGCATGGAGGAAACGCCGATATCGAGGACCACGCCATCAAGACCGCCTTCGGGCGCGAACTCATCAAGTCTGGAGAAACGTGTGTGATGAAGCGTCAAACGCCCTTGGTGCTGATCGACCATGGCTTGACCAGCCGCAATCGCGGTCGGATCACGATCGAGCGCCACGACGTCCGAACCGCAGGCAAGGATCGCAGACGTATATCCGCCTGCACCGAAGGTACCATCCAGGATGACGCTTCCCTCTGTCGGCTGCAGCACCGCCAGAACCTCTGGAAGAAGAACCGGAATGTGGCGAACCGGTCCGCCATTGGCATCAGTTGAACCTCCGCCAGGATTCGCCACCATTCCGTTCCCTCGCTCTAACCGGTGCGCAGACCCCGCAGCCTGACCACCTCTCTTGCCTTCGCCTGCGCCTCGTGAAACGCCTGCGGCAGCCATAACTGAAAATGGTCCGATCGACCGACGAAACACACGTCCGCAGAGATCCCCGTGAACTCCCGGATGAAATCCGTCACCATCAATCGTCCCTCGGCATCGAGCCGCGTGAAAACGCCGCCACCGTGCAAGAGCAGCGACATCTCGTTCGCCTCCAGCGAAAAGGGATCCGCCGCCGCCACCTTCTGCTCGTATCGCTCCAGCAAATCGGGGCCGCCGATATTGATTGCCGGATAGACAAAATCCTGGAGACAATAAAGCTCCTGGATCCCGCGCTGCGCGAGAACGGCACGGAAGGACGCCGGCACGGAAACCCGCCCCTTCGCATCGATCCTGTTGGTCGCGTTGGACAGGAAGCGGTTCATTGCAATCGACCGCCCCTCCTCGTGGATAGGGGCTGTAAATCCGCCCCCTGAAACGCATGGACACACCAGCTGCCGACTGATTGACAAACAGGCCGAAGCCGGGGTGCGAAAGACCCTGTCCAGACCTTGTTTTCGGGACTGTGTTTAGCCCCGCGACAGCATGCTTATGGGATACCATGGGACAATATGGGCGTCAATGGGAACGGCTTCTTCACATCCCTTGCGAGATTCAAATATTGATAGTGGGTTAAGCTTAACGAATGGTTATAGACGCTTGATTTCCGGAGACTTTTGCCCGCCCGCCAGATGCACCGACCGCAGACAGAAAATGAGATTTTTCTTATATTTTTCAAATAGATGATATTTTTCTGCCCCGCACACAGAACCGATGACGAACGAAGAAAGAGATTTGCCAGTTGGCCTGTAAGCCGGGTTCTGTATGGCTCCGGTTGCCCGGAACGTGGCAGCCATTCATCTGGGGCAGCGTTTGCACGCTACCTCGCGCAACCCACCCGGATGACTGGCCCGGAAACAGGCTGTAGCAACGCTCGCGCGCCACCCGCGTCATCCCTATTCGGTCTTGCTCCCGGTGGGGTTTACCGTGCCGTCCCTGTTACCAGCGACGCGGTGGGCTCTTACCCCACCCTTTCACCCTGACCTCGCATGCGAGGCGGTTTGCTTTCTGTGGCACTTTCCCTGAGGTCGCCCTCGCCGGACGTTATCCGGCACCGTGTTTCCGTGGAGCCCGGACTTTCCTCACCCTACCACCTTTCGGCATTGGTAAAGCGCGGCTGCCCGGCCAACTGGCAAGGGGTCCTTAAACGAGTGATACATGGAAAGCCAACGAAAATATCAAAGGAATGGAGAGTTTAGCGGCAATGCATGACTCAGTTCATGAAGCCCGGACGGAACACATCGCCATAAGCCTCATCCACAATCCGCCCATGCAGCATCAGCTCGGCTCCGAGCCGACCAATCTCATCGGAACTTTTGGCAGCCGCACCACATCCGCCGGTCAGCACGGCCACGCGCTCACTCGCGAAACCGATGGCGGGGTAGTTCCCAGGCGTGAAGGAAGTCACGCAGGGTGCCATGCTGACAGGCGCATTCGAAAGCGACGGGACCAGTTGCGCAACGATTCGGACCAGATGATCCCGTGTCGATGTGCGACCGCCACTTCGAAACCATGCGCGCATATCAACGTCGCGCGTCAGTGGCAGATCGTCGGGGTCGCCGCCAATCTTGAGATAGGTTTTTCCATCCGGATAGCGGACCGGCGGTAGAAGATAGATGTGATCACGCGGGTTATCCGGCTGGTGTATCAGGCTCGGCATATTCTGGTATTGGCTCAGCTCCCCCTCGGAAACCTCGAAGAAAGCGACAGTCCGCGCATAAACCTTCAGATCAACGGATCGCGGCAAGAGATTCTCTGAAATGGAGAATCCGCCAGCCGCAACCAGCACTTTGTCGGTACGATACTGCTTGCCGCCGCCAGTCTCGACAAGGACTGCCCCGTCCCCCTCGCGCACGGCTGTGACAGTATCGCGGATGATTGCCGCACCGGCACGCTCTGCCAAGCGCGATTGAGCCTCGACCAACCGTCTTGGATTGACATAACCGGCATGGCGCGCCTCATGGACACCCTCACACCCCCGTCCGAAATGGAAATAGGAAAACCTCTCGGCCAGCTCCGTGTCGCCGAGCAGCTCAATGTCTACATCAAGGCGGCTCGCAGCGGATACGACGTTTTCAATGTATGGATCGCGTCCGCCCCGTTTCGGCCCAACGATCAGGCAGCCGACTTCGCGATAGAAGGACAGACCGCTTGCCGCCTCCATCTCCCGATACCGGGCAATCGAGCGATTGGCCAGAAGCGCCCAAACAGGCGAACTATCAATTGTACGAGTGATGCGGGCTTCATCGTAATGGCTGGCAAAGACACCCTGATGATCGCCCCAGGGACCTGTGGGTTCATCTGGTCCAATCACCGCGACCCCGTCGGTATTCAGAGCGAGATGGCGCGCTGCCGCGGCACCCATCATGCCCCGCCCCACCACGATGATCTTGTACCGCTTTGCCATTGATGTCCCCGTGCTTCACGATGCCAACTTGGATAGCATGGCGGACAGAGCTGTAAAGTCCGGGCCTGCGACGCCTCCCCGCCGCAGCCGGACCGCCTGGGCTCACTTGCCAAGCATGGCAACGACCTTGCCGCAATAACGCTTGGAGATCGGGTTCATCCGCTTGGCGCCGTGACCGGCATTGTAACGGAGAATGGTGCCGCAGGTGTCACCGCCACCAAGCTGGTGCGCCGTGGCCAGATATTTCATTCCGTAGCGGATATTGGTTTCGGGGTCATAAAGCCCTTTGGTCGACCCCTTGTAACCGATGGACCGGGCGGTCGCTGGCTTGATCTGCATGAGGCCGATTTCGCCAGCCGCACCACGGGCCTTGGCGTTAAAGTTGCTTTCAATCCGTACAACCGCATGCGCAAGATCCGCAGGCACGCCATAGGCCTTTGCATATTTGGAGATCAGCTTGCTGTAGGGGTTCTTTGCCAGATCAGCCGGAACAGGAAAACCGGCGTCGCGGGTGATTGTTTTGAGCGGCACTTTCGTCCTGGTCTTTTCCTCGGCAGCGAATGCCGTCTGGGCGTGAGTCAACAGAAGGGCAATGCATGCCGCAGCAGCAACAAGGCGTCGTGTCATTGAAGGATACTACTCCGAATAAGAGGGCTTATGTCATTGCCGGTGACGCTGGAACACAAAGGTTCCCTTTGCGCGACCCGGTGGGAAGCGTGAATGCCTGCCTCTCAAGTTGATGTTGGCGGTCCAGCCTCGTGAGCTTCAGGACCACTGTTCAGCGGCCTCTTTAGAACCGCTCAATGAGGAATTTCTTTGGCACCGCAACAAATCTGCTGCGAAAGACGTTCAAGCCCGGTTGCCTGGGCTCACTTCAAGGGAGGAAATCAGCAATATCGCGGCAAGGCAACGAGCAGGCGGTGAAGCGTCTCGATGGTTGAGCTGTCGGCCACGCCGTCAACGCGGACAGGCCTGAAATGCCGTTGGAACGCGGTTACGACACCCGCCGTCTTTTCACAGAATTCACCTGTGATATCAATATCGTATCCATAAAGCGACAACATCGATTGCAAGGCCTCGACCGGCTGGCCCCGGTCTCCGGTCTGGAAGAAGCGACCGCCACCAAGCGGTGCCGGCTCAACCCAATGGCCGACCCCTGCCGCCGCCAACCTCACCCAAGGGAAGTTCTCACCCGGATCGACCTTGCGAACAGGGGCCACATCCGAGTGCGCAAGCACCCGTTCTGCTGGGATTCCGTGGCGTTTGACGCAATCAAGACACAATTCGATCAGTGCGTCGATCTGTTTGTCGGGATAGTCGGGCAAGCCGGCGGGGTGACCCGGATTGGCAATCTCGATACCGATGGACCTGGAATTGATGTCTGTCTCGCCCGCCCAGAAACTCTTCCCGGCATGCCAGGCGCGGCGCGCTTCCGGCACCATCTGGACAATCCGGCCGTCTTCATGAACCAGATAATGGCTGGAGACCTCACTTTCCGCGTTGCAAAGCCAGGCCTGCGCCGCGTCCGCAGACGGCATGCCGGTATAATGCAGAAGGAGGATATCGGGACGGTCGACGGCAACCCGTTCGCCATGGTTCGGCGATGGCACGACCTCCGCCAACCGACAGTCAGGCAGAAAATCACTCATGCCGCCCGGCGTTCTTTCTCAATCGCAGAATAGGCTTCGTTGAACTTGGCCATCCGGTGGTTGGCGACACTGTGGAATTCCTGCGGAATACCACGAGCCTGCAACCTGTCGGGATGATGTTCGGCAGCCAGCGCACGATAACGCTTGCGGATCGTTGCAAAGTCATCAGACGGATCGACACCAAGCACCCCATAGGGATCGCCATTCACATACATATGGCGTTCCGTGATCATCTCGAAGCGAGCCTCGGAGATCCGGAATATCTCGGCGATTCTGGTGAGGAATGCCATCTCGCTTTCATGCACCAGCCCATCCGCCTTCGCGATATGGAAAAGCGCATCGAGAATGTCTTCAAGAACCGGGCAGAGCTCTTCACAGGTACGGCACATATTGGCGAGGTTTTGGGCATAGGCCTCGAAGCCTGCCACGTCCTGGCGTGCCAGATTGTAGAGGCGCGCGACATTCTTTGCCTCTTCCGGCGGAAAATCGAACACGTCGCGGAAAGCGTCAACCTCGGCTGTCGTCACAACACCATCGGCCTTCGCCATCTTCGCCGAAAGCGCAATGATCGCGACAGAGAATGAAACACGCCGCCTTGTCTCGGGATCGCCTTCGAAAACGGTGCGGATGGCTTCAATCAGACCATTCAGCACACTGCCCGCAGCATCGCCGACTGCGCCGAGCAATCGGTCCCACAACGACGATATCTGTTCACAGGCAAAATCGAATATCATGAGTGAGCTTGACCAAATATCCCGGCAAAATGCAAGAGAGCGATAGGTGCGACAGATTAAACTTTATTCATGTTTCCTTGCAGTTTGCTGAAACAATACACATGGCATCTCTCCAATTGATTGGACTATTCACGGACTGCATGCGACCGGCTTGATGAAAGCCAATCCGGAAGCTCACTGGCCCCACATGACCCAGCAGACATCTCAGGAAACGTCGCGCAATGCCCTCGGCCTCACCCTCGGCGCGATCGGGGTCACCATTTTCGGCCTCACTTTGCCGATGACACATATCGCACTGACCGGTTTTTCTCCCGAGGTGGTCACCTTCGGCCGCGCAGTGATCGCGGCAATGGCAGCGGGCGCGACACTGCTCTTCATGCGCAAGCGATTGCCAAGGGCTGTCATCTCGACCCTTTTTCTGGCGGGGCTTTGTCTTGTCTATGGTTTCCCCATATTCTCATCCATTGCGATGCAGACCCTGCCAGCTGGTCATGGTGGCGTCGTTCTCGGGCTCCTGCCACTTCTGACATCCATTTTCGCGGTGATCGTCGATGGCGAACGTCCAAGTCCGCTTTTCTGGGTCTGCGGCGTGATTGGCGCGATTCTGGTTGCCGTCTTTTCGGCTAGACAAAATGGCTTTCATTTCGAACTCGGCGGCCTTTGGCTGCTGGCGGCAGCCATTTCCGCATCGCTTGGCTATGTTCTGTCAGCACGAGTGGCCCGTGATCTCTCAGGCTGGGAAGTCATATCCTGGGCCCTGATTCTCACCCTGCCGATTTCGATCGTCGGCCTCGCCTTCACCCTTCCATCGGGAGTTTCAGCCCCGAGCAATCAAGCCATTGGCGCTCTCCTCTACCTGAGCCTTTTTTCGATGTTCGGTGGCTTTATCTTCTGGAATGCAGGGCTGGCAATCGGCGGGATCGCGAGGGTGGCGCAGATCCAGTTGATGCAGACATTCGTCACGCTGCTGTTTTCCACAATCCTGCTTGGCGAGCATATCGACATTGAAACGATTATATTTGCAGTCGCAGTCGCTTTCGTCGTCTGGCTGGGCCGAAAGGCCCGTTTTTCCTGATTTTTTGCCTTTACAGCACCTTCCTGCTGTCGCATCCATTCGCCCGGTGAAGAAGATGGCAGGCGCTCGACCAGAGCTCTGAAGGAGGATTGATGGCCAAACAGAAAGTTGCAATGCTGACCGCTGGTGGCCTCGCCCCCTGTCTCTCCTCGGCTGTCGGCGGACTGATCGAGCGTTACTCAGACATCGCGCCGGAAGTCGAACTGGTAGCCTACAAGTCAGGCTTTCGCGGCCTGCTGATGGACTACAAGATCGAGATCACCAGGGAGATGCGCGAAAAGGCCTTTCTGCTGCATCGCTATGGCGGTTCGCCCATTGGCAACAGCCGCGTGAAGCTCACCAACACCGCTGACTGCGTCAAACGTGGACTGGTCAAGGAAGGCGAGAACCCGCTGCGGGTCGCAGCCGAGCGGCTGGCGGCAGACGGTGTGACCATCCTCCATACCATCGGCGGCGACGATACGAATACGACGGCGGCTGATCTGGCGGCCTATCTCGGCGCCAATGGCTATGACCTGACGGTTGTTGGTCTGCCGAAGACCGTCGACAACGACGTCGTTCCGATCAAGCAGACGCTTGGCGCCTGGACCGCGGCAGAAGTCGGCGCCCGCTTCTTCGATCATGTCTCGAACGAACAAAGTGCCTCGCCGCGAACCCTAGTGATCCATGAGGTCATGGGTCGCCATTGCGGATGGCTGACGGCTGCGACCGCGCGCGCCTATATGCAGCGCACCCAGCACAACGAATACATCGAGGGCTTCATGATGAACCAGGAGCTCAAGAACATTGACGGCCTCTATCTGCCCGAAACCCATTTCGACATGGAGGCAGAGGCCGTCCGCCTCAAGGACATCATGGACCGCACCGGTTTCGTGACGCTGTTTGTTTCCGAAGGCGCCTGCATGGACGAAATCGTCGCCGAGCGTGAGGCCGCCGGCGAAGAGGTCAAGCGCGACGCTTTTGGTCACGTCAAACTCGACACGATCAATGTCGGCAACTGGTTCCAGAAACATTTTGCCAAACTCATCGACGCAGACCGCTCGATGGTCCAGAAATCGGGCTACTACGCCCGTTCGGCACCGGCGAATGCAGAAGACCTGCGCCTGATCCAGAGCATGGTGGATCTGGCAGTCGAAAGCGGCCTCAACAAGGTCTCCGGCGTGACCGGCCATGACGAAGACAAGGGCGGGCGGCTGCGCACCATCGAATTCCCCCGCATCAAGGGCGGCAAGGCATTCGACCTCAAAACACCCTGGTTCCAGGAAGTGATGGACTATCTGGGTCAGAAGTATCATCCGATCAATTGACCTGAAGCCGGAAAACTGGCTTCCTCTTGTCTGGAGGAGTTAGTCCAATGTCCCACGAAACCTGGGTTGCATTCGCGGTGGTTTCTGCCGCGTTTCTGGCCATTCCCGGACCACCTATGCTGCTGGTCGTCAGCTATGCCCTCGGCCAGGGTCGCAAGGCCGCCCTGGCTGCCATCAGTGGCGTGGCACTTGGCAATCTGATGGTATTTTGTGCCGTGCTGTACCTGCTCGCAGGCCTCCGATGGCTATCGCCGGGCGCTCTGACAATAATAGGCTGGGCCGGACTGTTTTATCTCGGCCTCCTTCTGGCAGCCACCCTGCGCGCACCTGCGGGCCGGACGCTGATCGCAGACAATGACAACCTGGCCGTGGAGCGGCCCATGAGCATTCTGCTCGAAGGAGTGCGAACCAGCATCCACAGCCCTCGAAACTGGGTCGGCTTTGTCGCAATCCTGCCGTATTTCATGCCGGCTTCACTCCTTATGAGCGAGCCCATCGGCACGATGCTCACAAGCCTCGCAGCACTCAGTCTTATGATCGCATTTGCCTATGCGATGCTGGCGGCAAGGATCCATGGCCTACTGAGAAAACGCAAGCCAAGACGGGTAGTTAGCTTCAGACACGACACGGTCCTGATCGCCCGTCGTGCAGTGACTGCGGGTTACCGCAAGATCGCTGCCTGAGCGACAAAACAGGCCCCTCGTCACGCACCCGTCGCAGCCTGCTTGCCGCCCATTTGAGCATCGCATAAGAATGGCATCCGAAGGACGCGATGATTTGCTCGCGTGCCGAAACGATGAGTAGGCGACAGTATGTCTCGCGAATTGAACCGCAGTGTAGTTTTGTGTCTGGCAGCGGGACTGCTGGTCGGCGCAACGAGCTGTACCGCGATTGATGATAGCGTGAAGGCTGACCTCGCCAGCGGGACATCACTGTCACCCAACTCACCCGAGATGCGCGCCGCCCGCGCAGCAGAGACCGCCAGCCTTGGCTCGACACCAACGAGCAGCGAAGTCGCCGCTATCACAGCCGATCAACTGGCTGCAGCCAATCCGGGACCTGCGCCAAAGATACCGGGTACCGATACGTCGGCTCCCATACCGCAACTCAAGGCATCCGCCCTCGCCTCGACGACAACGACAGACGCTGCCAAGGCGCTCGATATGGTGACTTCGCCGTCAGGCAGTTCACAATCTTCCGTTCCCGCGCCAACGGCAACAGTCGAGCTTGCGGCGTCGTCTCCTTCGGCGACAGCGCCCGCGAACTCTGCACTGCAGCCCCCGGTCACCCTTGCCTATGCCAATCCCGCGCGCAATCTCGATCTGACAAGCTTCGGCGATCCCTTTGATGTGACGCCACCGAAGGATGTCCAGGAGAAAGAAAGCCGAAAGTCCACCACTGGTCCCACCGTGATCAACGCCCTCGTGGAGAAATACGCGGCCAAGTACCAGATGCCGGCCGAACTCATCCACCGTGTTATCAAGCGGGAAAGCACCTACAATCCTGCTGCCTACAGCAAGGGCAACTACGGCCTGATGCAGATCCGCTACAACACCGCGCGCGGACTTGGCTACAAGGGTACCCCGGAAGGTCTCTTCGACGCAGAGACCAACATGAAATATGCCGTACGCTATCTGCGCGGTGCATGGCTTGTGGCCGACAAGGATCATGACCAGGCGATCCGGCTTTACTCGCGCGGCTACTATTACGATGCCAAGCGCAAGGGAATGTTGCACGTCCTCCAAGGAGGCTGACGCCATCCCACCGGTTCGGCTTCACTGCAGCGCTGAGCGAACAGCGCTCACAAGCTCTGCCGGACTATAGCCCTGCCGCACCGGCGTGAGGCCAAGCCGGACGACGACGAGATCCTCCGCTGACGAAATCGCAATCGACTGGCCGTCATGTCCGCGCATCCAGAAGACATCCTCCGGCAGCCCTGAAGCATCCAGTTCCCTCTGCCCCGGCGGCAGGAACCACGTCTGCATTTTCGAATAGGCGCCGTTGGACGTTCCGTTCGGCGCCCGCATCAGATCGACGAAGCCGTCAGGCAGAAGGCGTTCTCCGTTCCACACCCCATCATTGGCAAGGAAAGCCCCGATACGGGCCCAGTCACGTGCGGTTGCATACATATAGGAACTGCCGACGAAGACCCCCGCAGTATCTGCTTCGAGTATCGCGCTCCCCATGCCAAGTGGTTTGAACAGCGCATCGTGAGGATATCTCTGCGCCTGTTCCAGCGAAGGAAACAGGCTCATCCAGTAACGGGACAGGATCACGGTTTCCCCTGAGGAATAATTGAAAGCCTTGCCGGGCTCTTCTTTCAGGGGACGTGAAAGCGCAAAACTCGAAGCAGTGGGCTCAAGATAGAGCATGCGGGTCACGTCGGTCACGCTGCCATAGCTCTCATCGAAGTCGAGGCCGCTCTCCATGGCGAGAAGATTGGCGAGGCTGATCTCCGCGCGCTCATCACCGCTCCATTCGGCGAACAATCCGCTCGCATCAAGTGTCATCAGACCATCGGCGACCATCCGGCCCATGATGGCCGCCGTCACAGACTTGGTCATCGACCAGCCAAGCAAACGACTGTCCGCATCGAAACCGTCACCATAGGCCTCTCCAACGATCCGCCCATTCTTGACCACCACCACGGCCCGCATTCCGGGGCCAAGCAGGTCGGGATCGGTAAGGATATCGGCTAGCCGCGGATCAGGTGTTTCGACGCGCTCGCCATCGGGCCAAGCCGCCGAAACGTCCTGGGCATTGATCGGCGCAAGCTCGACCCCCTCCTGCGCAGCCGGATCGACCTCCCCCTCTGGCGCAACGGCACAGCCAAGTCCGGGTCGATGGAAGGCGGCATTTCCTGCAAAGACGCCGGCCATCCTGGCAGCGACCCAGCCACGCTCATCGTCCACATCAACGCTGACAAGCCTGAGAAGTGGATGCCCCGGCGCCTGCACATCGACTTCGAGCACATCCTGCGAATCACGCCCCACCAGAAAGACATTCGAGCAGACCATCTTGGCCGCATAACCGGTTCCGACCCGCAGCAACTCCGGCGGCATGACCGCGAGCCAGGCCACGGCAAGGGTGACGAGTCCGAGAAGCAAAAACGCGGCAATACGTGCCGATCGGCCCAAAAAGCTCATAGACTTCTCCGTTTATGCGCTCTTCGAGCGGTTGGATATGCAGCTCGCCTCATGAAATCAGGAATGCAGCTGCATTTAAACCATTCAGATGACAGCAGCATAGACAACCTGCTCGGTAACCGCGTCATCAGACTGTTGCACGCTGAGGGTAAAGGCCTCCAAACCTCAACGCATGACGGATCAAGACATGACAGAGATTGCACCGGATGCTGGCTTCAATGAAAACACCAAGCTCAAGGACGCGCTGCTTCAGCACCGGGCCATGAGCAAAGACGGCTTTTCCGAACGGCTCTTCGGCTATCTGTTCTCGGGTCTCGTCTACGCGCAGATCTGGGAAGATCCTGATGTCGACATGGAGGCGATGGAACTTTCCGAGGGCCATAGCATCGTCACCATAGCGTCCGGTGGCTGCAACATGCTGGCCTATCTCAGCCGTAGTCCTTCCCGCATCGATGTTGTCGATCTCAACCCGAATCACGTCGCCCTGAACCGTTTGAAGCTCGCCGCATTCAAACATCTGCCGGACCATCAAAGCGTCGTCCGTCATCTTTCAACCGAGGGCGACAGCGCAAACAGCACTCTCTTCGATCGCCATATCTCCCCGCACCTCGATCCGGTAACACGGGACTACTGGAATGGCCGAACCATAACGGGTCGTCGCCGCATTTCGGCATTCAATCACAATTTCTATCGCACAGGTCTGCTGGGTCGCTTCATCTGGATCGGGCACATGCTCGCACGCCTTCACGGCGTCAACATGGGCGACATGGTCAAGAGCCGTTCCATGCGAGAGCAACGTCACTTCTTCGACACTCAGATCGCACCGCTTTTCGACAAACCCTTCATCCGCTTTCTCACAAGCCGCAAGAGTTCGCTTTTCGGTCTCGGTATTCCGCCGCAGCAATATGATGAGCTCGCAAGTCTGTCCGATGATGGTACCGTTGCTCCCGTGCTTCGGCACCGTCTGGAGAAGCTGGCCTGCTATTTCCCCCTGAAGGACAACTATTTCGCCTGGCAGGCATTTGCCCGCCGCTATCCGAAGCCTGATGAAGGCACCCTGCCAACCTATCTGAAGGCTGAGCACTATCCGGCAATCCGCAGCGGTGTCGATCGGGTGACCGTTCATCACGCAAGCGTAACGGAGCTCCTGGCAACAAAACCCGCTGGGTCAGTCGATCGATACGTGGTTTTGGACGCGCAGGACTGGATGAACGACCGCCAATTGAACGAACTCTGGAGCGAGATCACCCGTACCGCCACTTCTGACGCCCGGGTCATCTTCAGGACCGCCGCGGAAATAAGCATTCTGGATGGTCGCCTGTCGGACAGCCTTCTGTCGCAATGGACATACCGTCGGGAACAGTCAGAAACCCTGAACCGGAAGGATCGCTCGGCAATCTACGGCGGCTTCCACATCTATGAGAAGAATGCATGACGGAGGCTATTGCAGTAGACGGCAACCTGGACAAGCCACATGCCGAGCGCATGGACCGGATGTATCGCTACCAGCGCTACATCTATGATCTGACACGCAAATACTACCTTCTCGGTCGCGACGAAACGATCAGGGGCCTCGAAGTTCCCGCAAAAGGTTCGGTGCTGGAGGTCGGCTGCGGCACGGGACGCAATCTTTTGCTCGTCCAGAAGCACTTTCCCGACGCTCAACTTTTTGGCCTCGATATCTCGGCTGAAATGCTCACCAGCGCAAAGGCCAAGTTCGAAGGCTCTGATCATGCGCCGGTCCTTGCCGTCGCTGACGCAACAGCCTTCACCACGGACACCTTCGATGTTGGCGGCTTTGACCGAGTGCTGATTTCCTACGCGCTTTCCATGATCCCCGACTGGCAAAGAGCCCTCGACTGCGCAATTGCTGCCCTTTCCCCAAATGGATCGCTCCACATCGTCGACTTTGGTCAGCAGGAGAGGCTGCCGGACTGGTTCTCATCCATCCTGAAGCGATGGCTTGCGCGTTTCCACGTGACGCCACGAGCGGACCTGCGAGCTGTCCTTGAGCAGAAGGCCAAAGCAGCGGGCATGACGCTTGAATTCTCCGCGCCATTTCGCGGCTATGCGTGGAAAGCAGTTCTAAGCCATCCTTAGGCGCTGACGCCCACCATTGCATCCCGCCGGAGTTTAGGCATGATGAATGCAACCGGTTCTGCCTGACACGTCTTTCGCCAGCAATGCATGTCCATGACGTAATGGCGGCCCCTTGACCCAGCGCCGTGGACAAAAGCTGATGTGGCTGCTCATCCGGACACTCCTGCCTCTATCAATTCTGATCAGTGGTTGCTCACCCGCGAGCACCGATCTGTTGGAGAGTGCGGTAAAGCAGGCAAAATTCGCTGACAACGACCCGCAGCATTTCGAAGGCCGCACACCCCACCGCCACGATGTCCACGGCATCGACGTATCCAAGTGGAATGGTGCGATTGACTGGATTGCCGTGAAGCGCTCGGGGGTAGCTTTCGCCTTCATCAAAGCGACAGAAGGCAAGGATCGGCTCGATCCAAAATTCCACACCCATTGGCAGGGTGCCACAGACGCAGATCTGCCCCATGCCGCCTATCACTTCTACTATTTCTGTTCGAGCGCCGCAGAACAGGCCGACTGGTTCATCCGCAACGTGCCCAAGGAAGCCAATCTCCTTCCGCCAGTCCTGGATGTCGAATGGAATCACACCTCCCCAACCTGCCGCCATCGTCCCCCACCAGAAACCGTGAAACACGAAATGAAGGTCTTCATGGACAGGATCGAGGCGCATTACGGTCGACGCCCGATCATCTATACTTCGGTGGATTTTCACCGGGACAATCTGGTCGGCGCTTTTCCGGATCATCATTTCTGGGTTCGGGCCGTCGCACAGCATCCCGAAGTCGTGTATCCGGACCGGAACTGGACCTTCTGGCAATACACTTCAACAGGAATTGTACCCGGCATCGACGGCGAAACCGACATCAATGTCTTTGCCGGTTCCAGACAGAACTGGCACAGCTGGGTTGCGTCCGTGTCCCGATAACCAGGCTTCCTCTCGGAACGGGATCGCAATTCTCGCAACCTCAATCTTTGCCATCTCGTTTTCGTCAAAAACTGTCATGATAAGAGGCAAGGAACATTTTGGAGGACCGAAACATGCGTCATGCCCTGCGCCCCGCCATCTGCCTCGCTCTACTGATGGGCTCGTCCGGCATGGCTGCCGCCAATCAATGCGGTGGCGATCTGGCAACATTCCTCGTCGGCGTGAAGGCCGAGGCTGTTGCAGCAGGCACGCCCGCGGCAATCGCGGACCAGGCATTGGCTGGAGCCGCAATTGATCAAAAGGTCCTGTCGAGAGACCGCGCCCAGGGTGTCTTCAAGCAGACATTCCTTGAATTTTCGCAACGCACAGTCAGCCAGTCGCGGCTGGACATTGGCAAGAAGAAGCTTCAGCAATACGCCGATGTCTTTGCCCGTGCCGAACAGGAATATGGCGTCGCACCCGGTGTAATCGCAGCATTCTGGGCCATGGAAACAGACTTTGGCGCAGTTCAGGGCGATTTCAACACGCGAAACGCCCTGGTAACACTGGCCCATGATTGTCGCCGCCCCGAACTCTTCCGCCCGCAATTGCTCGCCCTCATCAAGATGGTAGAGCATGGGGATCTGGAACCGGCCACGAATACGGGTGCCTGGGCCGGTGAAATCGGTCAGGTCCAGATGCTGCCGAGGGACATCATTGAATTCGGCGTTGACGGCGATGGCGACAACCATGTGAATGTGAAGGGAAGCAGCCGGGACGCCATTCTGACAGCTGCCAAGTTCATCCAACACCTGGGTTTTCGACGCGGTGAACCCTGGATCCAGGAAGTGACGATCCCTGAAGATCTGCCGTTTGAAAAAACCGGTCTTGGAAGCACGATGACCGCCGGCGACTGGTTCGGCCTCGGCGTCGAGCCGCGTGACGGCAACAGGAACCATGGGGGCTTGCAGGCTTCGCTCGTGCTGCCTCAGGGCCGCAAGGGGCCGGCCTTCATCACCTATCCCAATTTCGACATCTACTTAAAATGGAACCAGTCCTTCATCTACACGACGTCTGCGGCCTATTTCGCCACCCGCTTGACGGGTGCGCCCGTCTACCAGAAGGGCAACCCGGAGCAAGGTTTGAACGATGATCAGATGCGGGCGCTGCAGACGCGTCTGCAGGCCCTGGGCCATGACGTCGGCAAGATCGACGGCATCCTTGGTTCGGGCACGCGCACCGCCGTCCAGAAGGAACAGCAGCGTCTTGGCATGCCGGCTGACGCCTGGCCGACCCCTGCCCTTCTTCAACGCCTCTAGAACCGTTCATGAGCAAGAACCGGGTGGTATTAGTCCTGTCCGAAGCCTAGCTTCGGACAAACGATTCCCAAAGGCTCACGTCATGACCACTCGCCCCTCTCTGGCCCCGACACCAAAAACTTGGGGACTGTTGATTCTGCTGGGCTTCATCTGGGGCGGATCCTTCTTTCTCGCACGTTATGCCGTGGGTACGATACCGCCCTTCACGCTGGTTTTCCTGCGTCTGTCGCTGGCGGCTCTTGTCCTTCACATCTACCTGATGGGAAGGCATCAGCTATACGGGCATTTGAAACGACTCTGGCAGCCTTTTCTGCTGCTGGGCCTCCTCAACAACGCCATTCCCCATACGCTCATTTTCTTCGGACAAACGGAAATCGGGGCTGGCCTCGCAGCGATCCTCAACGCGACGACACCCATCTGGACCGTCCTCATTGCAAACCGGCTGACCTCGGATGAAAAACTGAGCCGTTTGAAGATCGCAGGAACAATGCTCGGCCTTGCAGGAACGGCCGTGCTGATAGGACCAGGCGCATTCGTGAAAACCGACATTCCGCACTGGGCGCTCATCCTGCCCATACTTGCCGCCATGTCCTACGGGCTCGCCGCGACCTATGGCAAACGCTTCCGTGACGTGCCACCGGAAGTGACGGCAACCGGCCAGATGACAGCGTCAGCGATCATCATACTTCCCGTATGCCTCCTGGCGGACGCGCCCTGGACCTTGCCGGCCCCATCGCTCACTGTCATCGCTGCAGTGCTCGGCCTCGCGCTGGTCTCGACCGCCTACGGCTATATCCTGTTTTTCAAGATCATGGCCCAGGCGGGCGCAACCAACACGTCGCTGGTAACGCTGCTTGTCCCGCCAAGTGCGATACTGCTCGGTTTCATCTTCCTGAACGAAACCCTCCACATCCTCGATGTCGCCGGGATGGTTCTGATCGGACTCGGCTTGGTGGTTCTCGATGGAAGATTGGTCACCCGAGTGTTCAATCAACGCTCCAAGACGAGCCCCTGAATATGAAGGGCTGTGGTCAAACCGGTCGCCGATACGATCACGCTTGTTAAAAGACATTAACATCAGCGGAGCCTGCGCAAGAGGCTGTTTTTTCTACGAAAATATATCGATAGAGGCGTTTATCCACTGATCTGCGCTGCAATGCAGCACATAATTCGCTTCCCAAACGACACAAAACGGACATAATAGCTAACGTCAACGCAAGGAGGCAGACATGGGACTGACCAATTCGATTAATGTCCTTATCGTCGGTGCAGCGTTTGTGTTTATCACCACCATGCTGTTCATCTGACGCTGTCAGAGCGGACCAAGACGCGTGAAGCGGCCGGGGATGGCCGCGGATATCAAAAAAAGTTCAAAGAAAATAAGGGCGCAGAACCAAGCCGGTTCTGCGCCTTTTGTAGTTGATCGCCAACGTGAGTTCAGGCCGCAGCGCCAGACAAGCTCCCTGCCTTCGGACGCAGACCCAGCTTTTTCAGGGTCGCGTTCGTAAGCGCCGAGCGATTCATCGTGTACAGGTGGAAATCGTTGATCCCGCGCGCGACGAGATCGGCGATCTGTTCGGCTGCAATATCGGCGGCCATATCCGCCCGCGCCTGCGGTTGGTCATCCAAGCCGGCAAACCGCTCATCGAGCTTGACTGGGATGGATGCTCCGCACATCGACGCAAACCGCTTCAACTGTGTGAGATTCTGGATCGGCATGATGCCCGGAATGATGGGAATGGTAATTCCGGCAGCCCGGACCTTCTCAAGGTAGCGCTCGAAGATATCGTTGTCGAAGAAAAACTGTGTCAAGGCCCGGGTAGCACCAGCATCGACCTTTCGCTTCAACATGTCGATATCAATACCATCGTCAGCACTTTCGGGGTGCCGCTCCGGATAGGCCGAAACAGACACCTCGACATCCTTGCGGGCACGAAGAGCCGCAACGAGATCATAGGAACTGGCAAAACCGCCCGGATGCGGGACGTATTTGCTACCAACACCATTCGGCGAATCTCCACGCAACGCAACGAAGTGACGGACACCCGCAGCGCAGAACTCGTCCACCACCTGCAGAACCTCGTCACGTGTTGCGCCCACGCAGGTCAGGTGCGCAGCTGTCGGCATCGGCGTTTCTGCGATCATCCGCCGGACCACAGCCAGTGTCGGTTCCCGTGTCGTGCCCCCGGCTCCATAAGTGACAGAGACAAAATCAGGCTGCCACAGGGACAGCTCCTCCACGGTCTGCCACAGCTGACCTTCCATATCGGGAGATTTTGGCGGGAAAAACTCGAAGGATATCCGCACAGCCTTGCGCGCGTCGCTCGATAGTTCGCTTTGTGCCATGATATCAACTCCCGGTCTTGAAAAGTGTTTGTACGCGGCTGACCTCGCCCGCATCCGCCGCCTTGCCGGCCAGCCAGATCGTGACCGTCAGCCCCTTGGACCCATCGCCATCCGGCCGAAGATCAACGATCTTCTCGACGGTCAGGCCGAGCTTTGTCAGCCAGTCGCCCATGATGGCGCGTGAAAAACCAAGCCGGACATGGGCGTGCTCGTGGCGCAGATATTCGAGATCATGCGGCGCCAGATCGATAATGGCCAGCCGCCCGCCGGCTTTGAGCAAACGAGCAGCTTCGGCAAGGGCAAGTTCAGGATGCTCCAGAAAGTGGAGGACCTGGTGGATGGTGACGAGATCGAATTCGCCGGAATCGAGCGGCAGATTGAGGATGTCGCCGTGGCGGACAGAAGCAGAGACGATCCCCGCCTTGTCCATATTGGCACGCGCGACCGACAGCATGTCACGGCTGGCATCGATGCCGATGGCGCGGCGATAATGACCTGCAAGAAGCTGCAATATGCGTCCGGTTCCGGTACCAAGATCGAGGAGTGCCTCAACCTTGTCCTGTCCCAGAAGCGCCAGCAGTGCTGCTTCCACCTCGGTGTCATTGACGTGCAGCCGACGAAGTTCATCCCATTCCGCTGCATTGCGGCTGAAATAGGCCTGTGCTTTTTCCGCTCTGGCACGCTTGACTGACGCCAGACGCTCTGCATCACGCATCAACACCGGATCGCTACGCAGGACCGCTGTCAGCAGCCCCTGCGTCAGAGCAGCAGCCTCGGCATCCTGTCGCAGCCGGAAATAGGCCCAGGCACCTTCCTGATAGCGCTCGACGAGCCCTGCCTCGGTCAGTAGCTTCAAATGGCGTGATATGCGAGGCTGAGATTGACCGAGAATTTCGGTCAAATCCGTGACTGTCAGATCACCGGCGGAAAGAAGGACGAGCAGCCTGAGACGAGTCGGCTCGCCCGCCGCCTTCAACAGATCAACCAAAGCCTCCAGTCCGAATTGCATCTTCGCCTCTACGCCAATCAAGATATAAAGATATCTTTATGTCGCTTGCGACAATTCCGCAAGTCCCATTTGCCTTCGCGGGACAGAAAGGACCGTAAAAATGACAATGGCCGCCCTGGGGCGGCCATTGGACGGGCATCTTTTTCGCTCCGACTGCAGGCTCAGAACTCTTCCCAGTTGTCGCGGGCGAGTGCCGTATTGCCGGAGACGGCTGGCATGGCAGGGCGGGGACGGCTGGCGGACGGGGCTGGCGCCGGTTGACGAGCAACAGGTGCAGCCGCTGGTGTTGCCTTGGGACTGGACGCGACGGCAGCCCCCTCACCCGTCCGGAACTGACGCAGGAGTTCGGCAAGATTGGCTGCCTCCTGCGCAAGGCCGGCTGAGGCCGCATTCATCTCTTCCACCATCGCCGCATTCTTCTGCGTCGACTGGTCCATGTGGTTGACCGCCGTATTCACCTCGCCGAGACCGACCGATTGCTCCTGCGCGGCAGAGGCGATCGCATCCATGTGCTCGTTGATGGCCTGCACAAGGCCCGCAATCGCCGTCAGACCGTCACCCGTCTCGTTGACCAGCTTCACGCCTTCCGAGACCGCAATTTCCGAGTTGCTGATCAGTGACTTGATTTCCTTCGCCGCATTGGCGGACCGCTGTGCCAGTTCACGCACTTCCTGGGCCACAACCGCAAAGCCCTTGCCCGCCTCACCGGCGCGCGCTGCCTCAACGCCGGCATTCAGCGCCAGGAGGTTCGTCTGGAAGGCGATCTCGTCAATGACGCCGATGATCTGGCTGATCTGCTTCGACGCATGCTCGATCCGCTCCATCGCCGTGACGGCATTGCCGACGACAACGCCCGACTGCTCTGCACGGCTGCGGGTATTGCGCACGATATCGCGCGCTTCGCCTGACCGACGCGAGGTTGAAGTGACATTGGCTGTGATTTGCTCAAGGGCCGCTGCCGTCTGCTCCAACGACGCCGCCTGCTGCTCGGTGCGCTTTGCAAGATCGCCGGAGGCCGAGGAGATTTCCCCCGAACCGCCGCTGACGGCACTGGCTGCACCGCCAACCGAGATGAGTACGGCGCGCAACTGCCTGACCGAGGTGTTGAAGTCGTGACGGAGGGCTTCGAACTGCGGCGCGAACTGCTGATCGATCTCGCACATCAGGTCGCCAGCGGCCAGCCGCTTGAGACCGGCTGCGAGCGTGCCGGTTGCCTGCGTGAGGCGGGCTTCGGCTTCAGCCTCGGCACGGGCCTGCATTTCGATCCGTTCGCGCTCATTGGCAAGGCGGCTTTCCTCGGCTGCCGTCTCCAGTTCGCGATTGCGTTTGGCAGCCTCCTGGAAAACCTCTACCGAACGGGCCATCTCGCCCATCTCGTCCCGGCGCTGTGCTCCGGGAACGACGACAGAGAGATTGCCGCTGGCAAGCGTACGCATGCAATTCGTCAACAGGCCCATCGGACGAATGACCTTGCTCAGGATCACCATCATGCCAATTGCCCCGAGAAGGAGCACGAGGACGAAGAGCGCGAGGAACCAGATCATGTTGCCCAGCGCGCTTGCCTTTGCCGCCTTGGCGTCGTTGTTGAGCGTATCCATGGCAAGAGAGGCAACTGCGGCGATCGAGTTGATGGCCGGGGTGGTTGCGGCGCGCCACTGGTCGATTGTCAGCGGCGGGTTTTCGCCACTGCTGATCTTGGTGACGAAGTCGGCGCGCATGTCAGCGAACTGGCCCTTGAAATATGACCGCTCGGCGGCCTCGTAAGCATCCTTGATGGGCCTTGGCGTATCAGGGTGATTGACGAGCACGCCGACCTTACCCCAGGCAAAGGCTGCGGTCGCGTCGGCCACGGCAAGCCTCTGCTGCAGGGCGCCGTCGATGGGTTGGCCGGCCGTGGCGGCATTGTTGAGGATGATGAGGGCATCGCCGGCGGTTGCACGGGTCGACCAGGCAAAGACGCGCATCTGGATCATCGGTGTGAGCGATGGTTCGAGCATCCGCATGCGTGCCTCCGTCTCAAGTGATGCCTTCTCTAGTTCGGTGAGGAAAGCCCCGCCGACAGACATCCAGTTCCGGGTCAGGTCCGGATCGCGAGCCTCCGGAGGCTTTGCCAGTTGCTCATCGATCGTCTTGCGAAATGCAAGTATCGTCTCATAGCTTGCCATAACGCTGGTGATCGGGCCGCCAAGCGCGGTTGCGTCAAGCCGTGCAGCAACTGCCTTAGCCTCGTTCATCCCGGCATCAACGGCCGCACGCCGCTTTTTCATCGACTCGACAGAGCCGGCACCTTCTGCCGCACCCAACGCGATGGCCGAACGGCTATCGCCACGCTCGCTGCGGAAGGCCAGAAGTGCCTCGAACAGAGCCTTGTCGAAGCCGGTCAGTTCCGAGACTTCTGCATAAACCTGGTAATTTCGGTAGGAATTCAGAAGCGAGTGGGCAACCAGCACGGAAAGCAACAAACTCAGCAGTGCAAAGACACCGATCAGGACATTTCTGATGGAGAAGGACATAATTTACCCTCGGTGAAGTTAAAATCGACTGCAATGCAACATGATATATTCTAACTTATCGTTAAAAAACCGAGAATGAGAAAAGGATAAACCTATAAAATACTTATAATCTAACGTATTGCTTGGACGCGCTCACCGACCCGTCACCCAGCGATCCGCCCTGGAACTTGACTTTTCCCCCGCCACGCGTCGTGAGAGACCATAAGCGTCCAACTGCCGGAAAGAGGTAAAGGCACGTCAGAACAACCGTCAGCACACCTTCCGGCAGGGTAAAAAAAAAGCCCGCACAATCGTGCGGGCCCTAGGAAACTGGTGCGAAAAGCTTGGATTCGATTACCGCGTCAGGCGCTTATAGGCCTGGCTGCCCGGGTTCAGTGCGTCAGGCCCGAGACGGCGGATCTTGTCCTGCTCGTAATCTTCGAAGTTGCCCTCGAACCACTCGACATGGCCATCGCCTTCAAAGGCGAGGATGTGGGTCGCCAGACGGTCGAGGAACATGCGATCGTGGCTGATGATGATGGCGCAGCCGGCAAAGGCTTCGAGCGCGCTTTCAAGCGCACCGAGCGTTTCGGTATCGAGGTCGTTGGTCGGTTCGTCGAGGAGCAGGACGTTGCCGCCGGCCTTCAGCATCTTGGCCAGGTGCACACGGTTGCGCTGACCGCCGGAGAGATTACCGACCTTCTGCTGCTGATCGCCGCCCTTGAAGTTGAAGGCGCCGCAATAAGCACGCGAGTTCATGTCGAACTTGCCGAGCTTGATCACCTCAGCGCCGCCGGAAATTTCTTCCCAGACGGTCTTGTTGGCATCGAGCGCATCTCGGCTCTGGTCGACATAGCCGAGATGCACGGTATCCCCGATGCGGATCGTGCCGGCATCCGGTTTTTCCTGGCCGGTGATCATCTTGAACAGCGTCGACTTGCCCGCACCGTTCGGACCGATGATGCCGACGATACCGCCCGGCGGCAGCTTGATCGAGAGATCATTGATCAGTGTGCGGCCTTCAAAGCCTTTCTTGATGCCTTCGAGTTCGATGACCACATTGCCAAGACGCTCGGAGACCGGGATGATGATCTGCGCATCGCCGGGGCGAATGTTTTCGGCTGCATCAACCAGCTGTTCATAGGCTTTGATACGGGCCTTGGACTTGGCCTGACGGGCCTTCGGGCTGGATGCAATCCATTCCTGTTCGCGCGATAATGCCTTCTGGCGACCGGCTTCGTCGCGGGCTTCCTGCTGCATGCGCTTGGCCTTGGCCGTCAGATAGGCCGAATAATTGCCTTCGTAGGGGATGCCGCGACCACGGTCGAGCTCGAGGATCCAGCCGGTGACATTGTCGAGGAAGTAGCGGTCGTGGGTGATCATCATCACGGCGCCCGGATAATCGCGCAGGTGCTTTTCAAGCCAGGCGATCGTCTCGGCGTCGAGGTGGTTGGTCGGTTCGTCGAGCAAGAGCAGATCCGGCTGCGAGAGCAGGAGGCGGCAGAGCGCGATACGGCGACGCTCACCGCCCGACAGCACGGTGACGTCCGCGTCCTTCGGCGGGCAGCGCAGGGCTTCCATAGCCATTTCGACCTGCTGTTCGAGGTCCCAGAGGTTCTGGCTGTCAATGATGTCCTGGAGCTTGGCGCCTTCGTCGGCGGTCTCGTCGGAATAGTTCATCATCAATTCGTTGTAACGGTCGAGCACGGCCTGCTTGTCGGCCACGCCTTCCATGACGTTTTCGAAGGCGTTCTTGTTCGGATCGAGCTTGGGCTCCTGCTCCAGATAACCGACGGTCGCGCCATCGGCGAGCCAGGCTTCCCCGGTATATTCCTTGTCCTGGCCGGCAATGATGCGCAGCACGGTCGACTTACCGGCACCGTTGGGGCCCAGAATACCGATCTTCGCATCGGGGTAGAACGAGAGATGGATGTTCTCGAGAATCTTCTTGGCGCCGTAGGACTTGCTGAGTCCCGACATGTGATAGATGAACTGGCGTGCCATGGGGTATTGCTCCGGCGGGAATGGAAATTTGCCGCTATGTAGGCGAAACTGGCCCAAGGAGCAATGCGAGGCGCTGTGAAAAGACGAGTTTTGAGCGCTTTACCAGGCATCAGCCCAGGCAATTTTTGCCGCCGAGATCGTCATTCCCCGCTTGCACGGATCGAACGATTGCCATTCTATCGCCGGCACCGAAGCGGAGGAGAGCATGTTCGAGGATCGTCACCAGCTTGCGACGCCATCAGGCGCCAACCTCGCCTACCATAGTCTTGCGGCAAAGGGGCATCCGCGGGCAATCGTGCTGATCTGCCACGGTCTGGCCGAGCATTCATGTCGCTATGGTCATTTTGCCGAAGAGCTGGCGGATCACGGTTACCATGTCTACGCGCATGACCATCGGGGACATGGCGAGACCCAGGCTCCGGACGCATCACTCGGACGTTTTGGCCGAAAAGGCGGCTGGCGACTGGTGATCGAGGATGTCATGGCCATGCGGACATTGGCCCTGAGCCAGCATCCCGGCCTCCCCGTAATCTTGTTTGGCCATTCCATGGGCGGCCTCATCTCCTTGAATACTGCGATCTCTCATCCAACGGCGTTTGATGCGGTTGCAGTCTGGAACTCGAACTTCCACCCCGGCATCGCCGGCAGGGTCGCCCAAGCCGTGCTCGGCATCGAACGCGTCATGAAAGGATCCGATGTACCAAGCGGTCTCTTGCCGAAGGCGACCTTCAACGCCTGGGGAAAAGCCATCCCGGGATACCGCACCGGCTTCGACTGGCTTTCCCACGATTCGCATGAGGTGGATGCCTATATCGCTGATCCACTCTGCGGTTTTGATGCCAGCGTCTCGCTCTGGGAAGACATTTTCGCCCTCACCTATCGCGGCCAGGATCAGCGCAAGCTCGCCAGACTACCCCTGACACTGCCGATCAACCTCGTCGGCGGTGGAGAAGATCCTGCCACAGACTATGGCAAGGCAGTCACCTGGTTTGGCGAACATCTGACCTCACTCGGATTCGGACGCACGACGACAACCGTCTATCCGCAGATGCGCCATGAGACGCTCAATGAAGTCGACAAGGCGACCGCAATCGAAGACTTCATCCGCTGGGCAAAATCAGCAGTCTGACGTGATGGCCACGGTGTCACGGCATTGTCGAATGGGAATGACCCCATGAGAGAAATTCAAGTGCGACCGGCATTGATTGGCACTATAGACATGTTGCCCCTAGATTTACTCATGGCAGTCAATGTAGTCCGCCCGATCGAGACGTGGTACTGACGGCCAAGCAACAGGACCTGTAATGGCAGCGCCCGATACGGAAAAGACAGCTGACCGGCAGAAACCGCAGCCACCGCTCGCCGGCATCCGCGTGATCGAGCTTGCCCGCGTGCTTGCCGGTCCCTGGGCAGGCCAGATGCTCGCCGATCTCGGCGCCGACGTGATCAAGGTCGAAAACCCCGAAGGTGGCGACGACACCCGCACCTGGGGACCGCCCTTCGTTACGGGCGCCGATGGCGAAAACCTCTCGGCCGCCTATTATCACTCGACCAACCGCAACAAACGCTCGATCGCGGTCGACCTGAAGACGCCGGAAGGCCAGGACACGGTACGCCGCCTCTGCGCCTCTGCCGATGTCGTCATCGAGAACTTCAAGCGCGGGGGCCTTGAGAAGTACGGCCTCGATTACGAAAGCCTGAAAGCGATCAACCCGAAGCTCGTCTACTGCTCGATCACCGGCTTTGGCCAGAACGGCCCCTATGCCGATTTCGCCGGCTATGACTATATCGTCCAGGGCATGTCCGGCTTCATGTCGATCACGGGCGAAAACGACGGCGAGCCGATGAAGGCGGGCGTCGCCATCGCCGACATCTTCACCGGCATCTATGCCGTGACCGCCATCCAGGCCGCCCTGATCCACGTCATGAAAACAGGCCAGGGCCAGTTCGTCGATATGGCGCTGCTCGATGTCATGTCGGCGGTGCTCGCCAACCAGAACATGAACTACCTGATCTCCGGCAAGCCCCCGACCCGGCTTGGCAATGCTCATCCCAATATCAGCCCCTATGAAGTGGTGCCGACATCAGACGGCCACCTGATCCTCGCCGTCGGCAATGACGGGCAGTTCAAGCGCCTCTGCACCATCCTCGGCATTCCCGCTGTTGCTGAGGACGAGCGCTTCGCCACCAACAAGGCACGCGTCGCCAACAAGGTCGAGGTCCGCCGCATCGTCACGGCAGAAACCGTGAAATGGTCGAAGCGCGACCTGCTCTCCGCCTGTGAAGCAAACGCCGTGCCGGCCGGGCCGATCAACTCGATCAAGGAAATGTTCGCCGACCCGCAAGTTCAGGCACGTGGCCTCAAGATCGAACTGACCGACGACAAGGGCACCGTGATCCCGAGCGTGCGCACGCCGATCGTGCTCTCCGAGACACCCCTGCGCTACGAGCGCCCGAGCCCGCGCATCGGCGAACACGGCGAAGACATTCTGGCCGAACTGGCCGAGCTGAAAAGGAAGACGCAATGAAGAGAACCGGCGGAGCCCTGATCGTCGAAGCCTTGAAGGCCAACGGCGTCGAGCGCGTGTCCTGCGTTCCCGGTGAAAGCTATCTGGCCGTGCTCGACGCGCTGAAGGACAGCGGCATCGAAACGCTGGTCTGCCGCCAGGAAGGCGGCGCCGCGATGATGGCCGACACCTGGGGCCGCCTGACCGGCAAGCCCGGCATCTGCATGGTGACCCGTGGCCCGGGTGCGACCAACGCGTCTGCCGGCCTTCATGTCGCCAAGCAGGATTCGATCCCGATGATCCTCTTCATCGGCCAGATCGGTCGCGACATGAAGGAGCGCGAAGCCTTTCAGGAAGTCGAATACCGCCGCGCCCTCACCGAATTCGCCAAATGGGTGGGTGAGATCGATGACGCCCGCCGCATCCCGGAATTCGTCACCCGCGCCTTTGCGGTTGCCACCTCCGGCCGCCCCGGCCCGGTCGTGCTGACGCTGCCCGAGGACATGCTGCTCGACGAAGTCGAAGCCCCGGAAGCCAAGCCCTACACGCCCGTCGAGGCTCATCCCGGCCCGAGGCAGATCGTCGCCCTCGGCGAAATGCTGAAGAGCGCCAAGCGCCCGATGGTCGTTCTCGGCGGCACACGCTGGAGCGAGACCTCGGTCGCCGGCATCCAGGCCTTTGCCGAAAAGTTCAAGCTGCCCGTCGGCTGCTCCTTCCGCCGCCAGATGCTGTTTGATCACCTGCATCCGTCTTACGCCGGCGATGTCGGCATCGGCATCAATCCGGCGCTGGCCAAGGAAGTGAAGGAAGCCGATCTCTTGATCCTGCTCGGTGGCCGCTTCTCCGAAATGCCCTCGTCCTCCTACACGCTCATGGACATTCCCTACCCGGCGCAAAAGCTCGTGCATGTGCACCCAGACCCGTCCGAACTCGGCCGCGTCTACCGCGCCGACCTGGCGATCTGTGCCGCGCCTGAGGAATTCGTCGCAGCACTCGCATCGCTCGGTGCACCCACCGCCCCGACATGGTCCGAGCGCACCGAGACCATGCACACCGCCTATCTCGCCTGGTCGACACCGCCCAAGGCAGGACCAGGCGCCGTGCAAATGGGGCCGATCATGGACTGGATCGAAGCCAACACGCCGAAGGACGCAATCTTCACCAATGGCGCCGGCAATTATGCCACCTGGCTGCATCGCTTCCACCGCTTTCAGGCCTTCAACACCCAGGCCGCCCCGACCTCCGGCTCCATGGGCTATGGCCTTCCGGCAGCCGTCGCTGCCAAGCAGTTGTTTCCTGAGCGTGAAGTCATCTGCTTTGCCGGTGACGGCTGCTTCATGATGCATGGCCAGGAATTCGCGACCGCCATCCGCTACAGCCTGCCGATCATCACGCTCGTCATCAACAACGGCATGTATGGCACGATCCGCATGCACCAGGAGCGCGAATATCCGGGCCGCGTCAGCGCCACGGATCTGACCAATCCCGACTTTGCGGTACTCGCCAAGGCCTATGGCGGCCACGGCGAAACCGTCGAAAAGACCGAAGACTTCGCCCCCGCCTTCCTGCGCGCCCGCGCCTCAGGCAAGCCCGCGATCATCGAGATCAAGCTCGATCCGGAAGCGATCACGCCGACGCGGACGTTGAGCCAGATCCGTGATAAAACGGCCTGAGCGCAAAGTCGCAGGCAAGTGGACAGACGCCGGACGTGGCGTCGACATCAATTTGATGCCGCGTCCGCTGAACAGCCTAGCTACAGCAATCCTTTGGCACGGAGGTCAGCAGCAAAGGTTGCGAGCGGCATGACCAGTGTCAGCGGCTTTTCACGAAGCGGCTCGGCTCCGAAGGACGCATACCAATGGGCAGCCCGCTCGTCCTTGGCATCGATAAGCAAGAGAATTCCGCCGCCTTCTCCAGCAAGACGCAGGCAACGCAAGGCAGCGGCAGCAAGCAACTCCCCTCCAAGCCCCTGCCCTGCCACGCCGATATCCGTTGCCAGACGCGCCAACCGGAAACCGGGCACCTCGTGCCGCGCCATGCCCTTCGTCATTGCAGCTGGCACGGTCTCGTGCGCCACAGAGCATGGGGCGATGGTATAGAAGCCTAGAATGCGGCCAGGTCTTGCTGTGTCGATTGCGCAAAACGTCTTGGCGGCGTTATGCTCATGGCTCTGTCGGGCAAAACGCAGCAAAAACTCGTTCATCTGCGCATTACCGCAATCGAACGAAGCCCGATCATGGGATTTGCCAATCGGTTCTTCGTGCCAATGCGGGATCCTCATAGAGTATCCGGCAAAGCCGCGATCGCGGCCCGCAGCTTGGCATTGGGCTTGGGCGGATTTTCCAAAAGGGTCAGGATTCGCAAGTGATCTCGTTCCGAAACCTGAATCGCTTCCGCTTCGGCAATCACCGCCTCTGCTTCCCGCAAGGCAGATTGCGTGACAAAATTCGTCAGGTCGGTATTGCGCAGCATCGCCGCCCGCAACAGCTTCGATTTCGCCGATGCGGCGATGCGAAGGCTCATGCGTTCATTGTCCTCGACAACTGCTCTCGGCATGGGCACCTCCATTTTTACTGCCTTATCCTACCGTAGCCACTCTTGATGGTCAAATGTACACCTTCAAAACGTACGAACAGCCAAAATCCGTGGCATCGGCAGCAACCCGGCTGGATCTATGCCAATCCCGGTGACAGGAGCCTATAGGTCGCCATCATCGAGACCTTTTATTACTGTCTCAACAAAAAACCCGGCGGATCAACAGGATTCACCGGGTTTCTGATTCAAACCGTCAATAGGATCAGATCGCCGCCGTGACGATGAACTCGACCTTGTAGTCCGGGGTCGCGAGGGCGGCTTGCGAGGTGGCGCGGGCCGGCGGGTTTTCCGGATCGATCCAGGCTTCCCAGACAGCGTTCATTTCGCCGAAGGTCGACATGTCCGAGAGGTAGATGATCGTCTGCAGGATCTTCGACTTGTCCGAACCGGCAGCGGCCAGCAGGCGGTCGACTTCGGCAAGCGCCGACTTCGACTGCTCGGTCACGGATGCGCCTTCGCCAACCTGGCCGGCGAGATAGACGGTGTTGCCGTGGACGACGGCGCCGCTCATGCGCTTGCCGGGCTCGATACGCTTGATGCTCATACTAGGTCTCCTGATTGTTCTGATAAAACGGAAGCACGACGCATTGTTCTGACGCGCCGAAAAACCTCCAATGGGGTGATAGCGATTAGCCGCGCTGACGCTCGGCGTGCTGATAGATGGCCGTCGAACGTGCGCCTGAACGGCAATAGCCGAGCATCGGCGCATCGAAGTCTTCCAGAGCGTCCACCATGTCGGAGACGGCTTCTGCGGTGACACCCATGGGGCCGACCGGGACATGCTTGATCTTGAGGCCAAGGGCCTCGGCACGCGCTGCTATCTCGGAGAAATCAGGCTGGCCCATGTCCTCTCCATCCGGGCGATGGCAGACAATGGACTTGAAGCCCATGGACTTGATGACATCCAGGTCCTCGACCGTGATCTGGCCGCTGACCGAATAATGCTCGTTGATCTGCCTGATATCCACCGGGGCACCTCTTTTTCAATCTTGGGCCAGACATTTACGACGGGGCAGCCGAAGCGTCAATTGCCGAGGCCTGCGCCAAGGCCCCCTATTCAATTGAAAAAGACAGGCCATATTGCCGGCTTTCACCGGGAGCGAGCATGACGAATTCACCCTGTTTTTCAAGCTCATATCGCCCGATCCAGCGGTGGGACACCGGCTCGATCCCCAACACATGGGCAGGTGCCTTCTGGTTGCGCCAGACCTGCAGATAAGGAAGCGTATTCGTCTTAAAGCGCACGCGCAGGCTCTTGCCATTGAGCGCGGCGATCGGTCCGAGCCGTATCTCGGCCCATTCGTCTTCTCCGGCGGACACGCAGAAGATGCCGCCGTCTGCCTGACCGAAGGTCCAGGGAAAGCCGCCGCCCTCCAGCATGCCCCCTTCGAGGCGAACGTCAGGATCAAACAGCCTGGCTCCGATATTCATGTGGTACATCAGAAAGACCGGGTACGGATTTTCCCCGACATTGGTGACCGTATCTTCCAGCATCACCAGACCACTTGCACCACTTCGGCGCCAAGTACGGTCGAGCCGCGCACGTCCACCATCAGCAAGAAGGACAGGAACCACAGCACGGCAGATCAGATCATCACCATCCTGCTCCTGATGAACCATTTCGGCCGGATGGGAAGAAAAGGAGCCGTGCAGGGGAAACGTACCGGCCATACCGCCCGGAAGCGGCTCGGGATGGCGGATGTGATCCGGCCCGCAGGTGAAGAGAAATCCCTGCAGCGAATGATCGATACGCGGGTCGCCGTCATCCGGTATCGCTCGTCCCGGGGCAAGATCAATGCCATCGACAACGCAGGCGCCGATATCGAGAACGGACTTGTCATCAAGCGAAAGCACGGGCCCGACAGAGCCACCAAAACGGATCATGAGAATTTCTCCCGCCACAGCCTCAATGCCTGCGGTCACCATCAGTGATCAAGCAAATTTGAACCCACAGCCCTAGCGACTGCGCATTCGGCCATCAAATGGCATCTGGATATGCGTTTTATCAAACGGAACATCAGATAATTACGTTCCCCGCCGGTTGGAAGGAAAGCGAGGCGCCGCTGGCGGAACAAGCCAGAGGTGCCATCTTAAGCTCTTCTTCACCATGGGTTCACCTTTTCCATATTAGTGTCAAAGTTCTAGCGTTTGTCCTCGACAAAGATGAGGAAGCCCAACGGTGTTTGAAATCAGAAAGTCGGCCATACTTGCTGCGACCCTTGCCGCCTTTGCCGGCGGCATAGCGATTCCCGCCCAGGCCCAGCAGGGCTATGGCTATCGCTCTTCCCCGACGCTGTTGGTCACACCGGAAGGCGACATTCTCGATTATGTGCCAGAAGCTGGCGAAGTGATCGTCAGCCGCGACCGCAACGGTCGTCGTATCCTGATCGATCATTTCGGCAATCTTGTTGCCACCGAGATCCCGGCGGAGAGCTATTTCCCGCGCCAGCGTCAGGCTTCGATACCGAGCGTTTATGAGGATGACTATCGTCAGCAGTCCCGTGGCTGGGAGGATGATGTTGTTACCGGCACGATACCGGACCCGGACCCGATCGAACGACGCCCGCTGAGCGGCCTCGACAGCAACATGCCCTATGGCGGGCCAGACCTGCCGCCGCAGCCGGAAACGACACCACAGCAGATTGTCACCCCCGACATCCCGGTCAAGAGCGATTTGTCGCGACTGGAAATCGTTGCCTTGCAGGTCTTTCTCGATCGCCAGGGCATCTCGCCCGGCGTCATCGACGGCAAGATCGGGCAGAACGTCAACAAGGCAATCGTTGCCTGGGAACAGATGACGGGCGAAACGCTCGATCCAAACAATGCGGAGGATATCCTCCAGCGCCTGCGTCTGTCCGGTGGCCTGGCAATCACCAATTATACAATCACCGCCGGCGACGCCGCCGGTCCCTTCGTGGCCTCCATTCCCGATGACTATGGCCAAAAGGCCCAGCTTCCAGCGATGTCTTTCACGTCAACGGCAGAAATGCTCGCGGAAAAGTTCCATATGGACGAACGCTTCCTGCGGGAACTCAATCCCGGCGTCGATTTCACCATCCCCGGCACCATCATCAAGGTCGCCGATCCCGGCCCTATCAAGAAAGGCAAGGTCGCCCGCATCGTAGCCGACAAGGGACTGAAACAGGTCTTCGCCTATGGCGAAGACGGCGCCCTGATTGCTGCCTATCCCGCGAGCATCGGCTCTGCTGACACCCCCTCGCCTTCCGGCACGGTGACCATCGAGCGCATCGCCCTCAATCCGGGCTATACCTACAATCCGAAGATCAATTTCAAGCAGGGTAACAATGACCGGGTTCTGTCCATCCCGCCGGGCCCGAACGGACCGGTCGGCACGGTATGGCTCGCCCTGTCAAAGCCCACCTACGGCATTCACGGCACACCGGAGCCCTCCAAGATCGGCCGCACACAAAGCCATGGCTGCATCCGACTGACAAACTGGGATGCGACCGAACTTGCGAAGATGGTGACGCCGGGTGTCACGGTCGAGTTCATTGATTGAATGCGGCACATGACAAAGCCGCCGGGAAAACACGGCGGCTTGATTTTTCAGCAACCGATAGCGTTCAAGCAGCACTTCTGACCAGGCGGAACAGGCGTTTCGGCGCTTGGCTGCGAACGACCCTGACCGGCAGCAGCCGCATGACCTCCTTGGCGAAAGCCTGAGAGTTTTCGCGGGCCTTGTCGAGATTGCTGATTTTAGATGGCTCCATCGAATAAAGCGTCCCGCCACAGTCAAAGATCTCGCGGAAGGCCGTGCGTTCGGCAATCGGTGTGTTGATGACATTGACGCCTCGCGCTGCCAGCAGCCCCTTGATCGTCAGCAATGCACGCGTCGTCACCATCGAGGTTACCCGCGTGAGAACCACGGAATGCGGAATGACCAGCTTGCCGGTGTCTTCCATCAGCTTGATGAGGTCCAGGATCTGCGCGCCACCCTTGGCATCCATGGCGCAGCCCTGGACAGGGATCATCACGTGATCGGACAGTCCGATACCCGTCGTGACCATAGCGTCGCGAGCACCCGCAAGATCCATGATGATGTAGTCGCTCGTGCGCGAAAGTTCGCGGATATGCCCCTGCACAGACGCAACCGACACCTCGGAAATCACCTCGATATTGTGCTGGGGACCGGAGATTTCATACCATTGCGTGATCCACCGCTGGGGGTCGGCATCAAGTATTGCAACGCGGTATCCCTGATGGGCAAGTTCCGTGGCGAGCAGCAGGGCTGCAGTTGTCTTGCCGGCGCCGCCCTTGGCATTTGCAAATGAGATGACGGGCATTCTGTATCCTCGACTGGGTCTGTCCGAGCCGGTCATTGCTCTGCGGGCACCCTGCATCGGCGCTTCGTGTATCCATTCTTTCTAATTATGGTTAACAAACTGCAAACGAGCAGCCCCTCTGCCCTCCCTAAAATTGGTGTAGTCCGCCGGAAGACCAGGAGATTTCCCTGCACTTTCAGTGACATCAACACGAACGCAGGTTCCGGTCACGAAAACGGCCCGCATCGCTGCGGGCCGTCGCAGTCATGACAAATATTAACGCTCAGAAGCAGTCGGCGAACAACTGCTTGGTGTTTTCAAGTGTCATCTTGACCGGATTGCCACCGGCGCTCGGATCTTCGATCGCCATGGCCGAGAGTTCGTCGATCCGGTCATTGGCAATGCCCATGGCGCTCAGATTGGCCGGCACATTGAGTTCGGCGCGCAGCGCCAGCACGTAATCGTAAAAGCCGTCAAAGCCGCCGGCGATGCCGAGATAGGCAGCCGCGCGCTCGATCTTCTCCTCGATGACATGGCGGTTGAACTTCAGGACTGGCGGCATCACCACCGCATTGGTCATGCCGTGATGGGTGTTGTAGACGGCGCCGATTGGATGCGACAGCGCGTGGATCGCGCCAAGCCCCTTCTGAAAGGCAACCGCCCCCATGGCTGCTGCCGACATCATGTTGGTCCGGGCTTCGATATCGGTTCCTTCATGATAGGCGCGCGGCAGGAATTCCTTGACCAGCCGCATGCCTTCGAGCGCAATGCCCTGGCTCATCGGATGATAGAAGGGCGAGGAATAGGCTTCCAGGCAGTGCGCGAACGCATCCATGCCCGTACCCGCCGTGATCATCTTCGGCATACCAACGGTCAGTTCCGGATCGCAGATGACGACGCCGGGCAGAAACTTTGGATGGAAGATGATCTTTTTCACATGCGTGACGGAATTGGTGATGACCGAAGCGCGACCGACTTCCGAGCCGGTGCCCGCCGTGGTCGGCACGGCAACGATCGGGGCGATCCCGTCGGAATTGGCACGGGTCCACCAGTCGCCGATATCTTCGAAATCCCAGACGGGCCGGGTCTGGCCGGCCATGAAGGCGACGCACTTGCCGAGATCGAGGCCCGAGCCGCCGCCGAAGGCCACGACGCCATCGTGACCGCCATCCTTATAGGCCTTGATGCCGGCCTCAAGGTTCTTCTCGTTCGGGTTCGGATCGACATCGGCAAAGAGCGCGCGGCCGAGGCCAGCCTCTTCCAGCACATCGAGCGCCGTCTGCGTGATCGCCATCGGCGCAAGGCCCCGATCGGTGATCAAGAGCGGCTTCTTCATGCCGAGCGACTTGCAGGCGTCCGCCAGTTCCTTGATGCGGCCACGTCCCATCTTGACGGCGGTGGGGTAGCTCCAATTGGCGACGATGTTCATTTCGTGACTTTCTTCAGGTGGTAGGATTTCGGACGGGTAAGGTTCTGGAAGCCGAGCACGGAGAGCGAGCCGCCCTTGCCGGTTTCCTTGACGCCGGTCCAGCAGAGCGCCGGGTCGAGATAGTCGGCGCGGTTCATGAAGACGGTACCGGTCTCGATGTCACGACCGATGCGGGCAGCGCGTTCGGGATCCTGCGTCCAGAGCGAGGCGGTCAGGCCATAGGGGCTGTCGTTCATCAGTTCGAGCGCCTCATCGTCGCTCTTCACCTTCATGATGCCGACGGCCGGGCCGAAAGTCTCGTCCTTCATGAAGGTCATGGAGTGATCCACGTTCACCAGGACCTGCGGCATGATATAGGCGCCGCCATCATCTGCCGGAAAGAGCTTGGGATCGACCAGCGCCTTGGCGCCCTTCGACACGGCATCGGCGATCTGCTCGCGCACGACCTTGGCAAAGCGCTTGTTGGCCATCGGGCCGAGCGTCGTTTCCGGATCGAGCGGATTGCCGAGCTTGTAGTTCGACACCCAGGCGACCGACTTCTCGACGAAGGCATCGTAGAGGCTCTCATGCACATAGATGCGCTCGATACCGCAGCAGCACTGGCCGGAATTATAGGTGGCACCATCCATCAGCGTATCGACGGCAGCGTCGAGGTCTGCGTCTTCCATGACGTAACCCGGGTCCTTGCCGCCGAGTTCGAGGCCGAGACCGGCAAAGGTGCCGGCAGCGGCGCGCTCGATCGAACGCCCGCCTTCTACCGAACCGGTAAAGTTGATGAAGTTGAAATTGCCAGCCGCGATCAGCGCAGACGTGGTCTGGTGGTCGAGGAAGAGGTTGATGAAGACATCGTCGGGAACACCGGCTTCGACGAAGGCGCGCACCATGCGCTCGCCAACGAGAAGCGTCTGGGTCGCATGCTTGATCACGACGGTATTGCCCGCCATCAGCGCTGGCGCGATTGTGTTGATCGCGGTCATGTAGGGATAATTCCACGGCGCGATGACGAAGACGACGCCATGCGGCTCGCGTTCGATCCGGCGCTCGAAACTGTCGCTGGCCTCAACGACGAGCGGCGCCAGCGCATCGGCGGCGATTGCCGCGACATAGTTGGAGCGCTCGTTGAAACCCTTGTATTCACCGCCATAACGCACCGGACGGCCCATCATATGAGCCAGTTCCGGAACCACCTCATCGGCCATCTCGTTGAGACGGGCGACACCCTTCAGCACCAGCTGAACACGGTCTTCGAGCGGCCTGCGTGCCCAGGCCTTCTGCGCCTTGCGCGCACGGGCCACGGCCTCGCTTGCCGCTTCCAGCGACATCGCCGGTCGCTCGGCGTAAACCGATCCATCGATCGGCGAAATGCATTGGATCATCGTCATTCTCACTTGCTCCTTCGAGCTAAGCAGACTTTCGTTGGCAAACCAACGATTCATCCGCTTAGCGTCTTTGTTTTGTCGCAGGTTCTCATCGTAAAACCGTGGGACACTTTTACGGAACCTGCTTAGCAGGCCAGTACTTTCACATGCCCCGCCGCGCCATAGGTCAGAATGGCGCGATCGCGGGTCACGATCGTCAAATCATAAGACCGCGCGGTGGCGATCAGGATGCGGTCAGCCGGATCGCCATGCAGCGGTTCGGGCAGGAAGGAGGCTGAAACCAAGACCTCCGCCGACAAGGGAACGGTACTGATATCGAAGCGCACGCACGCAATTCGAAACCACTCCGCCGGCGGACGTTCAAGCACGATCCGTCCCTTGGCAACCAGCATTCCAAGCTCCCAAGCCGAGAATGGCGACGCAAGTACAGTGTCCACTCTGGACGGCATGAAATCCAGAACATCTAGCAAGCCCTTGGAAACCGGCATGTCATGGGCCAGATAGATGATCGCGCAAGTATCCAGAAGATACCGTTCAGTCGTCATCGTAAACCTTGGCCCATTCGGGATCAGTCGGCGCCGTGAGATCAGTTCCCGGCATGATCGTGATGGTTCCCTTCATGCAGCCACGGACACGCTCGTAAAAGCTCAGCCCCGCCTCATTGTCCTTCTCGGTCATCAGATCGCCAGACATATCCTCGACGGGTTTGCGACCGGGTCCGCTTGCATACCCCTCCTGCCCCTCTTCCGCGAAACCGACAACCTCCCCGCGCCGCTTGGCAGCAACCACCGCAAGCGGCACACCCAAATAGGCGGCGATCCGGTCCTGCTCCTCGGCACTCATCTTCCGCTCGCCCCGCAGCATCCGTGACACCGCACTCGGGTCGAGACCAAGCTCCCGCGCCATGGCGCGAAGAGAACGGCCTTCCTGTTCGAGCTGTCGATAGAACCAGGCACTGTCGATCATGATGCACCTCCGGACTGTTGTGATTTTACCAGCCCGTGGTTCTCACCGCAACAACCTCAGGCCCGTTCAAAGCCGCGCGCCACCTCCCAGTCGGTGATCCGACGGTCATATTCCTCCTGTTCCCATTCGGCAGCGCGGACATAGTGGTCGACCACATGATCGCCGAAAGCAGCCCTGAGCATGGCCGAATCCTTCAACGTTTCCGTTGCCGCCCGCAGTGTGCGCGGGATCTCGCGAACACCCTGCGCCCCATAGGCATCGCCGGTGAAAGCGGGCTCAAGTTCCATCTTCTTCTCGATGCCGTCTATGCCGGCGGCCAGCAGCGCTGCCATAGCGAGATAGGGATTGAGATCGGAGCCGCCGACACGGCACTCGACACGAATGCCCTTGGTACCATCGCCGCAGAGACGGTAGCCCGCGGTGCGGTTGTCCTTCGACCAGATCGCCTTGGTCGGCGCAAAGGTGCCCGCCATGAAGCGCTTATAGGAGTTGATATAGGGCGCCAGGAAATAGGTGATTTCCGAAGCGTGGCTGAGCAGCCCGGCCATGTAGTGCTTCATGGTGTCCGACATGCCGTACTGGCCCTTCTCGTCAAAGAAGAGCGGTGTCTTGCCATCGGCGGACCACAGCGACTGGTGGATATGCGAGGACGAACCGGCGGCATTGTAATGCCATTTGGCGAGGAAGGTGATGGCCTTGCCCTTCGACCAGGCGATTTCCTTGCAGCCATTCTTGATGATCACATGCCGGTCGGCCATGGACAGGGCGTCGGCATAACGGACGTTGATCTCTTCCTGCCCGGCAGAGGCCTCACCCTTGGAGTTTTCGACCGGGATGCCGGCCCCCTGCAGGCCCTTGCGGATCGCCCGCATCACATCCTCTTCCTTGGTCGTCTGGAAGATGTGGTAATCCTCGTTATAGCCCGACACCAGCTTCAGGTCGCGATAGCCCGAAAGCCGCGCCTCGTCATAGGTCTGGTCGAAGAGGAAGAATTCGAGTTCGGTCGCCATGAAGGCCTTCATGCCCATGGCTTCGAGCCGGGCGACCTGCTTCTTCAGGATCGCGCGCGGCGAATGCGGCACTTCCGCATGGGTCGCATGGTCGAGCATGTCGCAGAGAACCAGCGCCGTGCCTTCGAGCCAGGGAATGCGACGCAAGGTCGAAAGATCCGGCTTCATCGTGTAGTCGCCATAGCCCTTCTCCCAGCTCGTCGCCTTGTAGCCGGAGACGGTTTCCATCTCCATGTCGGTCGCGAGCAGATAGTTGCAGCTATGGGTTTCCTTGTAGGCGCTTTCAACGAAATACTCCGCCTGGAAGCGCTTGCCCATCAAACGGCCCTGCATGTCCACCTGGCACGCTAGAACCGTGTCGATGCGCCCCTCGGCGACGTCCTTTTTCAGATCTTCGAATGTGTAAGTGCTCATCTCGGTGTTCCCAGGGCAGCGCTTGGCTCATGCCGTCTTGTTTGTGAGGGTGACCCGGCAACAAGCCGGGCCACCGCTTCCGTTGATCAGCCGTAGCGGTAAGGCTTGCCGGCCTTTTCCATGTCGGCATTGTACTTTTTCAGGATCTCGACAACCTTGCCGGTACGCTCTGTCTGCTGGGCGACTTCGTCCCAGAAAACGAGAGCTGCTTCTTCGACAGTCTTCCATTCGGCATCCGGAATGCTCGTCAGTTCCAGACGGCCACCTTCAGCACGCAGGCGGGCTTCGCCGCCCCAATACCAGTGCAGACGCTTGTAATGGGAACTGTCCATGCACATCTGCCAGAGCGTCTGCAGGTGCGGCGGGACCTCGTTCCAGCGATCGGCATTGGCAAAGAACGAACCGCACCAGCCGCCCGACACGTTGTTGGTCAGGAAGTACTTGGTGACATCGACCCAGCCGGAGGTGAAGACTTCGGTGATACCGGACCAGGCAATCGCGTCGATTTCACCGGTCTGCATGGCGACCGGCACGTCTTCGAACGGAATGGTGACCGGCACGATCCCGAACTGCGAGAGGAATTGACCGGCCGTCGGGAAGGTGAAGACGCGCAGGCCCTTCAGGTCATCGAGCTTGGTGATTGGCTTGTTGGTCGCAAAGTTGCACGGATCCCAGGCGCCGGCAGACAGCCACTTCACACCCACTTCCGAATAGGCCTGATCCCAGATTTCGGCGAGGCCATACTCGTAGAACAATGTCGGGACATCGAGGCTGTAGCGCGAGGCGAAGGGGAAGTATCCCCCGAAAACCTTGATGTCGACGGGCGAGTTCATCGAGTCGTCGTCGGACTGGACGGCGTCGATGGTGCCGGCCTGCATGGCGCGGAACAGTTCGCCGGTCGGAACCAGCTGGTCGGCGGTGAAGAGCTGAATTTCCATCTCGCCGTTCGCCGCCTTGTTGAAGGCGTCAACCGATGGACGGATGACGAATTCTGCCAGAGCTGCACCTGCATAGGTCTGCAGGCGCCAGGTAATCTTGCGGTCTTGCGCCTTCACATAAGGTGCCGCCAGCACGGCGGGCGTGGCCATGGCTGCGGTCTTGAGAAATGAACGTCTGCTGTTTGTCATTGTCGTTCCCTCTGTTTCTTGTTTTCGTCCAAACCCGCTGATTGAAATGTTCGGCAGGTCGTGCAGGTATCGGGCCCGTTTCCCGGGCCTCTTGTCGTTCGAAACTCAGCCCCTCAGATAGATCTGGCTCGGCAGCCAGGTGGCGATCTGCGGGAAGAGCATGAGGATCACCATCCCGAGCATCATGATCAGCACGAAGGGGAAAACCGATCGATAGATGTCGATCAACTTGATTTCGGGCGGTGCCATGGCGCGCATCAGAAAGAGATTGTAGCCGAAGGGCGGTGTCATATAGGCGATCTGGCATGTGATCGTGTAAAGCACGCCATACCAGATCAGCGGGTTTTCGATCCCCAGATCCAGTCGACCGACCAGCGGGATGTAGAGCGGTGCCACGATGACGAGCATGGCGGTGTCATCGAGAAAGGCTCCCATCACCAGGAAGGACAGCTGCATCAGGATCAGGATCTGCCAAGGGGACAGGCCGAATTCGCCAAGAAGCAAGCGTTCGATGGCGCGACCGGCACCCAGCCCGTCGAAGACGGCGCCAAAGCAGAGCGCGGCAAGAATGATCCACATGAACATGCAGGAAATGCCAAGCGTCTGCTCGAGCACACGGTTCCAGACCACCTTGGTCAGGCGCCCCTTGAACCAGGCGGCAAACATGGAGGCTAGCGCGCCAACGGCTGCACTTTCCACGAGGCTGGTAATCCCCATCAGGAAGAGACCCATCATCATGAAAAACACGAGGAATGGCAGGATTCCGGCCCGTAGAAGCTTGAGCTTTTCCGAAAGCGGCATGTTGCGCTCTTCTTTGGGAAGAGCTGGACCCAATGCCGGATTAAGGCGGCAGCGGATGATGATGTAGATGCAGAACATTGTTGCCAGCATCAGGCCGGGCAGAACACCGGCAAGCCAGAGCTGGCTGACAGGCTGGCGGGCGATCATGCCGTAGAGCACCAGAACGACACTTGGCGGAATGAGAATGCCGAGCGAGCTACCGGCCTGGATGACGCCGGAAACCATGATCTTGTCATAACCACGGCGCAGCAGTTCCGGTAATGCGATGGTGGCGCCGATCGCCATGCCGGCAACCGAGAGGCCATTCATCGCCGAAATCACCACCATCAGGCCGATGGTCCCGACGGCCAGACCACCCGGCATGCCGCCGAACCAGACATGGAAGGCCTTGTAGAGGTCTTCGGCGATGCCGGATTCCGACAGCATATAGCCCATGTAGATGAAAAGCGGCAGCGTCAGCAGCGGATACCACTTCATCAGCTTCATGCCGGCGGAGAAGCCCATTTCGAAGCCACCATTGCCCCAAAGAAGTGCAGCAGCAACGACGCCGACGAAACCGATGACGGCAAAGACCCGCTGCCCCGTCAACATCGACATCATCATCGACGTAAACATCAGGAGCGCGATCATTTCATAGCTGAGATAATCGATCACGCGATCGGCCTCCCCATTGCGAGTGCCAGATCCTTGATGAAAATCGAGGTCGCCTGGAGGAATGTGAGGACGATACCAACGACCATGACGATCTTTACCGGCGCCATGTAGGGCGACCAGGCGGAATAGCTCGTCTCGTTATAGGTTAGCGCATAATTGGTGCTGGAAACCCCGCCCCAGAGCAGGAAAAACAGGTAGACGAACAGCATGAGGATGGTGACGGCATCGACCATGGCCTTGGTTCGCGGCGACCATCGCCCATAGAGCAGATCCATACGAACATGGCTGTCGAGCTGCAGCGAATAGGCCCCGCCGAGCAGGTAATAGCCTGCCATGACGAACTGGGCCATTTCGAAGGTCCAGTGCGCCGGCACGAACAGGTTCTTGGAGATCGACGAATAGAGCAGGATGCCCATCAGGACAAAGACGCCATACATCACGATCCGTCCGATCCGGCGATTGAAGGCATCGACGATCCGCACATAGGTCTTCAGCGCTTCAGGCATTGAACCGTCCCGCCTCTGGGGCGCCTGCCGCGAGCCTGTTTGTGTCCGTATCCCCTGTCATATCTGCTGGCATCCGTTCCCTCTTTGTCTTTGGCTTGCCGAGATTGCTTAGGTTTTATGCCATGCGTTCCAGCGCATGGGTGATCAAATGGGCGAGATAATCCGCCACCTCGCGCTGCCCCTGATCATTGTCGATGAGATCATTGCGGACCTCGATCATGACATTCAGGTGACCATAGGGAAGCGCATGCAGCCTGAGCGAATGCGTGACGCCGTCAACCGGGCCATAGGGCTCGTTGCGGGCGACGCGATAAGGACCGCTTGCGGCCTCTGTGAGCATCATATCCGCCAGCCGACTGTCATCGTCGTGAAGAATGCCGATTTCCACCGCACGCCTTTCCCCGAAGTATACGGGCGTGAAGCTATGGACCGTGACCAAAACCGAAGGGCGTCCGCTGGCTGTTCTCAGCTGGAGTTCCGTACTGATCCGGTCATGAAAGGGCACATAGAAAGCCGCAGTTCGCGCATACCGTTCTGCGACGGTCAGATCGACATTGCCGGGGATTTGGTAGACCTCGCTTTTCACCGGCATGGCCGCCGGTGATTCCGGCGGGCGGTTGCAATCATAGAGAAGCCGCGAAAATCGCTGAAATATCAACAGGGCATCCAGACGGTCGCGCAATTGCCGCGCAACGGCAAGGGCACCGGGATCCCATGCGATATGACTTGCCAAGGCTTCGGGAGAAAGTCCCAGGTCTCCAGCGGAGGCAGGCAGATCCCGCGATGCATGCTCGCAGACCAGAACCACAGGGCCAGCTGCCGTAGCGTTTTCAACGGCAACGGCAGGGCCGTCCATTTCGGCAAGTATATCCGCCCTCAGGAGCATTTCGATTTTTCCCCGCGCCCTCTTCTGAAGGCTTGTTCATTACGAAAAGAATTCTTCACGATTGCTCCCCTGTCAATTCCATTCTGAAAAATTCTCTTCAAATCTCTCATTGACACAATCGTGAACGGGAGTCTTAATCTCAGTCAGGGTCGGCATAAGATCGCCCGAGGGGAGACGTTCTGATATTGGTCCACGCGTCAAAGACTGTGTCTGACGTGATTCAGGCTCATTTTGAGGGTCTGACACGAGCGGAACGACAGCTGGCTGAAAGCCTGTTGGAGAACTACCCAGTATCGGGACTGGGTAGCATAACGACTGTCGCCGACAACGCAGGCGTCTCGACACCGACAGTCGCCCGCATGGTGCAGAAGCTGGGCTACAAGGGATATCCCGAATTCCAGGCGCATTTGCATCAGGAACTGGAAGCCACGATTTCCAATCCGATTGCAAAACACGACCGCTGGGCCGCCAACGCACCCAACCAGCATATCCTCAATCGTTTTGCAGATGCCGTTATGGCAAACTTGCGCAGCTCCCTCGGTGAGCTGAAGACCGCAACCTTCGATGACGCAGCACGCATGTTGGGCGATCGCAAACGAAGCCTCTATTTCGTCGGCGGGCGCATTACGGGGGCCTTGGCGGAGTATTTCTTCACCCATATGCAGGTGATAAGGCCCAAGACGACATTGATGACCTCGAACGCAAGTGCCTGGCCGCAGCATGTCCTGAACATGCAGCCCGGCGATGTGGTGATCATCTTCGACATCCGCCGCTACGAAGCGGACCTGACGACCCTTGCGAAAGTGGCCCGCCAGAACGGTGTGGAGATCATCGTCTTCACCGACCAGTGGACATCACCGGTTGCCCAGCACGCTCGCCACTGTTTCAAGCTGCACATCGAAGCGCCCTCGGCCTGGGACTCCTCGGTTGTGACGCTTTTTGTTGTCGAAGCACTGATCGAAGCGGTTCAGAGCGCGTCCTGGGACGAAACGCGCGAACGCATGAACACCCTCGAAGACCTTTTCGAACAATCACGGCTCTTTCGAAAGCCGCGATGACAAGACCAACGCAAAAGCCATCGGAGGAACACAGACAGCAGAAACCAACAGGTGCCACCGATGCAACGATTTGATTTTGTCACACAACCATAATGTAGCACGCCTAAAGACCGCGCGTTGCTGCGAACTGTAGAGGAGAACTGAAGTGAGCACTAAATTCCACAAACTGCTCTCGATGACGACAGCTCTGGTCATTGCAAGCTCGGCTGTCGCCGTTGCTGAACCCAGCGCGGAACTTGTCGAAGCCGCCAAGAAGGAAGGCATGCTGACCACCATCGCCCTGCCCCACGACTGGTGCGGCTATGGTGATGTGATCGCCGCCTTCAAGGCAAAATACCCGGAGATCAAAGTCAACGAACTGAACCCGGACGCAAGCTCTGCCGATGAAGTCGAAGCCATCAAGGCGAACAAGGACAACAAGGGCCCGCAGGCTCCTGACGTCGTCGACGTTGGTCTCGCCTTCGGCCCGCAGATGAAGTCCGAGGGACTGCTGCAGCCATACAAGGTGTCCACCTGGGATGAAATCCCGGACAACATCAAGGATGCAGAAGGTCATTGGTATGGCGACTATTATGGCGTCATGTCCTTCCTGGTGAACAAGGATCTGGTCGAAAACACGCCGAAGGATTGGGCAGACCTGCTGAAGCCGGAATATGCCGGTCAGGTTGCTCTCGCCGGCGACCCGCGTGGCTCCAACCAGGCCATTCTGGCCGTTCTCGCCGCCGGCATGGCGACAGGCGCTGCACCGGGCAAGGAAGCTGGCGAAGCCGGCCTCAAGTTCTTCGCCGAGCTGAACAAGGCAGGCAACTTCGTCCCGGTCATCGGCAAGGCCGGCACGCTCGCCCAGGGCTCTACCCCGATCGTCATCATGTGGGACTACAATGCACTTGCAGCCCGCGACACGCTGGCTGGCAATCCGCCGGCTGAAGTCGTCGTTCCGGCAAGCGGCATCCTCGCAGGTGTCTACGTCCAGGGTATCTCTGCCTATGCGCCGCAGCCGAATGCTGCCAAGCTGTGGATGGAGCACCTTTATTCCGACGAAGGCCAGCTCGGCTGGTTGAAGGGCTATTGCCACCCCGCTCGGTTCAACGCCATGGTTAAGGACGGCAAGATCCCGCAGGATCTGCTTGACGCTCTGCCGCCGGCCGAATCCTATGAAAAGGCCTACTTCCCGACACTCGAAGAAGTCGACGGCAACCGCGAAGCCGTGACTGCCGGCTGGGATGCCGTTGTCGGCGCCAACGTCCAGTAACAGCTGAACTTCGCCGCCGCCCGGACGAGATCAACCGGGCGGCGGCATCACCGGAATGAACCGTGAGAACACGGACAAGAGGGGCAAGAGATCAATGTCATCTGACCGGGCCGTCACAGGCGGACCACCTGGAAAGCTGCCCAGGCTTCCATTTCACTGGCTCGGGATTGTTCCCTTCGCAGCCTTCGTCCTTCTGTTTCTCATAATGCCGACGATGAAGATCGTCGTCGGTGCCTTTCAGACCCCGGACGGCGATTTCACCCTTGCCAATATCCGGGGACTGTTCACCCCCACGATCATTGCGGCCTATTGGATTTCCATCAAGATCAGCTTTGCCTCGGCCGCTCTTGGCTGCCTGATCGGCTTCGGCGTCGCAACCGCTGTGATCCTCGGTGGCCTGCCCCGCTGGATACGGGGGCCATTGCTGACGTTTTCCGGCGTGGCATCGAATTTTGCGGGCGTGCCGCTCGCCTTTGCCTTTCTTGCCACCCTTGGCCCGGTGGGACTGGTGACCGTCTTTTTGCGGACTGAACTCGGGATCGACCTGCGGGTGCTCGGCTTCAACCTTCTGTCCTTCTGGGGCCTGACGATCACCTACCTCTTCTTCCAGATTCCCCTGATGATCCTCATCATCGCCCCGGCACTCGACGGGCTGAAAAAAGAGTGGCGTGAAGCAGCCTCGATCCTTGGCGCAACCAACGCGCAATACTGGCGGCTTGTCGCCTTCCCAATCCTGCTGCCGTCCATCCTTGGCACACTCGCACTTCTCTTCGCCAACGCCTTTGGCGCGGTGGCCACCGCAATTGCCCTGACCGGTTCGTCCCTGAATATCGTCCCCATTTTGCTGTTCGCCCAGATCCGGGGCGACGTGCTCAACGATCCACATCTCGGCTACGCACTGGCCTTCGGCATGATCGTTGTCACCGGCATTGCCAACGGGATCTACATCTGGCTGCGCGGCCGCAGCGAAAGGTGGATGAAATGAGGCGTTTCTGGGCATGGGCCATGCTGGGGTTTGGCCTCCTCTATTTCATACTGCCGCTGATCGGCATGACCAATTTCTCGCTCAAAATGCGGCGCGGCGAGTATTCGTTCGACGCCTATGAAAAGGTCTTTGCCGATCCCCGTTTCCAGGAAACCTTCAGCTATTCGGTGACCATGGCGCTGGTCACCATTGCCTTCGGCGTGTTCCTGGTCGTGCCAACAGCCTATTGGGTACGCCTGAAGCTTCCTTTCCTGCGGCCCTATATTGAATTCATCACGCTGTTGCCGCTCGTCATTCCGGCCATCGTGGTGGTCTTCGGCTATATCCGCCTGTACAACACTTCAAGCTGGCTACCGCTAACCGGTTCGGCAATCGGGACGGATATCCTATTGATGTTCGGCTATGCGACCCTTGGCCTGCCCTACATGTACCGCGCCGTGGACACGGGACTGAGAACCATCGACGTTGCAACCCTGACCGAAGCTGCCCAAAGCCTGGGGGCTGGCTGGGTGACCATCATCGGACGGATCATTCTGCCGAATGTGACCGTCGCCGTGATGTCTGGCGCCTTTGTCACCTTTGCCATCGTCATGGGCGAATTCACCATGGCAGCCCTTTTGAACAAGCCGGCATTCGGGCCTTACATGCAGTTGCTTGGTGCGAATAGGGCCTATGAACCGGCAGCACTCGCCGTCATTGCCTTTGCCATAACCTGGGCCTGCCTCGGTTTGATGCAGCTCGCCTCCCGCCTTCAGAAAACCGCGCCACGTCAGGCCTGAGGATCAGTATTTCATGACGTTTTTGACATTGAACCATTTGCAGAAATCCTTCGGCGCAACACAGGTCGTGCATGACTTCAACATGTCGATCGACAAGGGCGAATTCGTCTCTTTTCTCGGACCATCCGGCTGCGGCAAGACCACCGTCCTGCGCATGGTCGCAGGCTTCGAGACGCCATCGGCCGGCAGCATCGTCATTGATGGGCAGGACCAGACGAGCCTCAAGCCGAACAAGCGCAACATCGGCATGGTGTTCCAGGCCTATGCCCTTTTCCCGAACATGGACGTCTTCGACAACGTGGCATTCGGCCTGAAGATCGCGGGCCTTCCGAAGGCCGAGATTGAAGACAGGGTGAAGGAAATGCTGGATATGATCCATCTCGGTCATCTTGCCGAGCGTTTCCCCTACCAGCTCTCCGGCGGCCAGCAGCAGCGCGTGGCTCTTGCGCGTGCGCTCGCTCCGAAGCCGCAGGTTCTGCTGCTCGACGAGCCGCTCTCGGCGCTTGATGCCAAGATCCGCGTGTCGTTGCGCGAGGAAATCCGCCAGATCCAGCAGCAACTCGGCATCACCACGGTCTTCGTGACCCATGACCAGGAGGAGGCGCTGTCGATCTCCGACCGCATCGTCGTGATGAATGCCGGCAAGGCCGACCAGATCGGCACGCCCTTCGAGATCTACAATCGACCGGCGACACGCTTCGTTGCCTCCTTCGTTGGCACGCTGAACGTTCTCGACGCCGTTGTTGTTGATCCAATCCAGCGGATCCTCAAGCTCGGCGATACCACCTTGACGATCAACGAAGACATCAGGGCCGCTGCTGGCGCAACGATCCAGATCGCGATGCGACCTGAATCAGGCACGCTGTGCGCAATTGACGGAGCCACTTTCGTCGGCAAGGTCACCTCTAGCCAGTTTCTTGGTTCCGTGATCCGCACGCGGATTGAAGTGGCGGGGAAAAGCGTATCCTTCGACAGCTTCAACGATCCCGGCGTCAAGCCACCGACCATAGGCGAGATCGTCGGCATAACGATCGACCCATCCGGCCTGATCCTGCTCGCGGACTGAGTCAGAACTTGAGGGAAGTGCTGGCATGTCAGGCAGACTTTCGGTAATTGCGAGCATAACCGATCCCGGCAACCCAGGCAGACCAAACGAAGACAGGCTGGGCCATAATAAGGATTCTGCCTTTATCTTCGATGGTGCTACAGGGCTTGGCGACCGGCAATTCATGGATGGTTACGGCTCGGATGCCTCCTGGATCGCCGAATTCGCAATGCATCGGATGGAGCAGAAACTCGACTGCGCCGCAGATCCAAAGACTGTGCTGCGCGAAATCTCGGAAGAAGCCAGGGACGCCTTTCTATCCGTGGCGGGCGAGCAGCCGCGCTACACCTGGCCAGCTGCCAGCCTGACGGCGCTGCGCTCGACAGGCTCGGGTTTCCAGTATTTCGGACTGGGGGACAGCTGCCTCTATATCCTCCATGATGATGGCCAGAGCGACTTTGCCATTCCCATTCCCGGCGCCTATGAGTGGGAACAGTTTCAGGCGGCAAAACATATTGCAAGGCTCGGCGGCATTGGTGCGATTGGCGCTGCCAATGCAGACCCGACGACACTTGCCGACCTGCGGGCAAGCCGCGCCCGCCAGAACATGCCGGGCGGCCTTACCTGGACTTTCGGCATCGTGCCGGAGGCTGCCGACCATCTGGTGATTATTGACGTTCCCCTCCAGGGCGGCGGCGCAACCGCCCTCCTTTGCTCCGATGGTCTGGCGGACCTCGTGGCCCTTTACAAAGCCCATGACGCCGGCTCGCTCGTGCGCCATGCCCGCGATCAGGGTCTCGCATCCCTTGTTGAGGAACTGCGCCATTTTGAACGCGTCATCGATCCCGATGGGCTGCGGTATCCAAGATTCAAGCAATCAGACGATACGACTGCCATCCTGCTGCGCCTTGAGCCGTAGAGCTGGTTTCTGCGCTAAGACTAAATCAACGCAATCGGACTATTCTATCCGGCAAGACTGTTTCTGACTCTTAAATCAGACAACCGGCAGGCCCAGGCGATGAACATTTTGCCGATATCGGCACGCAGCTTCGACACGTCTTCGCGGACCACGGCGACACCGTCTGCCGGAGCAACCGCCGTTGCATCAGATGCTCCTGAAGAAACGGCGAACCTGCTTGGCGACATTGAAGCGGCCCTTGCCGAAACGCGCCGCAAGATTGTTCAGGACCGGCTGGAACGCGCCCAGGAAGAAATGCGCATCTTGCGCCAGTTCTCTGTATCACCCTCTTTCCTGGCTTTCCGGTCGGCAGCCATCGGGCGCGAGCTGGGTGCAGCAGCCACCGACTTTGCCGACCTCATGCGCGATCAACAGAAATCGGCTTCGAATGGGAACGGTCCCGTCGAAAACCCCAATCCGGGTATTGCCCAACCTCCACAAACGACCTTGCCACTCGCTTTTTCGGAAGAGGACGAGGAAACGGTGAACGGGTTTCGCTCTGCCATTCTCCAGGCCTGGGCTCTGCTGGACATTTCAATGGGCGATCTCATGGCCGCCAATGACCACCAGCCGAGTGACGAGCACATGGCAAGCCACTCGCGCAACGATATGAAGGATGGTCTTGAGGCCCTAAATGCTCTTGCGGGTCCGGCCCTGGCATTAAGAGGCGTCTTTTTCCTCTAGGCCGCCTCGTCCTTTTCGGCGCTCGCAGCCTTCGGAACATAGTTCAAAACAGGCCCAAGCCAGCGCTCAACCTCGCGCACATCCATACCCTTGCGGGCGGCATAGTCCTCGACCTGGTCGCGCTCGACCTTGGCAACGCCGAAGTAATAGCTATCCGGATGACCGATATAGAGGCCGGAGACGGATGAACCGGGCCACATGGCATAGCTTTCGGTCAGCGTGACGCCGGTCGTGGCCGTGGCATCCAGAAGCGAGAACAGCGTAACCTTCTCCGTATGGTCGGGCTGCGCCGGATAGCCGGGCGCCGGGCGAATGCCACCATAGGTCTCGGAGATCAGTTCCTCCGGCGAAAACGCCTCGTCCGGCGCATAACCCCAGAATTCGCGGCGCACCCGCTCATGCATCCGCTCGGCAAAGGCTTCGGCGAAACGGTCAGCCAGCGCCTTGACCATGATCGACGAATAATCGTCATTGGCCCGCTCGAAGCGCTCGGCAATCGCCACTTCCTCAATGCCTGCGGTGACCACGAAGCCGCCGACATAATCGCCAATACCCGTTTCCACCGGCGCGACGAAATCGCTGAGCGCCACATTGGGTCGACCATCACGCTTCGACAATTGCTGTCTTAGCGTGAAGAAGGTCGCAAGGTCCTCGCTGCGCGTTTCATCCTTGAACAGGCGGATATCGTCCCCCACCGCATTGGCCGGCCAGAAGCCGATCACTGCACGCGGACGGAACCAGTTTTCCGCGATTATCTTTTCCAGCATCGACTGCGCGTCGGTAAAAAGTGCCCGCGCCGCCTCGCCCTGCTTCTCATCCTCCAGGATCGCCGGGAAGCGGCCCTTCAGCTCCCAGGTCTGGAAGAAGGGGGTCCAGTCGATATACTCGGCAAGTTCCTTCAGGTCATAATCCTCAAAGACCTTGGTGCCGGTGAAGGCGGGCTTGGTTGCTTTGTAGCCGGACCAGTCGATCTTGACCGCGTTGGCGCGTGCTGCCGAAAGTGGCAGACGTTGCTTCTCGGCTTCTGCCCGCGCATGGGCGTCAGCCACCTTGGCATATTCGGCACGGAGCCCATTGACCGTCTTGTCCCGGGTTTCTTCCGACAGAAGCGAGGATACGACACCCACGGCGCGGCTGGCATCGGTCACATAAACCGCCTGCCCCGCCTTGTACTGCGGATGGATCTTCACCGCAGTATGCACACGGCTGGTGGTCGCGCCGCCGATCAGGAGCGGGATGTTGAAGCCCTGGCGCTGCATCTCTGAAGCGACATGCACCATCTCGTCCAGCGAGGGCGTGATGAGGCCGGAGAGGCCGATGATGTCGACATTTTCCTGCTTCGCCACTTCCAGGATCTTGGTGGCGGGCACCATGACGCCGAGGTCGATGATCTCGTAATTGTTGCAGGCGAGAACCACGCCGACAATGTTCTTGCCGATATCATGCACGTCACCTTTGACGGTCGCCATCAGCACCTTGCCAGCGGCCTGCTTTTCATCCCCGCCATTCAGCCGCTTTTCTTCTTCCATGTAGGGAAGAAGCACTGCCACGGCCTGCTTCATCACGCGCGCCGATTTGACCACCTGCGGCAGGAACATCTTGCCGGCACCGAACAGGTCGCCGACCACATTCATCCCGGCCATCAGCGGCCCTTCAATCACATGCAGGGGACGATCGGCCTTCTGCCGGGCTTCTTCCGTATCGATCTCGATGAATTCGGTGATGCCGTTCACCAGCGCGTGCTCCAGCCGCTTCTCGACCGGCCATTCGCGCCAACTCATGTCCTGGGTACGGGTCTTGGCCTCGCCAGTGCCGCGATAGCGCTCGGCGATCTCCAGGAGCCGCTCGGTACCATCCTGACGGCGATTGAGAACCACATCCTCGCAGGCCTCGCGCAGGTCCGGATCGATGCTTTCATAAACAGCCAACTGCCCCGCATTGACTATACCCATATCCATACCCGCCTGGATGGCGTGATAGAGGAAGACCGCATGCATGGCTTCGCGCACCGGCTCATTGCCGCGGAAGGAGAAGGAGAGGTTCGACACCCCACCGGACACATGCACCAGAGGCATTTCCTGCCGGATCGTGCGGGTCGCCTCGATGAAGTCGACACCGTAATTGTTGTGCTCTTCAATCCCGGTCGCCACGGCAAAGATGTTCGGGTCGAAGATGATGTCTTCCGGCGCAAAGCCGGCGTCTTCGGTCAGGATCCGATAGGCGCGGCGGCAGATCTCCACCTTACGCTCATAAGTATCGGCCTGGCCCTTTTCATCAAAGGCCATGACGACGACGGCGGCACCGTAATTGCGGATCAGGCGAGCCTGCGCGATGAAAGCCTCTTCGCCCTCTTTCAGCGAAATAGAATTCACCACCGCCTTGCCCTGCACGCATTTGAGCCCCGCCTCGATGATCGGGAACTTCGAGGAATCGATCATCACCGGCACCTTGGCGATGTCCGGCTCGGCGGCAATCAGGTTCAAAAACTCGACCATGGCCTTTTCGGAATCGATCAGGCCCTCGTCCATGTTGATGTCGATGATCTGCGCGCCGTTCTCCACCTGATCGCGCGCGACCACGAGAGCGCCGGCATAATCGCCGGCGGTGATCAGCTTGCGGAACTTCGCAGAGCCCGTCACGTTCGTTCGCTCGCCGACATTGACGAAGGGAATGTCCTTGGTGAGCTCGAAAGGCTCCAGCCCGGACAGCGACATGAAGGGCCGGTGCTCGATAGGCTGGCGCGGCGTCTTGCCGGCAACGGCCTCGGAAATCGCCCGGATATGATCCGGCGTCGAACCGCAACAGCCGCCCACCACATTGACGATGCCTTCATCGGCAAAGCCCGCAACGAGTTCTGCCATCTCATCGGGCGTCTGGTCATAACGACCGAATTCGTTCGGGAGACCGGCATTCGGATAGGCGGAAATGAAGGTATCGGCCACGCCCGACAATTCCAGAAGATGCGGGCGCATGGCATCGGCCCCGAGCGCACAGTTGAGACCGATGGTAAACGGCCTTGCATGGCGCACCGAGTTCCAGAAGGCGGTCGGTGTCTGGCCGGACAGCGTACGGCCCGAAAGATCGGTGATCGTGCCGGAAATCATAACCGGCAGGCGTATGCCCCTGGCAAGGAAACGCTCCTCACAGGCAAAGATCGCAGCCTTGGCATTCAGCGTGTCGAAAATGGTCTCGATCAGGATGATATCGGCTCCACCATCGATCAGACCGTCGATCTGTTCGCCATAGGCAAGACGCAAATCATCAAAGGAAACAGCGCGGTAGCCGGGATTGTTGACATCCGGCGAGATCGATGCGGTGCGGTTGGTCGGCCCGATGGCACCGGCCACGAAACGGCGCTTGCCGTCCTCGCGCTCGGCTCTGAGCACGGCGCGCCGCACGACTTCCGCCCCTTCCTTGTTCAGATCATAGACCGCACCTTCCATCTGGTAATCGGCCTGGGCAATACTGGTCGAGGAAAAGGTATTCGTCTCGATGATATCGGCACCGGCCATCGCATAGCGGAAATGGATGTCCTCGATCGCCTGCGGCTGGGTCAGGATCAGAAGGTCGTTATTGCCCTGCTGATGACAGGCACAGCCAATGAAGCGCTCTCCGCGGAAATCGTCTTCCTGAAGGCCCAGCCCCTGGATTTCGGTGCCCATGGCTCCATCGAGGATCAGGATACGCTCACGCGCGGCCTGTTGCAGCGCCCGCAGGATTTCCGCGCCATCGCGATTGGCACCCTGCTTGCCGAACAGTTGATCGAGCATAAGCGAACTCCCTTGCTTCAAATGCGACACGTCCAAATCACATAAAGATATGTTTATGTCAACATGCGCTCTAATCCTGCATAGCTGAAGGGGAACGGTGACAACCACGTCCAAGATCCTTAAGAAGCTGAACACACGCGCGATTTGGAGGAGACGTCATGCCCGATAAAGCTCAAGCCACAAAAGCAGACGCCCTATGGGCCAACCGTCCCTATCATCGCGACTGGCTGCTCGGCGAAGCGAACGGCCTTTTTGATTTCTTCCAGACCAATGCGCTCAATCCCAAGGGCGGCTTCTACGACCTCGATCGTAAAGGTCAGCCCCTCAACAGGAACAATCCGGTGCGCGGCATCCATGCGAGCGCCCGGATGGTCCATTGCTATGCCATCGGCGACCTGCTCGGCCGACCGGGTGCCGCCGATATTGTCGATCATGGCATGCGCTATCTCTGGAATGTCCATCGTGATCAAAAGCATGGTGGCTATTTCTGGCAAGCCGATGACACCGGCGCCGTCGATTCATCAAAACAGGGCTATGGCCATGCTTTCGTGCTTCTGGCCGCTTCATCGGCGAAATGTGTGGGCCACCCGCTGGCAGACGAGATGCTGGCCGACATCACCGAGGTGATCGACACGCGGTTCTGGGAAAAGGACCACGGCGCCATTGCAGAAGAATTTTCCGCCGACTGGCAGCCGGTGCCCGGTTATCGCGGCCAGAATTCGAACATGCACCTGACCGAAAGCCTGATGGCGGCCTTCGAGGTTACCGGGGAACGGCACTATCTCGACAAGGCGGAAAGCATTGCGGACCTGATCATCAACCGCCGCGCCCGCGAGGAAGCCTTCCGGGTTGCCGAGCATTTCGATGAAAGCTGGAGCGTCGACCCCACCTACTATCACGCAAACGAGATGTTCCGCCCGGCTGGCACCACACCCGGCCACTGGCTGGAATGGGCAAGGCTTCTGCTGCAGCTCTGGGTGCTCGGCGGCAAGCGCCATGGCTGGATGCCCGAAGCGGCACGCGGCCTCTTCTTCCAGTCCATGGCCCTCGGCTGGGACAAGGACAAGGGCGGTTTCTTCTACACGCTCGACTGGGCAAACAGCCCCGACAAGCGCTCCAAACTGTGGTGGCCGCTCTGCGAAGGTGCAGCCGCCGCCCATTTCCTCAACCAGCATGCCGAAAGCGACTTTCATGAGGAAAGCTATCGCAAGATCTGGAGCTATATCGCAAACAACAGTCTCGACCGCGAATTCGGCGGCTGGCACGAGGAACTGACCGAAGACGGCAAGCCGTCAAACAGCCTCTTCCCGGGCAAGGGAGACATCTACCACGCGCTTCAGGCCTGCCTGATCCCGCTTTTCCCGGCAGAGGGCAGCCTGACCAAGATGATCGCAGGGGTACCACTCAAGATCTGATCGTGGTGACGACGAGAAAGGCGGCGGACAGGTCCCACCGCCTTCGCATCATGTGATCTGCAATATCCTATTGATCCAGCGCATAAGTCATGTTGACCGTCACGCTGTAACGGTTCTCGCCAGAGGCAATCGGTGCCGCTTCCATGGCCATGTCCTTGGCCATCGCCATCGTCCGATAGACAGGCTGTGGCATGGGTGCGGCAAAATTCTCGGAAATCTCGATCACGCGCCCAAGCTTGACACCCGCAGCCTCAGTCAGGATCCGCGCCTTCTCCATGGCTTCAGCCACAGCCTCACGACGGGCCTCGGCAATTGCCGCTGCCGGATCGTCATTGGTGAAAACGATGTCACCGCCCTGGTTGACGCCAAGCTTTACAGCCCTGTCAATGACGCTGCCGAGCGCCGACAGGTCCCGAACCCTCACTGTCAGCCCGTTGGTCACTGTATAACCGACGATCTCCGGAGCCTGATAATCACCGGTGCTGGACTTCTTTTGCTCATAGCGCGGCTGGACGGAAAAATTGCTCGTCTGCAAGTCCCGATCGGCAAGGCCCTGCCCTTTCAGATCCGCAAGCACGTCCGCCATGGCCTGACTGTTGGCACGAAGCGCCTCCTCGGCGGTCGCGGCCTCGCGCACCACCGACAGTGAGAGAATGGCCATGTCCGGCGCAATCGCCGCCTCTCCCTCTCCCGAAACAATGATCGTGGCTTCTCGCATCTCATCCTCACTTGCAAGAGCGGGCGCAGCGGCGGCGACCAGCGCCAGCGGGCCGATCAGAGCCGTCGCCAGCATCAGGGGTCTCATTGTCTTCAGCATGCGATGTTTCCTTTTCCCTTCTATAGCCGGAACTGTCCGGGGCTCCGCCTGATTGAATGCTGCACGCTCTTGACGACGCTTTCGACATCAAGATGCAGCATAGTCTGTGAGACATGATCTCACAGACTGGCCACGCCCGGAACCGACGATGGACGCCAGACACTCTGTGCGGCAGCGCCATCTCGCTATGGAACCCGATTGTGAAGCCATCACGGCGAAGACTTGTCCGCTTTGGGAATTTGCGTTAGACGCAAGCCCACGGTGCGGGGTGACCATTACCCGCCCGACGGCAATCCGCCGGGCTGGGCCTGTAGCTCAATGGTTAGAGCCGGCGGCTCATAACCGCTTGGTTGGGGGTTCGAGTCCCTCCGGGCCCACCATTTCATTCCGTGCAGCCGGTATCCTTGAGAGCCTGGGCGTGAAATCCCTTCAGCTTCTTCTCGATCTCAGATTTGCTGATTCGATGGCCGGCGAGTGTCAGGTCGCGGTGGAGGCAGGAAACGACGTCGCTATCGCCGGTAACGACATGGTCAGCCTTGTGGAGATCGCGGGCATAGCGGGCGAGGTCCGCACCGTTGAAGCCAATGAGGCCGCCGGCCCAATAGCCGGCGAGAAAGTTCCGCCTTTCACGAATACTGCCAAGCCCCTCGCCTTCGTCGTGATCTTGGCCTCCCGCCTGACCATGGGGCGGGGCCTGATTCTCAATGGCATTCGGCATTACATCCTCCCAGCGGTTCAAATAATGCATCAGCCGGTTTCCCCCTGGCTGACGAGAAAATTCGCAAGCGAACCGCAAGCCGGGTTTCCAGCATCCAGCAATTCCGCAGCAGTCTGCCAGCCCACAGCGACACTGACAATCGTCGTGACCGCCCACCACGGCTCCTCACCGGCACGAGCGAGAAGAATCGGCCCCGTCGTCCCCAGACAATCGCTGGCTTGGCTCACCACCTCGACCGGCGCGCGGGCCTCTTCAAGGCGCTCTCGCAGGCCCGCCTGAACGGGTTCAACAACGAAACTGGCAAAAAGCGATGCAACAAATTCACCGATCATCGGCAGATCTCCCCAGAATGACTGTCATGAAGCTCACGCCCCGGCATGGCGGGAAAGCGCGTCTTGGGCATCCCGCGCGCTTCATGATTCTGCAAAGGGAGCGGGAAACGACCCGGCTCAAACTGGTTATGGGTATGGCGTCGCACGGATTGGTCCTATGGCCGGCAAAGCTGTCGAAACGGTCCGACATCGCAGGAGCACCGGCGGCTCCTGCCAGAGGGGCCCGGACCAGCGGGTTGGCGGAGAGATGGGGGGCCATTGAGGCGGCTTCAAGGCCTTCACGAGAACGTCAACAGGCCACATCCGGGCAGGTTTTCAAAACCTGTCTGTCGCCGCAAAACGGGGCGCGTCGAAAAGGCTTGAACGGACAGCGATCCGTCCGTGCAAATCTCTTCAAGCCATGGGACCGGGTCATCAATCTCCTTCTCCCATGGCTATCTGAAACCCGCTTTGTCACCGATCGGGCAGGTTCGCTCAGTATCGGATGACCGGGCAACCACGCACATTGGCGAAAACCATACGGTCGAAATCACCGTGGCGGAAACCGGAAATGACCACTCTGCGCGGGGTTACATCATGGATGCGTGCGCGACGCAGGCCGGTCCAGCGGGCCTTCTCGATCGCGTCGTGCGGACGGCACTCGCCGCGAGCACGTCTGTCATCGTGACGATCCCAGCGGCGATCGTCATGACGATCACGATGGCGATCACCGTGGCGATCCCAATGACGGGGTCCGTCACGAAATTCGATATGCGGGCCGCCACCGCCGATATAGACGCCCCAACCAAAGCTGTCTGCCGAGGCCGTAGGCGCAACGCCGGTAACGGCCATCAGGGATACCAAAGCTGCAATACCTGCCTTGCGAAGAATACCGGTCATGTCTCTGTCTCCTCTTGGGTTGGGCCCTCGGGCCGCCTCCCGCCTCTTTCAGCGATTGAAAAGACACTAGATCGAAGCGACTGAACGGCATCCGAATCCCGCGTTCAGCCAGAGTTCACCTAGATGAACAGAAAGGCAGCGATTGCTGCCGCCTTTCTGACCGTCGACCGGTTGAAGCAAAAATCAGGGATTGGGCGCATTGACATTGGGGGAATGCCGCTTCTGCCACGCAGGATAAACCTCGTTCAGCACATCGCGCGGCGTGGTCACGAGCCAGCTGTAGCGTTCACGCCGCTCATAGCTGACCTCCTCGTAGTTATAGAGGCGATCGCCGGCACGGTTGGAATAAAGCGGTCGATTCGTGCCCAGCTCGATGAACCGAGGCCAGACGACGGAGCCTGCGTCATCGACCAGAATACGGTCTCGACCGAAGGGAAGCGTCGCATCCTCCCGGCGTACAAGCTTCTTGCCCTCGATGGCCTGGCTTGCCAGATAGGCGACGCCCGAATTGACGGCCTCGACAACGTCGCCGCTCGGCGTCTTGAAGCTCATCAGAAAGCGAAGGATATTGGCGCTTTCCCCGCCACTGAGCGAAGCCAGTTCATAGGAACGACCTCGGGCGCATTCGAGCGAGACCTCGTCATACTGCGCGCACCAGATGGTTTTTTGCCCATCCTGAACAACCTGTGTCTTCAGGACGAGGTCGATGCCTTTTTCCAGCGCTTCGCCTGCTCTTGCGCGAAGGGCTGGATCAAGGAAAGCAAAGTCTCCCTCTTCATCGGTTACGTTGCGAAGAAGTTGCAGCACATTGGCAACGGCATCATCATTGAAGGTGATACGCGCATGGTATCCGCTGCGGATCGGGAAGAATTGCGACCAGCCGCCATTGTCATACTGCCCGTCAAGCAGATAGCGCACACCGGAAGCGATCGCTGCTTGCAAGGCAGGGTCCGGTTGGGCCGCATTGATTTTGCAAGGGTCGACAGCTGGAAGACCGTGGTGCCATTGTCGATCGTCGATTTCTGCCTGATCGCCGGATAGGCCTCCCGGTTCACGACATGCAGAAGATCGCTCGAACTTCCAAGCTTGAACCAACCGCCGTCTTCATTCTGATTGGCGATCAATGCCTCAGCCAGGGCCCTGGCCTCCGGTCCGGCAAACCAGGCGTCCTCTTTCTCATCGACATCCCGCATGCGGAGCTTGCCAGATGGAATGGAATAGAGGCTTCCAGCCGGCAGCAGGAACAGAGCCTCGGCCCGCTGACGCGACGATACCCAGGAATAGCGGGCACCAAGCCCCTCCATCACGAACTCGAAAGGCGCATAGACAAGCCCGTCCTCGACACGCGGCGCGAAGGGGGCCGATTTTTCCGCACCGTTGACCTGGGCCGTCTGCGACCCGATCGTCATCGCCACGCTGCGTTCCCCGAGACCATAGGTGATGGCGTCACCCTGGCGGCTGACAGTGCCGCCAAGTTCTGCCAGAATGTCATCGAGTGGGGCAAGGACATGCTTCTCATCCTCGACGAGCGGCGCTGCGTAAAGCCCATCGATCAGTTCATGATAGGCACCATTCACCTGCATCATCGGCTCGCTCGCCATGACGACGATTTCGACCAGCTTTCCCTCCTGGAAGCTCGGTTCAGCAGCCAGAACGATCCCCGCCCCTGCGAAATGGACAATGCTCGCCAGCAGTGTCAGCCGCAGCCCCTTGGTCCATGCATGATACATCTCATCCTCCCAAATGTTGTATGATAACATGACGCCAAAGTTGTAGTATGAATTTGCCTGATCGCCAGCATGAGTAGCAGCAAAAAATCACCGGATGGGCAAAGATTGGCGATAAAACGATCAAGGCAGCAAGAATAAAGATGATTTTTTGGCAAAAAACACTAAGATTTAAGGGAGGAGCCCGTGACGAAGGTGCATGGTTTCTGGGAACCAGCCAGATCCCGTATGACAGGATTTCAGTTTTCCCTAGATATGTAGGATCACTTCACGGCGATGAGGGTGATCTCTGTGCTCGAAAAGATAAAGCCCCTGCCAGGTCCCCAGCAAAAGCCTGCCTGCCTGATGGGGAATGTTGACCGACACCGGCAGGATCGCCGCCTTGATATGAGCGGGCATGTCGTCCGGCCCCTCGTCGCGATGGGTTATATAGCCCATGCTCGGATCGGTGGTCGGGGGCACCAGGCGTCGAAAAAAGGCCTTGAGATCAACCTGCACATCCGGGTCTGCATTTTCCTGGATCAGCAGCGAGCAGGATGTATGCCGCACAAAAGCAGTCATGAGCCCCTCCTCCACCTGCTGCTGGCGCAGAAAGGCACGGGCCTGATCCGTGAACTCATAAAGCCCCTGTCCTCGTGTCTCAATGGTGATCACACTCATCGCCATGCCTGCCTCCTGCGTTGAAATTGTTGCCACTATGCTAGTCGATCACCGATACTCACTATAGGGTGCGTGACAGACAACTGTTCCCTGAGAGGCAAGAATGACGTTGATGGAAACGCTGGAAGCACAGGAAAAGACCCTCGTCTTTCAGAGCTTTGATGAGACAACAGCCTATGAAATCGGTACTGCTCTGGTGACAGCAGCACGCGCCAGCAAGGCCCCCGTCATCATCAATATCCGCACCCCCGACCGCGTGCTGTTTCACGCAGCACTGCCGGGCTCCGCACCGGATAATGATCACTGGGCGAGACGCAAGAGCAATACGACGCTTCGCTATCACAAGGCGTCGCTGAGGGTCGGGGAAAGCAATCGCCTGAAGAACCGGAGCTTGGGGCCTGACTTTGGGATAGATCCGCTCGATTACGCAGATCACGGCGGAAGCTTCCCGGTGCGCGTTAAAGGCGTAGGCGTTATCGCCGCCATCACCGTCTCCGGCTTGAAGTCGGAAGAGGATCACGCCATGATCGTCGAGGTTCTTGAAAGAACCCTTGCGGGGTGACTGCTATCCTTCAGCGTTCAGCGGCGTCGACATGAGCCAGCTCAGCCGCGTGATGAGGTGATCTTCACGCTCGAACACCAGGACCGCGGGCAATGAGAACGTGCGCCTATCCCCGCCCCTGCCGCTGATCGTACATTCGACGGCAACCCGGAAGCCGGCGCCGTCCACCATCAGAACGGTGTCCTCCAGCCCAAGATCGTGCTTCAGAACAAGGGTCGAAAGCGTGTCACGCAGACTGTCGCGACCAACCACCCGTCGGCCTTCAGGCAGGTCCAGAACCGCCTCATCATCAAAAAAGGAAATCCAATGGTCGGCATCGCGGCGATTGATTGCGGCCAGGATGATTTCGACCTCTTCTGTCAATGTCATCGCAGTCTCCTTTCAGGAGGCACATAAGCAAATGAACAAGCAACGGCAAGGGTAGCAAGAGACAGCGCTCATGGTCCGGTCTTCTCAATCGGTCGCAAATGACGTCCTGCCGCCTTCGTGACTGCCTTGGTCAGCGGCCTCAAAACCGACTGAACCGAGCGGCTGACATGCCAGTAAAGCGGCACATCCAGCGGAGTTTTCGGCAACAGCGCCGCCAGCCTCCCCTGATCGATCAAGGGGCGCACGAGGCCTTCCGGGTTCATGCCCCAGCCAAGCCCGGCCACGGCGGCATCGACAAAGGCCTGCGACGAGGGAAGCCAGTGGCAGGGGCCGACCGAAGCTTCACCCAGGACCAGCGCCGTCCATTGCTGCTGCAGCCTGTCCTTGCGGTTGAAGACAAGTGCCGGCGCCTTTGTCATGCTGGCCACCGTCACCCTGCCCGCCGGAAACCAGCGTTCAACAAAGGCTGGGCTGGCCGTTGCCACATAGCGAAGCGCACCAAGCGGCAGGCAGTCACAGCCCTGAACAGCATGGGGCGAACTGCTGATCGCTGCCCGCACCTCGCCTCGCTTCAGCCAGTCTGCACTGTGATCCTGATCATCAAGCACGAGATCAAAAAGCAAATCCGGCGTCTCTGCCATGGCGTCGATGAACCAGGTTGCCAGACTGTCGGCATTGACGGCGAGCCTTACGGTCACCTGCGTCGCAATCTCCTCGACCAGCCCCAATTCCCGCCGCAAGGCCTGCTCCAGCAGTCCAACCTCCTCGGCATGGCGCAGCACCCGAAGCCCTGTTTCGGTTGCCTCGCAGGGTTGGCTGCGGATCACCAGAACCGCGCCGATACGCTCTTCGAGCAGCCGAATTCTCTGTGAAATAGCCGAGGACGTCACACCAAGCTGTCGGGCCGCCCTGTCAAAGCTGCCGAGCCGAAGAACAGCCGCCAGTGCCGCAAGTTGGGCCGCATCGATCATTAGAGAATCTTATCTCGGAACAGTTTTATTAGCTTTTCTAATTTGCCCTGAGCCACTAGTCAAAGCCGGAAACGGGAGTTGACCATGATCCTTGCCCTGACCGCCGGTTTTTTTCTCGGCCTGAGCCTGATCGTTGCAATAGGCGCACAGAACGCATTCGTTCTGAAACTGGGCCTGCAGAAGCAGCATGTTCTGGCCGTCGTGCTGGTCTGCGCCCTGTCAGACGCAATGCTGATCACGCTGGGCGTGGCCGGCTTTGGCACCATCATGGAGCGTATGGACTGGCTGGTACCGGCGATGCGCTACGGCGGGGCCGCATTCTTGACCTTCTATGCCTTTCGCAGCCTGCTTTCAGCCTATCGGGGCGGCAATGCCCTGAACGCTGCCTTCGGCTCCGTCATCAGCCAGCGTGAAGCGATATTGACCGCGCTCGCGCTCACATGGCTCAATCCCCATGTTTATCTGGACACGGTCATCCTGCTTGGCTCCATCTCGCTGCGCTACAGCGAACACAGCTTCGCCTTCGGCCTTGGCGCGGTGACGGCTTCGTTCACCTTCTTCTTCTCGCTTGGTTTCGGCGCAAGACTGCTTGCACCGCTCTTTGCCCGCCCGATCGCCTGGCGCATTCTGGATGTCGGCATTGCTCTGGTCATGCTGACGATTGCCGCAAGCCTGCTGCGGTGATCAGCACGAGCACCATGCTCAGTATGCTCAGTTCATCGGGAAACCGCGCTCCTGCCATTGAGAGGGCGGAATAGCGTCACCGATCGTCAGCGCAAAGCCCAGAACCCGCATGGCATCATCATCGACGGTGCAGCGAAAGGCGACATTGTACCACTGGCCGTTCGCCTTGAACGCCGCATCACGCACATCAAGCTGATTACCGCTCTCCAGCCGGTAGGCCGGCAAAAGCTCCAGCACATACCGGGTCGGCGCGTTCCTGAGCTGCTCGCGCAGCTCCGTTGTGCAAAGCTCACTGCCCCTGAGTGACCTCGGCATGTCACCCATTGCGGTAACCGCTGCGGGATTGTCGCTGATCGTGGTGGAAAACAGCTCTCTCGCCTCTGTCAGTTCTAAGGGAGGAACAGTCTCCTGCGGCTCAGGCGTCTTGTTTTCCGCTTCCGCTGCCGGCTGGTCCGCTTCGGCGGGCTCCGGCAGCATCTCCGGCAGCAAAACAACCTCTCCGTCATCGAGCGCCGCTATGTCCTGCGGAGGCGTAACGGGCTCAGCCAAGGGTTCCTCAGTCGGCGCAGGCTCTTCTTCCGTCTGAGCCAGTTCGGGCGCATTGCCGTCCGGTGAAACCTCGGGACCGCTTTCCTCCTCGCCGAACTGAAAAACGGGCCTCAGCACCGGAAAGGGCACGCCATCCTCAGCACCCGCCGCCCCATTCTGCTCGGCCTCTGCAACCTCAACCTCTTCTTCCGGAAGCGGCACCTCCGGCTGAGCCTCTTCCACCGCCGGCTCTTCGGGGGGAGAAACCTCCAGCGCCTCTTCCTCAGGAGCCGCTTCTTCCTCTGGCGGAGCCTCCTCGGCTACCGGTTCCTCCTCAGGCAAGGTGTCTTCCGGTGCGGGCGGAGGCGGCACCAGCGTTACCTCCACCACATCTTCTTCCTGTTGCTGATCCATTTCGGGCACCGAAAGCGTCACAAGCAGCGCAAGAGCCACAACGCCATGCAGCGCCAGCGAGATCGCAATGCTCCCGCCGAGCTTCTTCCAGCCTGTCTTGAATCTTGCGCGCATGAAGTTGAGTGCTGTGCCGATGATCAATGCCGGATGTGGACACAAATCATGGCCGGATCAAGGGTGAAGACGATACCAAGGCCATCTGAGGGTAAAAGAAAAACCCGGCAGGAGTGTTCCCGCCGGGTCCTGATTGTCTTCGATACCTGACAGCCTCAGCTATCCAGGAAGCTCCGCAGCTTCCTCGACCGGCTCGGATGTTTCAGCTTTCTGAGCGCCTTCGCCTCGATCTGACGGATACGTTCGCGGGTGACCGAGAACTGCTGGCCGACTTCTTCGAGCGTGTGGTCGGTGTTCATGCCGATGCCGAAGCGCATGCGCAGGACGCGCTCTTCACGCGGCGTGAGCGAGGCGAGAACGCGAGTGGTGGTCTCGCGCAGGTTCGCCTGGATGGCGGCATCGATCGGCAGAAGCGCGTTCTTGTCCTCGATGAAATCGCCGAGATGCGAATCCTCTTCGTCACCCACGGGGGTTTCAAGCGAGATCGGTTCCTTGGCAATCTTCAGGACCTTGCGCACCTTTTCGAGCGGCATGGCCAGCTTTTCGGCCAGTTCTTCCGGCGTCGGCTCGCGGCCGATCTCGTGCAGCATCTGGCGCGATGTGCGGACGATCTTGTTGATCGTCTCGATCATGTGAACCGGAATACGGATCGTGCGGGCCTGGTCGGCGATCGAGCGGGTGATCGCCTGACGGATCCACCAGGTCGCATAGGTCGAGAACTTGTAGCCACGGCGGTACTCGAACTTGTCGACCGCCTTCATCAGGCCGATATTGCCTTCCTGAATGAGATCGAGGAACTGCAACCCGCGGTTCGTGTACTTCTTGGCGATGGAAATGACGAGACGCAGGTTTGCCTCGACCATTTCCTTCTTGGCGATACGCGCTTCGCGCTCGCCCTTCTGCACCATATGCACGATGCGGCGGAACTCCGTGACCGAAATGCCGGTCTCGGTTGCCAGGTTCTGGATCTCCTGGCGGATATCGCGGATGGTCTGGTTTTCCTCGCGGGCAAAATCCTTCCAGCCACGGGCCGACAGATTGGCGATCGACTTCATCCAGTTCGGATCAAGCTCGGCACCCGAATACTGCTCAAGGAAGCTGTCGCGCTTGACGCCATAGCTTTCGGCCAGACGCAGCAACCGGCCTTCGTTTTGCACGAGGCGCTTGTTGATGTCGTAGAGCTGCTCGACCAGGCTGTCGATACGGTTCTGGTTGAGCGACAGCGACTTGACCGCCGTCACCAGCTGATCCTTCAGCTCCTTGTAGCGGCGCTCCTGACCGGAGGACAGCGTGCCGGCACAGGCAAGACGGGCCTCGACCTGCTGGTCCTGCAGCTTGCGCAGCTTCTTGTAGGTGTCGGCGATGAGATCGAGCGTCTCCATGACCTGCGGACGAAGCTCCGCTTCCATGGCTGCCAGAGAGAGATTGCTCTCGTCCTCGTCTTCTTCTTCCTCTTCCTGCGGCATGCCTTCGCCACCGATGGCGGTGATGTCGTCATCATCGCCGGCAGCAGCCTGAGGACGGCGCTTGGCGCGCTCCTTTTCCTTCTCTTCGGCAGCCTTACGGTCTGCCTCGATCTTTTCAGGAGACTGGAACTGCGGCGCCGCCTTGGCTTCCGGACCGGAATAGGTGGTTTCGAGATCGATGATCTCGCGCAGCAGCGTCGTGCCTTCGTTCAATTCGTCGCGCCAGATGATCAGCGCCTGGAAGGTCAGAGGGCTCTCGCAGAGGCCGGAGATCATCGTCTCGCGGCCAGCCTCGATGCGCTTGGCAATCGCGATTTCGCCCTCACGCGACAAAAGCTCCACGGAGCCCATTTCGCGCAGATACATGCGCACCGGGTCATCGGTGCGATCCGTCGGCTCTTTCTTCTTCGCGGTTGCAAGTGCCGTGCCCGATGTCGTCGCCAGTTCGCCGCCTTCGGCGTCACCATCCTCGTCGCCGTCAGCCTCTTCGGATGCCGTCGCATCTTCGGCATCTTCATCCTCGATGACGTTGATGCCCATGTCCGAAAGCATCGACATGGTGTCTTCGATCTGCTCGGAGGTCACTTCCTCCGACGGCAGCACCGAATTCAGTTCATCCATGGTGACATAGCCGCGCTTCTTGGCGGCCTTGATCATCTTTTTGACCGCGTCATCCGAAAGGTCGAGAAGCGGACCGTCCGGCGCGCCGTCGCGTTCGCTGTCGGCTTCTTCGTTTTCTTTGACTTTGGATGCCATTTATCTCGCTGCTTTCCCTGACATATCAACATTCCGCACACCGCTGGAAGGCGGATGGAACACTGGCTCCACCCGCGCGGAGAACTTCACTGACCTAACGGAATGGTGCTTAATTCCTGATTAACCAAGGGCATGGCGGCCGCTGCATCGCATAGTCGTCTATTTGCGTGACCGGTCATCATACCAGAGATCTGCCCGAACCCACTTCACCCTTGTGTGTCAGCCTTCGTGATTCCCACAATTTTTCCTCACGTCAAGCATTTCCAACACGAATGCTCAGGAAAAACGACAAATGAGAGGTTTGCGGGTAGTTATCCAGTGGTCAGGCAGGATGTAGGTTGCTGTTGCAGCAAAACAAGGGGCAATTGAAGAACAGGCGGCAATTGCCGACAGATGCTGCTCGTGTCATCGCCCACTGTCGCGACTTCATCGCGAGTGCCTTGATGGATGCTTACAGTGGCCGCTTCTCTTCTTTAAGGAACCAAAGTCGCATCATCCCCTTGCCCTTGACGGCTAGCTCTCCACGAAACTCGAATACGAAGCGGTCCTCAAGTTTGGCTTTAAGACATTCCGTCACCTGGATATGCCCGGCAAGACCGTGCGATTCCAGATGGGCTGCGGTGTTTACCGGGTCACCCCAAACATCATAGAGCAGCTTGTTGGGTCCGATCACGCCGGCGACCACGGGGCCGGAATCAAGACCAATTCGCACCTCGACTTGTTCGCCGATTTCACGCGACAAGTCTTCACAACATTTGAGGATATCGAGCGCCATCCGTGCGACATCGGCTGCGTGATCGGGCCGAGGCTCTGGCAAACCGCCTGCAACCATGTAGGCATCACCGACCGTCTTGATCTTCTCCAAGCCGTGCGAGGTCGCAATCGCATCAAAGCGGGCAAAGACCTGACTCAAGAAGGCGACAACCTCCTGTGGTTTCCAGCTGGCCGCTCGGGGCGTGAAGTTGACGATATCCGCAAACAGGATCGTTGCGGCGTCGACGTGATCGGCAACGATCTGAACGCGTTCATGCTTGAGCCGCAAAGCCACCGCACGCGGGAGGATATTCTGCAGCAGCTTTTCCGAGAAACGGTATTCTTTCTCGAATGCCAGTTCCGCCTGAGTGGCTTCCTTGAACGCGAAAAGCACCGTGGTGAAAATCAGCACAAAGCTAAAGGGTACCGTCAGCAGGAAAAGGATCTGCAGAAACTCCGGATCGACCGACACAAACCAGATCGGCGAGATGACGAGCATCTCGATAAGAAGGAACGCGACCAGGGCGACCATGGTCACGGCGGCGGATACGACCAGCCGCTCGGGTCCGAAGACCAACATGGAAGCAGAAGCGGCAGGCAGGAAGAAGAAATGCAGACCGGAATCGCGTCCGAAGAACAGACAGGAACAAATCCCGAAGACGAGCCATATCGAGCAAAGATAAGTGGCAGCGGCAAACCTGCCAAGCCGGTGGAGAAACGGCGTCAGCGCATAAAACGCAACCTGGGGACTGAAGAGCACGGCAGCCAGCCAGAGGTTTTCCCAATCGTAGCCGATGTAAAGCCCGATATAGGGAAGGGTCATGACGCTGACCATCAATGAAATCACATTGGTGACGGCAAGACGGCGGCGAACTCGGTGCGGATAGCCCTTGGTTCCAATGCGCGCTACCCACCAGACAAACCGCGGCAAACGCCAGTTGGCCCCGGGCTTGCGTGCGGGCAGGTCAAGATAATCCAGGTCCTGGAATGGCATTGTCAGTCCACTAAGCCCGGCAAAGAAGCATGAGGCACACCCGTCGTAAGAACCGTCAAAGCACCTCCCACCCACGCCTGCGGAAACAACACATTCAAAAAACAATAGGCGAAACCAGAAAAGGTCTCGCTGCATCTAACATTTGCGCAACGAATGCAACCTGAAAACGAATCGAAATACAACGAAGTGTGATAAAATGGCCGCCGTCAGCACTGTTGGTCGCCGCTGGCCCCTCAGATCATGCTTGGATCTGCCGCTTGAGCAGATAGCAGCGCCATTCGCTCAGTTGAGAGTTTCAACCCCAGTCCATCACCACCTTGCCCGACTGGCCCGACCGCATCGCCTCGAAACCGGACTTATAGTCATCAATCGAGATCCGGTGCGTGATCACAGGCGACAGATCAAGCCCGCCCTGGACGAAAGCGATCATCTTGTACCAGGTCTCGAAAATCTCGCGACCATAGATGCCCTTGAGGGTCAGCATCTTGAAGATGACCTTGTTCCAATCAATGCCGAAGCCTTCTGGCGCAATGCCCAGAATGGCAATCTTGCCACCATTGTTCATGGTCTCGATCATCGACCGGAAGGCCGGCGGCGCGCCGGACATTTCAAGGCCAACATCAAAGCCTTCCTTCATCCCGATTTGAGCCATCATATCCGGCAGCTTCTCCCGCGACACATCCACCACATGGTCGATGCCGCATTGGCGGGCAAGCTCCAGGCGGGTCGGGTTGATATCCGTGATTACCACTTTACGGGCGCCGGATCGCTTTGCGACCATGGCCCCAATGATGCCGATCGGCCCGGCGCCGGTCACCAGGACATCCTCCCCCACGAGATCAAACGAGAGTGCCGTGTGAACGGCATTGCCGAAGGGATCGAAAATCGCGGCAATCTCATCGGGAACATCGTCCGGGATAGGGACAACATTGGCTTCGGGAATGCAGAGATATTCTGCAAACGAGCCGGGCCGATTGACGCCCACACCAAGTGTGTTGCGGCACAAATGGCCACGCCCGGCGCGGCAGTTGCGGCAGGTGCCGCAAACGATATGCCCCTCGCCCGACACCCGCTCGCCAATCTTGAACTTGCTGACGGCGCTGCCGACCTCGGCAATCTCGCCGCAAAATTCATGGCCGACAACCATTGGCACGGGGATAGTCTTCTGCGCCCACTCATCCCAGTTCCAGATATGCACATCGGTTCCACAGATGGCCGACTTGCGGACCCGGATGAGAACATCCCTTGGGCCGGGCTCGGGCACAGGGACATGCTCCATCCAAAGGCCGGTCTCGGCCCTGGACTTCACCAGCGCCTTCATCATATTCGACATGCACTGTGCTCCATAAGTATCTGGTTTAGTTTGGGATCAGATGACGCCAAGGTCGCAACCGACATCGGCGAAGGCGGCAATCGCCCGTTCAACATCTGTAGTGCTGTGCGCCGCCGACATCTGGGTCCGGATACGCGCCTGCCCCTTCGGCACAACCGGAAAGGCAAAGCCAACGACATAAACGCCCTTTTCGAGCATCCGTCTCGCCATCTCCTGGGCCAGCACTGCATCTCCCAGCATGACGGGAATGATCGGATGTCCCTCGCCGGCAAGCGTGAAGCCGAGCTTGGTCATTTCGCGCCGGAAAAGATCGGCATTTGCATACAGCCGCTGCCGAAGCGCATCCCCGTTTTCGATCAGGTCGAACACCTTGAGCGAGGCGGCAGCAATGACCGGGGCGAGCGTATTGGAAAACAGATAGGGCCGTGAGCGCTGGCGAAGCCAATCGACAACTTCACCCCGCGCCGAAGTATAGCCGCCGGAGGCACCACCAAGCGCCTTGCCGAGAGTACCGGTAATCATGTCGACACGACCCTCGACACCGCAATGCTCCGCAGACCCGCGCCCGTTTCGCCCGACAAAACCGACGGCATGGCTGTCATCAACCATCACCATCGCACCATATTTGTCCGCGAGATCACAGACACCGCCGAGATTGGCAATAATCCCGTCCATCGAGAAGACGCCGTCGGTCGCAATCAACTTGTAACGACTGCCTTCGGCCTTCTTGAGCTCCTCTTCCAGAGCCCTCATGTCGTTGTTCGCATAGCGAAAGCGTTTTGCCTTGGAGAGCCGCACGCCATCAATGATCGATGCGTGATTAAGCGCGTCCGATATGATGGCATCCTCTTCGCCGAGCAATGTCTCGAAGAGACCGCCATTGGCATCGAAGCAGGACGAATAGAGAATGGTATCTTCCATGCCGAGGAAGGCGGAAATGCGCGCTTCAAGCTGCTTGTGCTCCTCCTGGGTGCCGCAGATGAAGCGAACCGAGGCCATACCATACCCATATCGCTCCAGTGCCCGCTTGCCGGCTTCTGTAAGCTCTTCATTGTCCGCCAGACCAAGATAGTTATTGGCGCAGAAGTTCAGCACCCGATCACCGGACGCCACCTCGATCTCACCTGCCTGTTTGGAGGTAATCACCCGCTCGGCCTTGTAGAGACCTGCGGCCTTCAGGCCATCGAGTTCACCGCGCAGATAATCGAAAAAGGCCTCACGCACCACGTCACTCCTTCGTGCCGGATTTTCAGAAAAATCGTCTGTTCGGGAGGTGATAGCACGCAAAACAGGCAAAGACGAAGCGAAGACACGTCAGAAAACGCCGTTCTTCCGCAATCTCCGCCCATTTAGTGGCCGATCGCAGGCCCCTTGATCCGACCGGACATGACACCGAATCCATCAATGATGGCTTCCTGGTTTTCCATCCTTGTGATCTCCAGCTGAACCTGATGGAGCGCCGTAATGAGCTGGTCGATCCGTTCCGCATCATCCGCTTCGGTCGCCTCCGCTACCTCGCGCTCAAGCTCCATCCGCTGACGCTTCAGGGCTTTCGACCGCTTGTGGAGAGACAGCGCCTGACGATAGCCTTCGCGCGCATCTTCGGCGGCTGCGTTTTCAGTTGCCGTCCAAAGTCGGGCGTTGCGGATCTGCTGATCGAGACCACGAAGGATGGCACCATGTCCCTGCTCTTCGAGCCGCGCAATCAGTGCCTCTCGCTGCAGATGGAGCCCGGCGCCTCCGACGGCGGTCAGCAGGGCGGACCAGAGACGCTGCAATGCCGCATTCTCGTAATCGATCGCGGCAATCTCGT